>CAKSPC010000052.1 GCA_934481445.1 uncultured Oscillospiraceae bacterium
GCTGTAAACTGCGTCAACGATTGCGTGGCCATCGCCGCCCGCCTTGCCGTCGCCGAAGCAGGCGTCGTCAATAAATGTCCAGCCCTTTTTAATGAACTGCGAAAAATGCAGCGACATGAAAAATCCCGCGTCGAGATCATAATAACCGCTCCACGGAGTATTCGCAGTGATAAGCTGCTTGTGGCAGTATGTAACGCCGTCATAATATGCGGATACAACGGGCTGATATTCGTACAGGGTCATATATCCGCCGGGATACATGGTTATGATTCTGTTCGCAACGTCGAGCAGGCCGTTTATGTTGGACATCCCCGAACCATTTCCATCAAAACGCCATGTTCCTGCAGCGTATTCCATGGGAGAGCTTGCCTCGCTGAACCATACTTCCTTGCCATATTCATCCGCGAACTTCTGCACTGTGTCAGTCGACCATGACGTATAATGGCTTCCGAGAACGTCAACGGCGTTCATAAGCTCTTCGTCCTTCTTCATCTTCTCGGCGATGTTCCAACTGCAAACCTCATCTGCGGCAACTATCTTTATCGCGGAGTAGTCATAAGGGCAGTCGGTTTCCGCCTTGAGCGCCTTGGAAAGGTACTTTACCCAGTCGGGGTCTATCGCCCTTTCGTTGCGCACGGCACTGACATAATCGAACTTAATGCCGTAGGTTTCGTATGCGGCGTCAAGGGTTTCCTTGTACCACTTATATCTTGCCGCGTATACATCTTCGGAATTTGTGACCCACAGCGGCTCGCTCCAGTAAAGCATATCCAGCGTAAGATCGGGGTTGACTTTCTGCGCGTCCGCTGCGAGCTGATAGCCTGCCCCGCGGGTAACATCCGTCTCTTCATCCTCGGTGCGCTTTACGTTAGGCTCCGTGCCGGATGAGGAGTTGATATCCGCGCCCATCTCAAGCTTGAGGTGATTTATTCCGACGCCGCTGTCGCCGAACATATATTCAAGCAGTTCCCAGTATGCATCGGGATTTTCCGCTTTATAATCAAGGAGAAGCCGCGAGGAATTGTTTCCGCTTACCATGCCTGCGCCGCGGTAGCGCTTGTTTGCGGCAAGTTCTGCATTATTGCCGTCGATAGTAACATTCATTGTCTTTCCCTCCGCAAATACGTTTGTCGGAAGCGCTGTCGATGCAATTGAAGCACACACCGCAGCGGCTATGATTTTTTTAAGTTTCACAACAGATACCTCCTTTTCGGTACAGCTTTATTATATACCGTAAAAGGAGTTTTTTCAATCGGAAATATTGTAGAAAAATATTAATATTTGAACATTATCACTTCTGCTCGGAACCGCGGTGTCTGCGGTATTCTCCCGGGGTGACTCCTACATATCTCTTAAATACCGTGCCGAAATAGGTAGGGTCGGTATAGCCGCATTCCTCGCCCACGCGGGAAACCGGCTCGGTTGTGTTGCAGAGAAGCAATTTTGCATGGGAAATACGCCTGCGGGCAATGTACTCCATAGGGCGCATATTCATCCTGTTTCTGAACACGCGGCAAAAATGCTGAAGCGAAACCTCCGAGAGTGATGCAAGTTTTTCCAGCGGGATATCCTCGGTATAGTGCCCCTCGATATATTCCACAGCGCTTTGCAGCAGGCTCCCCGCATACCCCGCAGACCGATGATCGTCAATAAGTATCGACCGAGTTTCAAGGATGAGATCGTACACAAGGCGGGAGCACTTCTCGCCGCCCCCGATGGGATCCTTTGCGGCGTCGAACAGCTTGTTGAATATTTCGATCAGCACGGAAATATCTCCATCGGCGCATAGATACGGCTGAAACCCCATGGATCGCATCAGCGATCCCAGCTCTCCCCCTCTGAAAACCACCCAGCAGGTCGTCCAGTCGTTTTCCTGCGGATAGTATTCATGCGGAACAAACGGCGAAAGGTAAAACACACTGCCCGCCGTCTGTATATATGTATTACCGCCGACTTTGAGCACGCCCTTTCCCGAACGGGTAAACAATATCTGGTGCGAAACCAGCCCATTGGAACGCTCGACCCTGTACTCGGGCTCGCACACGCCGATTCCCGTAAGATAGAACGGGAGCCAGAATTCATTTCCCACTATCGGATAAACAGCATCTACCATTTTTATCACCCCAATTTATTGTATCATATTCGCCGAAATAATGCAACAACCGATTGACAACAGACCCTCCTTGTGGTAAAATTAAAATACCATATTATTGCGGAGGAATACCATGAAAATACAAACCCAACTGCACCGGTCCTCATTCAGAAGCAGCGACGGATTTATCGAAAAATACCGCAGACTAATAAGGAATACGGTAATACCGTACCAGTACAGTGTTCTCTCCGACAAGGCGGAGGGCGCGGAGAAATCGCACGTTATTGACAACTTCCGCAATGCCGCAAACGCCCTGCACGGCGGTGACGTCGGCGACGGATTTTACGGCATGGTATTCCAGGACAGCGACGCCGCGAAGTGGCTCGAAGCCGTGGCATACAGCCTTGCCGCAGAAAAGAACGACGACCTCGAAAAAACAGCGGACGCCCTTATCGACCTCATTGAAGCTGCACAGGACAAGGACGGATACCTTGACACATATTTTACTATAAAAGACCGCGACAAGCGCTGGACAAACCTGCTGGAGGGTCACGAGCTTTACTGCGCCGGACACATGATGGAAGCCGCCTGCGCTTATTACGAAGCGACAGGAAAGGACAAGCTGCTGCGGGTTATGGAACGCAACGCGCAGTGTATTTACGACCATTTTATGCAGGAGGGAACGCTTGAATACAGCGCCTTTCCCGGTCATCCCGAGGTTGAGCTTGCCCTTATGAAAATGTACCGCACCACGGGCAACGAGAAATATCTCAAGCTTGCCCGGCATTTTGTAGATGTCCGCGGTAAGGATCCTCATTTCTACGAAAAAGAAAAGGAAAAGCGCAACTGGACGGTATGGGGAAATAATCCCTCCGACACGAACTATTCTCAGGCATTTGCCCCCGTACGCAGGCAGGACACCGCGGTGGGTCATGCCGTAAGGGCGGTTTACCTTTACACAGCCATGGCAGACCTTGCGGGAAACGACGATGACAAGGAGCTGCTTTCCGCCTGCGAAAAGCTTTGGGACAGCATCACCCGCCGCAGAATGTACGTTACGGGCGGAATAGGCTCAACTGTATGCGGCGAAGCTTTCACGGCGGACTACGACCTGCCCGGCGACACCGTTTATGCGGAAACCTGCGCTTCGATAGGACTTATTTTCTTCGCCTCGAGAATGCTTGAAAACAATGTTGACAGCAGATATTCCGACGTGATGGAGCGTGCATTCTATAATACCGTGCTCGGCGGTATGCAGCTTGACGGAAAGAGGTTTTTCTATGTTAA
This sequence comes from uncultured Oscillospiraceae bacterium, assembly GCA_934481445.1. Taxonomy (GTDB): domain Bacteria; phylum Bacillota; class Clostridia; order Oscillospirales; family Ruminococcaceae; genus CAG-115. The sequence continues at coordinate 3,380 of CAKSPC010000052.1, forward strand.
TCCGCTGGAGGTAATCCCCGGCATTGCGCACAAGACCGCTACACACTGGCACGTTCTTCCCGAGCGTCCGAAGTGGTATGCCTGCGCCTGCTGCCCTCCGAACGTTGCAAGGCTGATATCTTCTTTTGAAAAATACGCATTCGGCGAGAATTCAACGACGGGTTACATCCATCTGTATGCAAACGGAACAGTTTCCTTTAAAAACGGCGCGGTTGTCACCTGCGAAACGGAATACCCCTACGGATTTACGATAAAGCTTTCCGTATCCGGCAGCGGCGAGATAGCTGTAAGGCTGCCGAAATGGAGCAGAAAGCATGACCTTTTCCTCAACGGCAGCGAATGCCCGTGCATAATCAGAAAGGGCTACGCATATATCAGTGCGCACGACGGCGACGTCATCACGCTTGAACTTTCGGACAAACCGTACTACGTTTATCCCTCGGCAAAGGTACCCGACCTTTCGGGGCAGGCTGCGGTGTGCAGAGGTCCTTTGGTATACTGCTTCGAGGGCGTTGACAATAACGGTGATGTGCTTTCCCTTTCGATAGATACAAACAAAAATCCGACCGTTTCCGAATTTAACGAAACGCTCGGCGCAGATACATTAAAAGTTCCCGCACTTCGGGCGAGGGTTTCGGACGAGCTGTATTCATCCGAGAAGCCCGTGCTGACGCCGTGCGAGGCTGTCGCAGTGCCGTACTATACATGGGGAAATCGCGGGGAAAATCAGATGAAGGTCTGGCTGGCAGAAAAATAAATACAAGCAAAGGGAGCAGCATTATGTTCAAGGGCAGGAAAAATTACAGGCTTCTCGGTATATGCGGAGCAAAGATGGCAAACGAGGACGTAAAAAATACAGTTGATTCTATATGCCGTGTGGCGACAGAGCACGGATGGAAAGTCATGCTTTTTATGTCGTTTTCAGACCTGTTCAATAAAAACGGCGAAACCGCGGGCGAAGCAGGTATATTCAAACTTGTGAATGCCGAGCTGCTGGACGCGCTGATAATACTTCCGCAGTCGATACAAAACGATGATGTTTGCAGAATGATAATCGGATATGCAGAAAGTACGGGAATTCCCACGATAACCATTGATAAAAAGATTCCCGATACGCCCTGCATACGCTTCGGCTATCTCTCGGCTTTCGAGCAGATAGTGCGGCATATTGTCGAATATCACGGATGCCGCAGGGTCAATTTTATTGCGGGATTTAAGGGAAACGAGCTTTCGGAAGCGCGCATTGAATGCTACAAAAATATTCTCTCGGAAAATAATATCCCCTTTGACGAAAACAGACTGGGCTACGGCGATTTCTGGGAAGCTCCCACCATACAGGTTATGGACAAATTTATGAACAGCGGTCTGCCGCTACCCGAAGCGATAATATGCTGCAACGATTCCATGGCGATAACAGCCTGCCAGTATCTGTATCACCACAATATAAAAGTGCCCGACGATGTCATCGTAACGGGATTTGACGGCATAGAACTTGAAAAATACTATCAGCCGCGGCTTACGACCGCTTCGATAGATTTTTCCGCGATAGGCCGCGCCGCTGTTGCTCTTGTGGAGGACATGATAAGCGGAAAGCGCGATACCGTGGACACAACGATCCCGTATAAAATGCACATTGCCCAGTCCTGCGGATGCAAGGAAATCAATTCCGAAAACCCATGCGACAAGATACTGAAGCTTTACGACCGTGTCGGCAATGCGGAATGGCACGAGGACTTCATGTTCAGTTATGTCAGAAAAGCAACCGCCTGCTCTACACTCAGCGACGTTGCAAAAATAATGAAAAAATACGGCGACTACTGCGAGTGGTTCTGCATAAACACCGATATATTTGATGAAAAACCCGACGGATGCCGCTTCCATGATGTATTCACGGAAAATGTAAATGCGTTTATGATAAGGGAGTTTGACGAGCTGAATTCGGACGGGGTTGTTTTCCCTGTGAGGGAGCTCCTGCCCGACATGGAAAGTGTGCTGGAAAAGCACGACATACTGTTCTTCTCCCCGATACATTTTGTAGAGGATGTGCTCGGCTACACCTGCGCCGCCATCAGCTATGCGGAAGAATCCATATACGCAAACAGGCGCAGATACATAAGCGACACCACGCAGATACTTGAAAACCTTATAAACCGCACCCGCCTTGAACGCGTCAATTCCGAGCTTGCAGAAATGCACGTTCACGATCCGCTTACGGGTCTGCTGAACAGAAGAGGGTTCTATAAGAAATTCGCAAAACTCAAAAGCGGAACAGTCTATGTTTTCTCGCTGGACATGGACGGGCTCAAATACATCAACGACAACTTTGGTCACAGCGAGGGCGACAGCGCGATAAAAACCGTCGCGAATGCGCTTATGTCCGTTTCGGCGGAAAGCACTGTGTGCTCGCGTTTCGGCGGGGATGAGTTTGCGGTGATAGGCGGCGAGGAGGACTTCTCCCCCGAAAAGTACATCAGAGATGTTCGGGAATATCTTGCGGAATACAACAAAAACTCAGGCAAGCCCTACCCCGTCGGGATAAGCTGCGGCTGGGAAACGGCGAATATCATCTCAGGCTGCGATATCGACGAGATAATAAAAACCGCCGACGCGCGTATGTACGAGGACAAACGCAGCCGAAAAGCAGGCAGAGATCAGATAGGGAAATAATCATAACCTACAATCACAAATCATAAAACGAGGAGAAAAAATGAAAAAATATCTTGACCAGACGCTTTCTCCGCAGGAGCGTGCGGAAGCGCTTGTAAACGAAATGACCATTGAGGAAGCCGCCTCACAGCTAAGGTACGACGCCCCTGCGATTGAGCGGCTCGGCGTGCCGGAATACAACTGGTGGAACGAGGGCATTCATGGCCTTGCCCGCAGCGGTACGGCAACGATGTTCCCACAGGCAATAGGTCTTGCCGCCATGTTCGATACGGATCTTGTCAACCGCGCAGCGGACATCACCTCCACCGAAGCGAGGGCGAAATACAACGAATATTCCAGGCGCGGCGACAGGGATATTTACAAAGGACTCACCCTCTGGGCGCCTAATATAAACATCTTCCGTGACCCGCGCTGGGGCAGAGGGCACGAAACCTACGGCGAGGATCCGTTTCTCACGGCGGAATGCGGCAAAGCTTTTGTAAAGGGGCTTCAGGGCAGCGGAAAGGTGATGAAAACCTCCGCCTGCGCAAAGCACTTCGCGGTGCACAGCGGCCCCGAATCCCTGCGGCATGAGTTCAACGCGGAGGTAAATGCAAAGGATATGTCGGAAACATATCTTTACGCATTTGAGGAGCTTGTGAAATACGCAAGGGTCGAAAGCGTGATGGGCGCGTACAACTGCGTCGGCGGGGAGCCTGCCTGCGCCAACAGCTTCCTTATGGGCAAGCTGAAAGAATGGGGATTTGACGGACACTTTGTATCCGACTGCTGGGCGATACAGGATTTTCATATGCATCACAGGGTAACATCCTCCCCTATTGAGTCCGCGGCAATGGCCCTGAAAGCGGGCTGCGACATGAACTGCGGCTGCACTTACGCATATCTCCTCGCGGCGCTGGAAAAGGGGCTTATTTCCGAAGAGGATATCCGCCGCTCCTGCGTCAAGCTGATGAGGGCGCGCATAAGGCTCGGAATGTTCGACGATTCCACCGAATACGACAAGATACCGTACGGGATTGTTTCCTGCCCAGAACACAAGCAGGCGGCATACAGCTGCGCACAGAGATCAATGGTGCTGCTGAAAAACAACGGCATCCTGCCGCTTAACGAAAGCGACGTGAAAACCATCGCGGTGATAGGTCCGAACGCGGACAGCAGGACGGCTCTTGAGGGCAACTACAACGGCACCGCCGACAGGTACGTTACATTCCTCGAAGGCATTGAGGACAGATTCAGCGGCCGCGTGCTGTATGCCGAGGGCTGCCACCTCTACAAGGACAGGGTTTCGGGGCTTGCAAAAAGCGGCGACAGATATGCTGAAGCGGAAGCCGCCGCGGCAAATTCCGATGTGGTCATTCTCTGCCTGGGGCTTGACGCCACAATCGAGGGCGAAGAGGGCGACACGGGCAACGAGTTTTCCTCTGGGGATAAAAACGACCTGCGCCTGCCCGAGAGCCAGCGCATTCTCGCGGAGAAAATAACCGCGCTCGGAAAGCCCGTGATAATCGTATGCGCCGCAGGAAGCTCAATAAATACCGAGGTATGCTCCGACGCACTGATACATGCATGGTATCCCGGCTCTGAAGGCGGAAAGGCGCTTGCAGATATTATTTTCGGCGATGTATCCCCCTCGGGAAAGCTGCCTGTTACATTCTACGAAACCGCAGAGAAGCTGCCCGATTTCACCGACTATTCCATGAAAAACAGGACATACCGCTATACGACGGACAACATTCTGTTCCCGTTCGGATATGGCCTGACCTACGGCAACGTGAAAGTAACGGCGCTTGAATACAAATGCGGAAAGGCAAGCGTTACGGCGGTAAACCACGGAAGGACCACCGAGGACGTTATTGAGCTGTATATTAAGGCTCACGACGGAAACGCAACGCCTAATCCCTGCCTGTGCGGCTTCAAGCGAATATTCATCAGAGAAAACGAAGAAATAACATTCGATATCCCGCTTTCCGAAAAAGTGTTTACGGTCATAAATGAAAACGGCGAGCGCATACGCCCCGACTGCGGATATACCCTGTATGCGGGCACACATCAACCGGATATGCTCAGCACAAGCCTTTGCGGCAGCGACTGCGTAAACATTGAAATAACTTCAGAAACGGAAGGAAAATAACACAATGTCATTCTGCGACACATATTCAAACAGAACTTTATTCTGCGACGGCTGGGAGTTTTACAAAGCGCCTTTCGGCGCCGATTATTCCGACTCGCTTGGGTTTGCAAAGGTTGATATCCCCCACGACTGGCTCATCGGAAACACCAACGACCTATATGCAACATCCACGGGATGGTACAGAAAAAGCTTTACATACGACAAAAAGCAGGGTGTAAGGACATACATCCGCTTTGACGGCGTTTATATGGACAGCTCCGTGTATGTCAACGGAAAAAAGGCGGGCGAATGGAAATACGGTTACTCTGCGTTTCAGTTTGATATCACCGACATTATCACCGACGGCGAAAACACCGTGACCGTCCGAGTTGACCACCACTCCCCCAACTCCCGCTGGTACTCGGGCGCGGGTATATTCCGCAATGTATGGCTGTGCGAATCCCCCGAAATAAGGCTCGGAAACGATGGAATATATATTTCCACAAAACAGGAAAACAGTGCTTGGTCAGTGAGCGTGACCGCCGAACTGCTTCGCCCCGCGGGAAAAAGCGTTACCGGCACAAGAATAAGAAACACCGTTCTTGACGCCGACGGCAATGCTGCCGCATCTGCCGAGAGCAACGCCTGCGCGGCGGACATCTCCTGCATTCCTCATGACGCAAGGGTGAACGGCGCCGCATATTCCCTCACAACACAGAATATGCAGGTAATTTCCCCGAAGCTTTGGGATATCGAAACGCCGTATCTGTACACGATGGTATCCGAGGTCATTGAAAACGGCGATGTAATTCAGCGTATAACACAGCACTTTGGATTCAGGACGATAGAATTCACCACCGACCGCGGCTTTTTCCTCAACGGCAGGCATGTTAAGCTTCACGGCTCCTGCGAACACCACGACAACGGCTGCCTCGGAGCGGTATCAAATATGGCGGCGCTGCGCAGAAGATTTGCAAAGCTGCGCGAAATGGGCGTTAACGCCATAAGAACATCCCACAATATGCCATCAGAGGAATTCATGCAGCTTGCGGACGAAACGGGTATGCTGGTGCTTTCCGAGGGATTTGATATGTGGGAGCGCTGCAAGACGGATTACGACTACGCGCGCTTTTTCGACGGCTGGGTCGGAAAGGATGTTGCTTCGTGGGTGCGCCGCGACAGAAATCATCCCTCGATAATCGGCTGGAGCGTCGGCAACGAAATATTTGACACTCACGCCGACGACAGGGGGCAGGAAGTTACATCCATGCTGAAGCACCTTGTACAGCTTCACGACCCGAGCGGAAACGGATATGTAACTTTCGGCTCAAACTATATGCAGTGGGAAAACGGGCAGAAATGCGGCGATATTCTGAAGCTTGTCGGCTACAACTACGGCGAGCGCCTTTACGACGAGCACCACGAAAATCACCCCGACTGGATGATATATGGAAGCGAAACGGCGTCCGTTGTACAGAGCCGCGGAATATACCACTTCCCGCTTTCGCAGACGGTGCTTGCAGACGACGACGAACAGTGCTCCTCCCTTGGAAACAGCTGCACCGGCTGGGGCGCAAAGAGCACAGAAGCCTGCATAATCAACGACCGCGACGCAGAATACTGCGCGGGACAGTTCATCTGGACAGGCTTCGACTACATCGGCGAACCCACGCCGTACTCAACAAAGAACAGCTATTTCGGTCAGTATGATACCGCGGGATTTCCCAAGGACAGCGCATACGTTTTCCGCGCGGAATGGACTGATTATAAGAAGTCGCCATTCGTTCACATCTTCCCGCACTGGGATTTCAACGAGGGTCAGCCCGTCGATGTGAGAGTATGCTCCAACGCTCCGCGGGTAGAGCTGTTTTACAACGGCAACAGCATGGGTACGTTCGACATAGACCATGCGCACGGAACACAGCTCACCGCCGACTTCATAATCCCATACCACAAGGGAGAGCTGAAAGCGCTGGCCTATGATGAAAACGGAAATATCATCGCCGAGGATACTACACGATCCTTTAGCGACGCAGCGGGTCTTGTAATTTCAGCCGATAAGACTACTCTCAATGCAGACGGAAAAGACCTTATTTATATTGAAGTTTCTGCCGTGGACGCGGACGGCATTTTCTGCGCAAATGCAAACAACCGCGTTAATGTTAAGGTAGAGGGCGCAGGCAGGCTGATGGGTCTTGACAACGGCGACAGCACCGACTACGACCAGTACAAGGGCACATCCCGCAGACTGTTTTCGGGAAAGATGCTCGCAGTAATCGGCGCCACCGAGCGCACCGGCGACATCACCGTTACATTCTACTCCCCCGCGCTGCCCGACAGCAGCATTGTTCTCAGGGCTGAACCCGCGGACTTTGCAGCAGGCACATCCTGCTGCGAAAACGTATTCTTCGCCCCCACCGAATGCGGGCGCATTGATGAAATTCCCGTAAGAAAAATCGAGCTCTGCGCCGACACCCTCGTTATTGACGAAAACAAGAGCGAGATGCATGTCAAAGTGAACGTTCTGCCCGCCAACGCAGACTACGCGCATGACATCGAATACAGAATTACCAACGAAACAGGCGTTGCTACCCGCGCCGCAGAGTGCACCGTAAACAGCGACGGCTCCCTCACCATTATTGCAAAGGGGGACGGCGAATACTGCCTGCGCGCGATGTGCAAGAACGGCACCGAAAAGTTCCACATCATGTCCACCCTGCCGTTCAGCGCGGAGGGGCTCGGAAGCGCCCTTACAGACCCGTATGAGTTCGTTACCGCAGGCCTATATACAAGATGCAGCGCGGAGCTGGGTCAGGGCGTATCAAAGGGAATAGGCTTCCCCGGCGGAAACAGAAGCGCATGGGCAGCATATGAAAACGTTGATTTCGGCAGCGGCGCGGATACGGTAAGCGTTCCCATCTGGGCGAACACGCTCGACCCCGTTGAGATAAGCTTCTATGATGGTATCCCCGACGAGGGCGGAGAGCTGCTTGGAACATTCAAGTACCACGAAACGCCCGAGTGGATGACATTCAAGCCCAACACATTCAAGCTGAACAAGGTGCTGCGCGGAATACACACATTCTGCATCGAAACGGATTATTTCTTACAGGTCAACGGATTTGTATTTGAACGCAGACGCCGCGAATTTGCCGAAAACAACTCCACCGAGGCAGATCATATCTATGGCGATAAGTTCACCGTTGGCGACGGCGAAGTAACCGGCATCGGAAATAATGTCGTGCTGGATTTCGGCGAGTTTGATTTCTCGGATGAAGCACCTGCGGCGCTCATCATTGAAGGCAGATCTCCCCTGCCGCTCAACAGCATTCACCTTATCCTCGACGACGGCACTGATGCAAAGCGTATCCTGTGCGAATTCCGAACCGACGGAGAGACCGAATACTGCCGCCGCAGCTTCCCGCTGGACGGCATAAGCGGCAAGGTGAAGGTTTCCTTCGCATTCCTGCCGGGCAGCGATTTCGATATGAGGTCGTTCGCATTCACAAAGTGATCATGACATAAGATATATGCCGCAGACCTGCCTGCGGCATATTTATTTGAATTATATTTTAATCGTCATGACCGTCAACGCATTCTACGACGATATAGACCGAAGCCTTGCCGCAGGAATGAACGCGCATATCACGAAGCCACTTGTAATAAACAAGCCGGTCGGAATTATAGCGAAATATGCCGGAAGATAACATAGTCCCCGCAGAAGTGCTGCGGGGATGTTGTTTATTCACAAAAGCTGTCTGACATATCGAATATTTCACCCTCGATACAGGCGATATCATTTATTGATATCTTTCTCCCGTCGACAAGAACCACGGTGTGGTCATATTCGTTTATGCACTTCACGGAGCCTCTTTCGGTGACATACGCTCCACCGCTTTTCAGCTCGTCCGGGCGGAAATACGTAATGTTTATCATCGGGTGGATGTCGGACAGTTCGGATATTATGCCAAGCCTTTTGTTGAGAAGCTCCGCTTCATATTCGCCTAGCTCGTTTTTTTGGTCGGTAAGGCGGGCGGTTTCCCTTACCGCCGATTCGTAGCCAACCAGCGCCGCAAATGGTGAAAACTGTGCCGCCCTGTCGTGCATCGACATCTGCGGGTGCCTTTTTGAAATATGGTGCGGCATATCTATGATATCGTCGAAATCCATCATGCCTTATGACCTCCTATCTGCCTGTTGCGGTCGCGGGCGGTTGCGCCTTCGCAAAGATTCATGCCTTTCAGTATGGCGTTTTTGCCGTATTTCTTTTTGATGGCGATGGCGGCTTCCTGCACTTTTCTCTCGCGCTCCAAGTTTTCATTTACGATATCATCCTCCTGCTTATCTGAAAACAGATCAAGCTGCACTGAAGCGGGTTCGGGTGCGTCGGTTTCGCTGACGATATGCGCCGCGGTTATGTTAAGCCGCCGTATCAGCAGCGACCTGTCGGTTATCCTGCCGTAAAGCTCCTTCACGGCATTCATTATTATTTTCGTGGATGAAGTGTATCTTCCGAGGGAAACGGTGCCGTGGGCGTACTTCGGTATCAGCCTGCCGTATGCGTCGACGGTGATTTCCCCGCGATAATTTCGGCGGCGGGTTTCGTCGGTGAGATTTTCTACATCGTATCCTATCGTAACGACTATCTGATCTGTCACAAGCTTTTTATCCACAAGGTCAAGTGCGAGCAGGTCTGCCATTTCGCTCAGGACCAGCCCCGCCGTTTCAAAATCGTATGGATTTTGCAAAACCTGCCCCGAGCTTATGCTGTTATCCGTGGGACGGTATCCGTTTATATCGTCCACCGTACACGGCTCCCAGCCCCACGCATGGTCTATCAGAAGCTCCGCATTCCTGCCGAAAGCCTTGTACAGCTTTTCTTCGTTGTCGACAGAGCACCGCGCCAGCTCGCCCATGGTGTATATGCCCATTTCTCCAAGTTTCGCCGCATACCCGCGCCCTACTCGCCAGAAATCTGTCAGCGGGCGGTGCTGCCACAGCTTCTGCCGAAAGCCAATCTCATCAAGCTCCGCTATACGCACCCCGTTTTCATCCGCCGGAATATGCTTCGCAACAATGTCCATCGCCACCTTGCACAGGAAAAGATTTGTGCCTATGCCCGCAGTCGCGGTTATGCCCGTGGTATTCAGTATGTCAAGAATTATTTTCATCGCAAGCTCCCGCGGCGTGAGCGCATAGGTTTTCAGATAATCCGTAACATCTATGAACACCTCATCGATGGAATACACGATGATATCCTCGGGGGCAATGTATTTGAGATATATGTCATATATCCATGTACTGTATTCCATGTAGAGCGCCATGCGCGGCGGCGCTATCACAAAATCCACCGCAAGCCGCGGGTCTGCGTTGATTTCCGAAAACAGATACGATGAACCCGTAAGCTTCTTTTCGGGCGCCTTGTGCCTGCGCTCATCGTTTACAGCGCTGACACGCTCGCGCACCTCAAACAGTCTCCCGCGCCCCGAGATACCATAGCTTTTCAGCGACGGCGTTACCGCAAGGCATATCGTTTTGTCCGTCCTGCCCTCGTCCGCAACGACAAGGTTGGTATTAAGAGGGTCAAGCCCGCGCTCGCGGCACTCCACAGAGGCATAGAATGATTTCAGGTCTATCGCAACATATGTCCTCCGCTTCACAATATCACCTCTCTGCCGATTGTTCATGTTTATAAATTTATATGCACATTGCTACATTTATAATAACATCTTTTCACAAAAAAATCAAGTACATATTGCAAAAAAACAGAGAAAATATGCCCCTCAAACGGCACATATTTCCTCCCGTACAAACAAAAAAGGAAGCACACGATAACGGGTGCTTCCCTGTTTTCATATAAAATCAACGCTGTCTGCGGTGCAGTCGCATGGGATAAAAACTGTTTCTACTCCGGCGTTTTCCGCACGGCGGAATTCCTCCGCAAATTTCGGGTCGATATCTGCGTTCGGAATTACTGAGCGTACTCCGCGTAGCATTATCACAAACGCCGCGACCGCACGATAACCCTGCCCCGCCGCTGCCGCAAGCTCCCGAAGATGGCGCTGACCACGCTCGGTGGGTGCGTCGGGAAATTTCCCCATACCGCCCTCGGCAAGGGTGCAGCCCTTGACCTCGATAAGATACCGCTCCACGCCGCGCTCGGCGTAAAAATCAATGCGGCTGCCGCCAAAATGATATTCGGGGCGGATAACATCAAAGCCCTGCGCCGCCAGCCATTCCCCAGCTATTTTGTTCGGGGCAAGGCTGTCGACATTCACCCAGCCATATTCCTCCGTTTTCACCGCGATAAGCGTCCATGCGGTCTTTCGCGCGGGGCTGTTGCAGTGCTGCACGCTCACCTCCGCCCCTGCGGATATTACCTTTGTACAGCGCCCCGTATTTCTCACATGGACGGTGCAGACCTCGTCGTTTATCAGCACCTCCGCCGCAAAGCGGTTCAGCCTGCGCAGAAATATCCCGCGGAAAACATCCGAATATGTCATCAGAAAACCTCGATGTCCGCGCCGTCGCGAACAAATACGGGGATAATATCGATTGGCGCAGAAACCGTCACGCGCTGTCCGCCCTCATAAACCTTTCCGTCGGCGGCATACTTCCACTTCGCCCCCGCGGGAAGATAAACGCTGCGCTCACAAGCGCCCGCTTCCGTAACGGGAACCACCAGCAGTGAGCTTCCGAGGGTGTATTCGTCCTCGGTTTCCCATGCAGTCTTGTCGTCGGGGAATTCATACCACAGCGGACGCATGACCGGCGCGCCAACTGCAGAGCATTCGTCCATGGTCTTTCTCATGTACGGGCGAAGCCTTTCGCGCACAAAGAGATACTTTTTCAGTATCTCATAATTATCCTCGCCGAAGCTCCACACCTCGTTATCCTGTCCCGAGGTAAGCTGGCGCACGCCGTTGATGAACTCCTCCTCGCGCTCGTACCATGGAGAACGCTCGCCGTGCATTCTGAACACGGGGCAGAAGCAGCCCCATTCAAACCAGCGCACCAGCAGCTCGCGGAAACCGTCGTCGCGGATATCTCCGCCGAGGAAGCCGCCTATGTCGGACGTCCACCAGGGTATTCCCGCAACGCTCATCGAAAGCCCCGCCTGAATCTGCTCGCGCATTGCGCGGAAGCTGGAATGGATATCCCCCGACCATGTGAGCACGCCGTATTTCTGGCTCCCTGCC
>CAKSPC010000053.1 GCA_934481445.1 uncultured Oscillospiraceae bacterium
GCGTATCCTGTTCTACACTGGTATCAACCACAAGATCGGTGAAACTCACGATGGTACTGCTACGATGGACTGGATGGCTCAGGAGCAGGAAAGAGGTATCACAATCACCTCTGCCGCTACCACAGCTTTCTGGAAGAATCACAGAATCAATATTATCGATACCCCCGGACACGTTGACTTCACAGTTGAAGTTCAGCGTTCGCTCCGTGTCCTCGACGGTTCCGTTACTGTTTTCTGCGCAAAGGGCGGTGTAGAGCCTCAGTCAGAAACAGTATGGCGTCAGGCAGATAACTACCATGTACCCAGAATGGCTTATGTCAATAAGATGGATATCATGGGCGCAAACTTCTACAACGTTGTTGATATGATGCACGACAGACTCAAGTGCAACGCTGTTCCGATCCAGCTCCCCATCGGTGCTGAAGCGGATTTCCGCGGTATCATCGACCTCGTTGAGATGAATGCGGATATTTACTATGATGACCTCGGTAAGGATATGCGCGTTGAGGAGATCCCCGCGGATATGCTCGAAAAGGCTCAGGAATACAGACAGAATCTTCTCGAGAAGGTTGCAGAGCTCGATGACGATCTCATGGAGAGATACCTTGAGAACGAGGGCGCTGACTTCACTTCCGAAGAGATCAAGCGCGTTATCCGTAAGGGTACAATTGATAACAAGTTCGTTCCTGTTATCTGCGGTACTTCTTACAGAAACAAGGGCGTTCAGAAGCTTCTCGACGCTGTTGTTGACTATATGCCTTCTCCTCTCGATATCCCCTCCATCAAGGGCGTTAACCCCGAAACCGGCGAGGAAGAGGAAAGACACGCAGGCGACGATCAGCCGTTCTCCGCTCTTGCATTCAAGATCGCTACCGACCCGTTCGTTGGTAAGCTCTGCTTCTTCAGAGTTTACTCGGGTTATGTTGAGGCAGGTACTTCCGTCCTCAACTCTGTAAAGGACAAGACCGAGCGTATGGGTCGTATCCTTCAGATGCACTCCAACCACAGACAGGACATCGATGCATGCCCCTGCGGCGATATCGCGGCAGTAGTTGGTACAAAGTACACCACCACTGGTGATACCCTGTGCGACGAAGATCACCCCATCATCCTCGAGTCCATGGAGTTCCCCGAGCCCGTTATCGAGCTTGCTATCGAGCCCAAGACCAAGGCCGGTCAGGAAAAGATGGCAATTGCGCTCGCAAAGCTGGCTGAAGAGGATCCTACCTTCAAGACATGGACTAACCAGGAAACCGGTCAGACCATCATTGCAGGTATGGGTGAGCTTCACCTCGAGATCATCGTCGACAGACTTCTCCGTGAGTTCAAGGTAGAAGCTAATGTCGGTGCTCCTCAGGTTGCTTATAAGGAAACTATCACCGGCGAAGCCGATGTTGATATGAAGTACAAGCGCCAGTCCGGTGGTTCCGGTCAGTACGGTCACGTTAAGATCAGAGTTTCTCCGAATGAATCCGGTAAGGGTTACGAATTCAGCAACGACGTTGTCGGCGGCTCTATCCCGAAGGAATTCATCCCTGCAGTAGATCAGGGTATTCAGGGCGCTCTGAACGCCGGTGTCCTCGCAGGTTATCCTGTTGTCGACATCAAGGTAAGCCTGTACGACGGTTCTTACCACGAGGTCGACTCGTCTGAAATGGCGTTTAAGATCGCCGGCTCCATGGCTATCAAGGAAGCTCTCAAGCAGGCACACTCCATCATTCTTGAGCCTATCATGAAGGTTGTAGTTGTCGTTTCCGAGGAATACATGGGCGACGTTATGGGCGACCTTTCTTCCCGTCGTGGTCAGATCCAGGGTATGGAAGCAAGAAACGGTTCCCAGCAGATCACTGCTCTGGTTCCGCTGTCCGAGATGTTCGGCTACTCCAACGACCTGCGTTCCAAGACACAGGGCCGTGGCCAGTATGTAATGGAGCCGCACAGCTACATCGAGGTTCCCAAGACCATCGCAGACGCTATCATGAGCAAGCGCAAGCAGGCTGAATAATTTTTGCGGAATATTAAGAAAAACACTTGATTTTTTCGTAGAAAACTGCTAAAATAATATTATAAAAAATAAGGGAAGCCTCCCCTTTTCGGGGAGGATCCCGATCACCTATTAAGGAGGACATACCAATGGCAAAGGAACATTATAATTCCACCAAGCCCCACGTTAACATCGGTACCATCGGTCACGTTGACCACGGTAAGACCACAACAACTGCTGCTATCACAAAGTGGCTGTCCCTTCAGGGCAAGGCTAAGTTCGAAGCATACGACATGATCGATAAGGCTCCCGAGGAGAGAGAGCGTGGTATCACAATCAACACCGCTCACGTTGAGTACGAGACCGATAAGCGTCACTACGCTCACGTTGACTGCCCCGGCCATGCTGACTATATCAAGAACATGATCACCGGTGCTGCTCAGATGGACGGCGCTATCCTGATCGTTGCCGGTACAGATGGTCCTATGGCTCAGACAAGAGAGCACATCCTGCTCGCTCGCCAGGTTGGCGTTCCGAAGATCGTTGTATTTGTAAACAAGTGCGATGACGTTGATGACTGCGAGTACGATGAGACAACAGGCGAGTACAAGAACTCCGAGATGCTCGAGCTGGTTGAGATGGATATCCGCGACGAGCTGACAAAGAACGGCTTTGACGGCGATGACACTCCCGTTATCTTCGGTTCTGCATACAAGGCTCTGAACTCTTCTTCCACAGATCCCAACGCTCCCGAGTACCACTGCATCAAGGAGCTCATGGACGCTGTTGACGAGTATATTCCTACTCCCGACCGCAAGGAAGACCAGCCCTTCCTGATGCCTGTTGAGGATACTATGACTATCACAGGTCGTGGTACCGTTGCTACCGGTCGTGTAGAGCGTGGCGTTGTTAAGGTTAACGATACTGTTGAGATCACAGGTCTTACCGAGGAGCCCAAGTCCACTGTTGTTACAGGTCTTGAGATGTTCAGAAAGACTCTGGACGAGGCAGTTGCAGGCTACAACATCGGTGCTCTGCTCCGTGGTATCACACGTCAGGATATCGAGCGTGGTCAGGTTCTCTGCAAGCCCGGTTCCATTCACCCCCACACCAAGTTCACCGGTCAGGTTTACGTCCTCAAGAAGGAAGAAGGCGGTCGTCATACTCCTTTCGTTTCCAACTACCGTCCTCAGTTCTTCTTCAGAACCACAGACGTTACAGGCGTAATCACACTGCCTGCTGACAAGGAAATGTGCATGCCCGGCGATAACGTTGTAATGGATGTTGAGCTTATCACTCCTATCGCTATCGAAGAAGGTCTGCGTTTCGCTATCCGTGAGGGTGGCAGAACCGTAGGTTCCGGCGTTGTTACAAAGGTTAACGCATAATTGACCGATCGTAACGATCTACTCATAAATAAGACCGCTTCCCGAAAGGGGAGCGGTTTTTGTGTTATGTATTCATTTTCGGGTTTTCCGTCCTGCCGAGCAGGTAGTCGACGGATACGTTGTAGAAATCGGCTAGGCGGATTAGGGTCTGCGTTGGAATGTCGCGCTCGCCGGTTTCGTAATATGAGTACGCACGCTGTCCGCAGAAAATTTTTTCGGCGACCTGCTTTTGCGTAAGCAATTCGCTATCGCGCAGGTATTTTAATTTGTACATTTTTTACCTCCGATTTTGTGTATTTGTAATAATATTATATTCTAGAACAAAATAGTCTATTGACTTGTTGACCATTTTGTGCTATAATAAAGCAAAGAACAAAATGGTCTGAAAATAGAAATAGGAAGGTAATTAATTATGAAGATTCCCTACGAAGCATTTCCGGAAGAGGCAAAAATGATTTATGACAAATCCAATAAACGCCGCAAGGTTTGGTTGATAATCAGTTGGGTTCTTATCATCATATTGTGTTTTTGTAATCTTGGCAAAGATTCTTCGCCTAATCTGTCTGCATTTCAAACCGCAATTGTTTCGATTATGATTGCCTTTTTGGTCGGCTCGATTCCGCTGGGAATTGCACATACGGGTTTTATCTTTAAAAGATGTATCAGTCGCTTTTGGATACTTGGCTTTTTTCCTTGGTATCTCGCAGCGGCAGCTCTTCTGCTTTTCTATCCGATTTTTGTTATAATAGACACAATTCTGTTTATTTTGAGAAAACCGGCTATATATCCGTTCGAGCATAAGGAAATATTGGATCTTATATAAAAATCAACTTGAAACATTCCCCCTTTCTGTGCTACAATAGTATCAGAGAGGGGGAATTTTATGTTTATAATTCCCGATTACGTTCAGGCGATACTTGGCAGGTTGGAAGCAGCACACCACGAAGCCTACATTGTAGGCGGCTGCGTCCGCGACAGCATAATGGGCATGACGCCGCACGACTACGACGTCACCACGTCGGCGCTTCCGAATGAAACGGAGCAGATATTCAGCGATCACCGCGTCATCGAAACGGGGCTGAAGCACGGCACCGTGACCGTCCTTTCCGACGGAAATCCCATCGAAATAACCACATTCCGCGTCGACGGGCAGTATAAAGACGGCCGCCATCCGCAGGACGTGACATTCACCACAAACATACGCGACGACCTGTCCCGCCGTGATTTCACTATGAACGGCATTGCCTACAGCCCCGTCCATGGGAAAATCGACCCGTTCGGCGGGGAGGAGGACATCTCCCGCGGGCTAATCCGCTGCATCGGCGACCCCGACCGCCGCTTCGGCGAGGACGCGCTGCGTATCCTGCGGGGACTACGCTTTGCTTCCGTGCTCGGTTTCGAAATCGAGGAGAAAACCGCGCGGTCGATACGAAAAAACTACCCTCTGCTGAAAAACGTGTCCGCAGAGCGCATTTTCTGCGAGCTGAAACGGCTTCTGTGCGGCGAAAATGTCCTGAAAATCCTGCTGGAATTCCCCGAGATTTTCTCCGCGCTGATACCGCAGCTTGCCCCGACGGTCGGGTATGACCAAGGCTCCCGCTACCACAACAGCGACCTCTACACCCACACCGCCCGCGCCGTCGCCGCCGCCCCATGCGACCCCGCAATGCGGCTCGCCATGCTGCTTCACGACATCGGGAAGCCCTCCTGCAGCAGCACCGACGAAATCGGCGAGTGCCATTACTACGGCCACGCCGAAAAAAGCGCGCAGATCGCCGAGGATGTGCTGCGCGGGCTGAAATGCGATAACGCCCTCCGCGGGCGGGTGTGCGAGGTGGTGAAATTCCACGACATCCCCATTGAGATTTCCGAAAAATACATCCGCAGGCAGCTTTCGCGGCACGGCGCGGACAGGCTCGTCGACATCATCCGAGCGCACATCGCCGACGACAGCGCCAAGCAGCCGTTTTGTCTGGAGAGAATACCCAAGTGGCAGCAGGCGATAGCTCTTGCGGAAAAAATAGCTGCCGAAACGCCCTGCGTGTCGCTGAAACAGCTTGCGGTGCGCGGCTCGGATTTAAGGGAGATAGTCCCGCCGTCCCCGAAAATGGGCGCGGTGCTTGAGAAGCTTCTGTCGGAAGTTATCGACGGCACACTGCCGAATGAGCGCGCGGCGCTGATGAAGCGGGCGCGGGAAATAGTTGACACGAAAAAGTAATCATTTTTTCTCCGATTTTTTGTCGCAGACCTAATCTTTGTGAAAATTGCCTATTGAAAACGATTTACATTTGGTGTATTATATAAATATAGACCAATGAAATGACTGTGCGTTTTCATGAGTTATTCGCATGGTGACAGTATGAGGTGATCCTTTTGAATATTACGATAAAAGACGTGGCGAAGGCTGCGAATGTTTCCGTTGCGACGGTTTCGCGCGTTCTCAACAAAAAGACCAACGTTTCCGACGAAGCCGTGCAGGCGGTAAACCGCGCAGTCGAGCAGCTCGGCTACAGCCCCAATTTCCTCGGCCGCGACCTGCGCAAGAGCGAAACCAAGCGTATCCTCGCCATCATTGCTTCCACGGAGCAGAGCTTCTATTCCGAGGTGCTGCGCGGAATGCAGGACGCCGCATATGCGCAGGGCTACGATGTCCTTATCGCGACCACAAGGGACGACCCCGAACATGAAATGCACCTGCTCGGTATGCTGTTTTCAAAGGCAGTGGACGGTGCGGTGCTGCTCGCGCCGAAGCTTGACGGCGCCACCATTTCCGACCTTGCTAGGAAATATCAGCTTGCCATGTGCCTTGAGCGCATCGACGGCTGCGACATCCTCTGCGTTACCATCGACAACGAGCGCGCGGGCTACGACGCGACGAATTACCTCATCAGAAAAGGCAGAAAGCGCATAGGCCTTATCACCACAAAGGCGAGAACACAGTCCTCCGTCGACCGCGAAAACGGGTACAGGCGCGCCCTTTCCGAGGCGGGCATTCCCTTCGACGAAGCCCTTGTTTATCAGGGAGGATATGACGCGGAAACAGGCACTGCAGGCTGCGAAACGCTGATGAAGCTCGACAACCCGCCGGATGCTATCTTCTCCATATCCGACACAATTTCGATAGGCGCCATGACCTACGCGATACAGCACGGCATAACCATCGGAAAGGATCTTCTGTTCTTCGGGTTTGACAACATCGCGTATTCGCATATGTTCATCCCGCGGCTTTCCACTGTGGAGCAGCCCTGCTATCTTCAGGGAAAGACGGTCATCGAAAAGCTTATCGCCAATATGAAATCCGACGCCAAGGACAAAACTACATATATGCTGCCGCATTCGCTTATATTGAGAGAATCCACGGGAGATTAAAAACATCTGACAACAGTTTGAAACCGCCCGATACAGGGCGGTTTTTTCATCCGAATATATCCGAAAGCCATTCGTATACGGCGAATTTCACCTTGATTTTAACTGGCTGACCGAACTCCGTAAGCACGGTTTGCGTCAGTTCGTCCCCTGGGTCTGAAACCGCCGGCAGGCACAGCGACGGAAATATCACGCACCACCAGTTGTGCCCCTCGCCGCTGCCGAGGGTTATCCGCAGGGCGGTGTAGTTTCCCGCGGGGAGGATAACGCGGTCGTATTCGCGGGTGGTGAAGTACATTTCCGTAAGCTCCGCATGGGCGGAGTAGCCCGCGCCGCGCTGCGCGAGGAAATCGCAGCAGTCCGCTTCGATTTCGGGCAGGAGGGCTTCAACGTCGCTTTCCGCTTCCGCAAGGGAGCCGCAGCCAGACAGCGCCGCACCGTATTTTTCGAGAATATGATCCCGCAGCGCAAGCTTCATGTTTTGGTCGTATTCGCTGTCGGAGTTGGCGGGGATGTGCAGCCGAAGCACCTCCGATGTGATATCCCCGCAGTCGCGGGAGAACGCCGTAAAACTCCCCAGCAGCACCGAAGCGGCAATTCCCGCCGCCATTGCGACGGTCAGTGCGCAGTTTTTAAGTTTCATATCCGTAACCTCCGTATGTAGTTCTTTGTCAGTATTATTGGAGGGTTTTTCAGACTTAATCATAGAAAGGAGCTATTCATGAAAAAACGTATTCTTTCAATTTTGCTTATATCTACTGTGCTTCTTGCGGGCTGCGGCGGGAATACTCCGTCCGACAGCAGCGAAACATCCTCCGTGGCACCCCCCGATGTGACCGATTCCTCCGAAAGCGAGGCAGACCCCGTCGGCGGGGAAGAGCCTGCGGCGACCGATACAACGTCGTCATCCATAAATACCATAGCCTCCGAACCCCCCGAGCAGGACAGCGGTATCGTCCTAAAGGACCCCGAATATACTAAGCTGAAAGAAATGATAACTTTCGACGGGGAATTTGTGAACCTCGCGGATATCGGCGCGGAGGTCAAGGAGTTGAAAGTCAGCGACATCAACAATGGCCGCGACGTTACCCCCATCAATGCGGACGATGAAATGCTGTATTATATGTACAGCAGCGACTCGGGGGCTTCTCTTATTGAGTTCAACGCCGAAACGCTTGAAAGAAAGAGCATAATGTCGAAGGAAACCACTTTCGATGTAATTTACGCCGACAAGGACTATATCATATACACGGATCAGGTTTACAACGGCAGCGACGATCAGCCGAAGGACGCGGTGCAGTACCGGATAATTCTCCGCGGCGACGGAACGGAAAGAGATATGCCGTCGGCGTACAATGGCGGCGGGATATACCGCATCGGAAAGAGCCTGTTTTTCAATTGCAACAAAAGGATATACGACAACGCCACAGACGAAATATACACCGCAAATGTAGTTTACCGCTACTCGCCCGAGCCTGATTATCTTACTGTTTCCTACGATAACGGGATAGTCTACGGCGCCAGCGATTACGGAATGAGCCTTGGCAAGAACGGCTCGATATACTATTGCGACCCCGTGACCGACCCGTATGTATCGGGGGAGTACCCTTTCAGTGCCGCAGCGATGTTTATGGCGGGGGAATACCCGACCTACACCGTCCTGTGGAATTCCGACGCGCTCGGCGATAAGTACGAGGTGGGATATTACCCGCACTACCTTGTGCGCAAAGTGCTGTTCAGAACGCAGTACAAAACAGTAATATACTCCACTACGGTGACAAAGGAAAAGGCGGCGGTGTCCATTCTCCATTCGGGTTACGACTCCAATAATTACGCGGCGGTGATAGACGCTGCAAACAAAAAGGCGGCGGTGCTGGGCGGCCTTGAGGACAGCAGCGACATCTTTTCAAGCGGAAGCTATGTCTATATTTTCAACGATTTTGAATATCCGATCGTAAACTCCAAACGTCTGATAGTTATAAACACCGCAAATATGGGGCAATAATAAAACATAGGTAAAATAACAAAAATCTATTGAAATATTGAAGCGTATGCTGTATAATAATATTAACGGCGCAGTTTCTGCCCCAAAGGAAAAAGCGGGACACCCCGCAACGGAAAGGACGATATTATGCCCCTTGAAGAAATAAACAGAGAGTTTTCGTTCCCACTTCAGAAAATACTTGACGAGTTCCATTTGGAGATACTCTATATGCCCGAAAACGGCGGGAACGTCCTCATCACAAACAACGATACCAACCGTCCCGGGCTTCAGTTCGCGGGATTTTACGAATATTTTGACAACAAGCGCATTCAGGTGCTCGGAAAGATGGAGTATGCCTATCTTACCGGACTGGACGCAGAACTGCGCAGAAAGCGCATTGAGGACCTGCTCAGCTACCGCTTCCCCGCGCTCATCATTTCCAGAAACCTCGATGTTTTCCCCGAAATGCTTGAACTTGCGCCGAAATACGGCATCCCGATCTTAAGAAGCGAGGAGAGCACATCCGTGCTTATATCCAAGCTCGTTGCGTTCCTTAATCTTCAGCTTGCGCCCAGAATAACCCGCCACGGCGTGCTTATCGAAATCTACGGCGAGGGCGTTCTTATCCTCGGCGAGAGCGGCGTCGGCAAGAGCGAAACCGCCATCGAGCTCGTAAAGCGCGGCCACCGCCTTATCGCGGACGACGCCGTAGAGATCAAAAAGGCGAGCAACATCACCCTCGTGGGAAGCTCCCCCGACAACATCAGGCACTTCCTCGAGCTCCGCGGCATAGGCATCGTAAACGCACGACAGCTGTTCGGTATCGGCGCGGTAAAGATGTCCGAGAAGATAGACCTTGTTGTTGAGATGGAACTGTGGAATCCCGAAAAGACCTACGACCGCATGGGCGTGGATACGCATTACATGACCATCCTCGGCGTAAAGGTGCCGCTGCTCAATATTCCCGTAAAGCCGGGACGCAACCTTGCGGTCATCCTCGAGGTAGCTGCGATGAACAACCGTCAGAAGAAGATGGGATACAACGCGGCAAAGGACCTGCTCGCGCAGCTCGGCATTGATTCGGACAGCCAGGAGATAATGTCCGACCTCAACATTTGATAAACGAAAGGAACAGACATAACAATGTATAATATAGGAATAGACCTCGGCGGAACCAACATCAAGGTAGGCCTTGTGGACGAAAACTACAACATCGTCGCCAAGGCAACGACAAAGACCAACCTGCCCCGTCCCGCTGAGGAGATCTGCGGCTCAATAGTTGAAACCGTATGGGAAGTGCTCAATCAGGCAAAGGTTACTATCGGCGAGGTCAATTCCATCGGCATAGGCACCCCCGGAACAGCTAACAGAAACAGCGGCGTGGTGCTGTATTCCTGCAACCTCGGATTTAAGAACACCGACCTCCGCTCCATCATCAAGGAGAAACTCGGCAAGGAAGTTTACGTTGAAAACGACGCCAACGCGGCGGCATTCGGCGAGGTGCTCGCAGGGGCGGGCAAGGGCTACAAGGATGTTGTTGTCGTTACCCTCGGCACAGGCGTGGGCGGCGGAATAATCATCGACGGAAAGATATACACCGGCTTCAATTTCTGCGGCGCGGAGCTGGGTCACACCGTTATACACTTCGGCGGCAGACAGTGCGGCTGCGGCAGAAAGGGCTGCTTCGAGGCGTATTCCTCCGCAACGGCGCTTATCAACATGACCAAGGAGGGCATGGAGGCTCACCCCGACAGTAAGATGTGGCAGATAGCGGGCTCCCTCGACGGAGTTGACGGCAAGACCGCATTCGACGGCTGGAGAGCAGGCGACGCCGCTGCTTCCGATGTCGTTGATATGTACATAGAATACCTCGGCTGCGGACTTACGAACATCGTAAACACATTCCAGCCCGAGGTGCTGCTTATCGGCGGCGGCATCTGCAAGGAGGGCGAAAACCTCACCAAGCCGCTGGAGAAGATACTTGCCCGCGACAGCTACTGCATCGACCCCGAAAGAAGCACCAAGCTCGACATCGCGAAGCTCGGAAACGACGCGGGAATAATCGGCGCGGCATACTTATATACTATTGCTGACTGACATAACGTTTCATATGATATTAAGGGGACGGAATTTTTCGTCCCCCGTTTGTCGATAAGGCTGTACCATTACGATAACGGAGGAAAATGCTTTGGATTATTCCGCGATAGAAAGAGCCTGCAGCAGCAGCGGCTCGCCGTTTGAGCGCGGGGGAGCGATAGCCCCGTACACTTCCATGAAAATAGGCGGCAGGTGCGATATCATCTGCGAGCCGTCCTGCGAGGCGGCGCTTTCTGAGATCATCACCGCCTGCAAACAGAGCGGCGTGCCGTATTTTATCCTCGGCAGGGGCAGCAACGTCCTTTTCGGCGATAACGGCTTCCGCGGCTGCATTATCCACATCGCAAAGGGCCTGGGCGGGATATCCGTCGGGGGGGACACCATCACCGCGGGCGCGGGGGAGAGCCTTTCGATGGTCTGCCGTGCCGCGCTTGAAAACAGCCTTTGCGGCATGGAATTTGCCTACGGAATTCCCGGCTCCGTCGGCGGAGCGCTGTATATGAACGCGGGAGCTTACGGCGGGGAAATGAAGAATATCGTGGTATCCGCGCGCTGCCTTACTTCCGACGGGAATATCATAGAAATGCCCGCCGAGGACATGAAGCTGCGCTACCGCGGGAGCATTTTCTCCGAGGGCGGATATGTCATTCTTTCGGTTAAGATGAAGCTCTGCGCGGGGAATAGAGAAGAGATCAAAGGCCGCATGGATGAGCTTATGGAAAAGCGCCGCAGCAAGCAGCCGCTGGAATACCCCTCCTGCGGAAGCACATTCAAGCGCCCCGAGGGATACTTCGCAGCCGCGCTGATAGAGGAGTGCGGACTGAAGGGCTGCACCGTCGGCGGCGCGCAGGTGAGCGAGAAGCACAGCGGGTTCGTTATCAACAAAGGCGGCGCGACATTCGCCGACGTTATGACCCTTGTTGAGCATATCAAAAAGACCGTGCTGGAGCAGAAAGGCGTTGCGCTGGAGTGCGAAATGCTTATAGTTCCCGAAAACGCGGGGCAGACAGGAGAAACCGAATAAGATGGAATTTGTGATAGTAACGGGAATGTCGGGCTCGGGAAAGTCCTCCGCCATAAAGGTGCTGGAGGATATCGGATTTTTCTGTATCGATAATATGCCGCCTCAGCTTATCCCGAACTTTGCGGCGATGTGCAACGAAAACAGCGAGATATCCAAGGTCGCGATAGTTACCGACATACGCGGCGGCGCGATGTTTTTTAAGCTCAGCGAATGCATCGTGAAGCTTCATATCGCGGGGATAGACGTAAAGGTGCTGTACCTCGAGGCAAACAAGGAAACGCTGATGAAGCGCTATAAGGAAACCCGCCGCAAGCACCCTCTCGACGAAATATCCGGCGGAGACCTTTCCAAGGCGATAGACGCGGAAACCGAACTTTTAAGCGAGATACGCGAAAACGCGGATTATATCGTGGACAGCTCCCTGCTGAGTGCGGGACAGCTGAAGGAGCAGATAGCGGGGCTGTTTCTGGACAAGCCCTCCGACCGCATGATAGTAAGCTGCATGAGTTTCGGCTTCAAATACGGCGTGCCCGGGGAGGCTGACCTTGTTTTCGACGTGCGCTGCCTGCCCAATCCGTTTTACATACCCGAGCTTAAAAACAAAACAGGCCTTGACAGGGAAGTGCGCGACTATGTAATGAAATTCGAGCAGTCGCAGACGCTGGAAACAAAGCTGCGCGACCTTATTGATTTCCTTATACCGTGCTACGTCCACGAGGGGAAGAGCAGGCTTGTGATAGCCTTCGGCTGCACCGGCGGAAAGCACCGCAGCATAACCTTTGCGGAGCGCACCGCGAAGTATCTCGCCGAAAAGGAATGCAAGGTGAGAACGCTGCACAGGGATATCGACAAAAACTGACCGCACGGCGGAAAGGCGGTGTAATGCCATGTCATTTTCATCGGAGATAAAAAAGGAGCTTTGCGACGTTAAAAACATGGGCGGCGGAGAAATGGCGGCAATGCTCTACGGGATGTTTTTCTCGGGGCGGACGGCGGAGGGCCGCGCGGTCGTCCAGACGGAAAACGCCGATCTCGTCGCGGCGGCTCGCACGCTTTCGGAGGAGATATTCCCCGCCGCAAAGCACGAAACCACGCGGCTGGTGAGAAACGGCGGCTCTCTGTACACGTTTTCGATAAAGAGCGGCGCGGAGCAGGTTTCGGAGCGCTTCGGAAATCTTTCGGAGATAGACCCCACGGTGGTGTCGGGAAACGACGAGGAGAGCGGCGCATTCCTGCGGGGAGTGTTCGTGTCATGCGGCTCCGTCACCGACCCGAACAAGGAATATCATCTGGAGATAGTCATGCCCGACAATTCCCGCGCGGAGCAGCTTTTCGGCTTTATCTGCGAGCACGGAATGCCGTTCAAGATGACGCGGCGGCGCGGCAGCTCGGTCATATATGCCAAGGAAAGCGAGCTTATCGAGGATTTCCTCACATACATCGGCGCCCCGCTGCGTTCGCTGGAGATAATGCAGATAAAGATTGAAAAGGACATCCGCAACCGCACTAACCGCACCGTAAACTGCGACAGTGCAAATCTCGACAAGACCGTTGCCGCGTCAAGCAAGGTCTGCGGGGATATACAGCTTATCATAAACACCATGGGCGCGGACAAGCTTTCCCCCGACCTGCGGGAAACCGCGCTGCTTCGTCTTAACAACCCCGAAAGCTCCCTCAGCGAGCTGAGCAGGCTGTTTGAAAAGCCCATAAGCCGCAGCGGCTTGAATCATCGGCTGAAAAAGCTTTCTGCCATCGCCGAAAGTATCCGGCAGGGCGGAGAAAACAAATAAACAGATAGATTTACAATATAAGTGCAACACATGGAAAAAATAATGACACATAAAGCAACTCGTGTTATAATGGGAGTAACCACACAACCATAAACAGGAGGAGCAATATGTGCCATTACACCCATTTTACCACAGAAGAGCGAGAAATGTCAAGAGTTTTGAAAGCCCAGGGATTCAGCATTCGGGTAATTGCCCGAATGCTGAATCGGTCTCCGTCCTCGGTGAGTCGAGAGTTTCGCAGAAATTGTTATGCCAATGGCGAATATGCCGCACATCATGCAGATAAGCTTTACCGAAAGAGAAGAAAAAACTGTGGCAGAAAGCCCAAACTCAAAGAAGGACCGGCACGTGATTATGTACTCGAAAAGATGTCATTAAGGTGGTCTCCCGAGCAGATCGCCGGTCGTTCCAAGCTTGACAATGAGCCATTCGGCATTTCATTTCCAACCATTTATCGTGCT
>CAKSPC010000054.1 GCA_934481445.1 uncultured Oscillospiraceae bacterium
CGGATGTTTCGTCGAAAAAGTCCCGTTGGGACTTTTTCGACGGTCTGGATCGGGAGCCCCAAAGGCTCCCGATACCTATATCCGCAATAATTCAAACCTTATATTTCCGCAAAAGTTCCTCCAGCGGCAGGTCTATCATCTGCGCGTCCGCGGCGCCCTTTCCCGAGATACCCACGATAAACCCACAGAAATTTTCCGCCACGGTATCGGGTATTTCGAGGGAGTTCACCCCGCGCAGGTCGCGGGTTATCCCCACGCCAAGGCGCTTCAGAAAAGCCTCTTTCTGCACCCACGCCCGCAGGAAATCCGCCCCCGAAGTGGCGTGAAAGCGCTCCTCGTCGCACAGCACACGGCTGTACAGCGCGTCGCTTATGCGCCTGTCGGCGCGCTCGATGTCAATGCCTATCTCCCCATCCTCAGAAAACGCCGCGATCACCGCGCCGTTCGTGTGGGAGAGCGAAAATTCGAGCCATGCGCCGTCCTTGTTCTTTATGTAGGGCTTGCCGTGAGGGCCCTTGCGGAAGCGTATTCTGTCCTGCTCTATCCCTGTCCTGCGGGATA
This sequence comes from uncultured Oscillospiraceae bacterium, assembly GCA_934481445.1. Classification (GTDB taxonomy): domain Bacteria; phylum Bacillota; class Clostridia; order Oscillospirales; family Ruminococcaceae; genus CAG-115. The sequence goes on from CAKSPC010000054.1 coordinate 562, forward strand.
TCTCCGACAGGACAATCAGTTCGGATACAAGCGAATTTATCTTTGCCGCGTCATCCGCACGGCGCTCAATGACCGCGCGGCGGATGATCGTCACGCAGTCGAGATATGGAGTAAGCTGTGAAAAAGTGATGTCGTTTGTTTTGATAAGATAGATATCCATATTTTTGTCGATTTCGTCGGGCCGTAGGTTACGTCATGCTGTTACTGTGCCGCGTATGCCGATGTGGGGCAGATGTACCATGTTCCCCCGCAGAGGACCGCCAGCACCTCGTATGTGCCGCCGTCCTTGTTCTTGTTGAGGGTAAGCTTGCCGGATACCTTGTATATTTTGTCGAAGCTCGGATACGCCGCCTGCACTATCGCCTTGTTGTCGCTGTCGATGCTCTTGGTCACTTTCTTCATGGAAGTAACCGACGCGGATACGGATGTTACCTTTCCAACGCCCTCCGCCGAAACAGCGTCCTTTACCGTGGAGTTAAGGCTCTTGCAGTAATCCCTGAGGGTCGTGCCCTGCGCCTTGAAAGCCTCGTCCGCCTTGGTTATCTGCTCCTCGGGGTAAACATAGGTGAGCGCCTTATAAAGGTCGCCGTCCACCAGCGCCGCCTTGTAAACATTGTTCACCGCGGTCTTTATGTCACGCTTCTCTATCGCAGTGGTGAGCTTTGCACAGGTGTTCTTGCCGTAGATATTCACCTTTGCCTTGCTTCCGAGGGAAAGCGAAGCGGGCTTGCCCGAAACGCTTCCCGCCTTGGCAACCGTAAGCTTTCCGTTAAGCACCACCGCCGCCTTGGAGCCGAAAGTTATCTTTCCCGAATTGGATATCGACTTGCCGGTGTTAAGCGTGAGCTTTCCCGAAACGGACAGCGTCGCATTGCTCTGCACCTTGAGCGTTCCCTTTACCGTAAGCGCGCCCTTGGAGGACACCGTAAGCTTGGAGCCGCTCTTTATCGTAAGGGTCGTGTTTTCGGGGACGTAGAATTTCTTGGAGATGGTGATGTCGCTGTTTACAATGTAATTCTTCCCCGACTTCATCGTGGTCTTGCCGTTCCATACGGTGGCGGAAGCCGCGTATTCCTGCGTAACATAGGCGGTCTGCACAGGCATGGCTTCGGCGGATGCCGCCGCTGCTGTGGATGTCATAACTACCGCGCCCAGCATAAGTGCAATTATCTTTTTATTCATTCTGTTTTCCTTTCGCATTGTATGATGGTTCTTTTGTTTTTATGTATCACTCTTCGTGGAAGCTGTCGCCGCTGTCGGATTTACGCGCAGCTTTGAACTGCTTGCTTTTGGATGTGCAAATTTTGTCGCATATTCCGTCTTTTGTGCAGAGGTGCAGCGTTATCCTGCCGCTTTCTATCTTCGGGTGGCGGAGTATCCTCGCGCCGCAGGGGTCGCAGTCCTCCCGCACCGCGGCGATAAAGCAGAATTTCTCGTCCTCATACGGGACTTCCCCGCCTTTCAGCCGCTTGTGCAGCTTGGAGCGCTGTATCCTCGCGGTAAAATGACACCAGTCGTCCTCCGGCAGAGGGCACTCCGCAATATCGGGACAGGGCGCCGCGATTTTCATGCCCATTCCGACAAGCTGCTTCCGCGCCTCCCGCAATTGAGCAAACCCCGCAGGCGTGCCCGGCTCGATTATCACAAGCAGTTTCCCCGCCGCCTGCGCAAGCTGCTTTACCGCCGCGCTGCGCTGCGACGGGGTCATTTCGTTAAGACAGTACGCGCAGGTAACAAGGTCGGCGCGCTCTGTTATCCCGTCGGAAAGATCCCGCCGTATCCATTCGGCGTTCACCCCCGCCGCTTCCGAAAGCTCCCTGCCGATGTCTGTCATGCACTGTTCCCGCTCAAGGCAGGTTACGCTTTCGCAGTCCGTGTGCAGAGCCGCCGCCAGCGCCGCAGCGCCTGTGCCCGCCCCCGCGTCCAGCACGGAGTTTATCTCATCATCGAAGCATTCAAGCGTAAGCTCTAACGCTTTGCTGACGGCGCCGAAAGTCGCGGGCATCCTCACGGCGGCATATGCGAGGATATCCCTCGCGTTTCCAACCAGCCGCTTTCCGCTGCCCGACTGCTCGCGGTACCGCAGCGAAAGCTTCTCCGCCGCCTCTGCAAGTGGCTTTATATTCTCCCCCGCCGTAAGCTGCTCTATCCTAAGCCTTACTTCCTGTGGAAATTCCATATCAGAAGAGGTTGTTTCTTATTTCCTTGGCGGCATATGCTCCCTCGAGAGCCTGCCCCTCAACGTCGGGGTGAAGCCCGTCGCGGAGATACTTGCCCGTGCCGCCGATGACCTCGAATTTCTCGCAGATGCCGCTGTTGTTGTAACAGTCGATGACCTGCGCGGACATTCCGCCCGCTATCTGCTTCATAATCGGGATAAGCGTAAGGGTCTTTGCGTTGTGCTCGGGAGTTGCGGTCTGTAAAGGCGTCAGCACGAACACCCTGCATTTCGGGAAGTTTTCCATGATGGTCTGTATGCACCAGCGCATTGCGCCCGCGGAGGTGAAAAGGTCAACGTCCGCGTTGTTTTCAAGGCTCTTTCCCATAAGCGCCTTATCCGCGTCGCCGAAATCCTGCAGAAGGTCGTTGGTGCCGTATGCAAAGGCGAAAACATCCGGCTCGGGATACTCACCGCTCCTTACCTCGGCGATGAATTTCTGAACGTGTACCACCGCGCAGTTGTTCATGCGCATCTGCATTTCAGCAGGGTCGTCCGTGGGCTCCCAGCCGCTGCTTATACCCGCGAAACCGTCGCTGCCGTAGTCCTGCGTGGTGAGGGTCTGCCCCGCGCACTCTACGGTGCGCTTGTACCATACGGAGCTTCCCACTGCCGCGTTATGGTGGGTCCTGAAGCCTAAGTTTTTATAAACGTGCCAACTCCACTGGTCGCCCTGCGTAATGCTGTCGCCGACAACGCCAAAGTTTATCTCACTGAATTCTTTCATATATGTTCATTCCTTTTATTTTTCGGGACAATCCCGTTATCTTTATTGTAATACATTTCTCTTTTTTTGTAAAGGGTTTTTGAAAAAAATAGTCCGCTGCGGGCGGATATGCCGTCTTTTCCGCTTGACAATATCCGACGGCGGTGGTATAATGTCTATAATAACGCTGGGGGTACTCCGCACGGAGTTGAGAAGGCACGCGCCTGACCCTTTGAACCTGTTGGTTAATACCATCGTAGGGAAGCAACGATATCTTTTTGAACTTATCGGACCTTCGCGCGGCGGGGGTTCTTTTTTATTTGGATCTTTTGGAGAAAAAACATGAAAAATTGTCTTACCATCGCAGGTTCGGACTGCAGCGGCGGCGCGGGGATACAGGCGGATATCAAAACATTTTCCGCGCTTGGCTGCTTCGGCATGAGTGCGATCACATCCGTTGTCGCCGAAAACACGCAGGGAGTTATCTCGATACAGAACATCGACCCGAAAATAGTCGCCGACCAGATCGACGCGGTATTCAGGGATATCGACGTTGCGGCGGTGAAGCTCGGAATGCTGCCGAGCGTCGAAATAATCAAAGTCGTTGCGGAAAAGCTTGCGGAATACAAGCCGCCGTTCATCGTCTGCGACCCGGTCATGGTGGCGACCAGCGGCGATTTCCTCAGTGGCGAAGGCACCGCGGACGCGCTTAAAAAGTACATCTTCCCCCTCGCAGACGTCGTTACCCCGAATATGCCCGAGGCTGCGCAGCTTTCGGGACTCCCCGTGAACGATATAAACGACTTCGACGCCGCTGCGGATGTGATACTCTCCTGCGGAGCGAAAAGCCTGCTGATAAAGGGCGGGCATTTCGAGGGCGACGCGGTGGATATCCTCTACGCCGACGGGAAAAGCACCTGCTTCTGCTGCGAGCGCATAAAAACCGACAACACCCACGGCACGGGCTGCACGCTGTCCTCCGCTATAGCGGCGTTACTCGCAAACGGAAACGACATCCCCGCCGCGGTCGAAGCCGCAAAGGACTACATAACCTCCGCCATAGCCAACGCGGATAAACTTTCCGTTGGGCATGGTCACGGCCCCACAAACCACTTTTTCGAGTTTTATAATATGAAAGGAATATCATGATGAGAGAATATGCAACACAGATGGAAGCCGCCAAAAAAGGCATAATCACCCCCGAAATGAAAACCGTCGCGGAAAAGGAGTATATGGACCCCGAAAAGCTCCGCGAGCTGGTCGCAAAGGGTACCGTAGCCATCCCCGCGAACATCAGGCACACCTCCCTGTCCGCCGAGGGTATCGGCTCGGGACTGCGCACCAAGATAAACGTTAACCTCGGCATTTCCGGCGACTGCAAGGACTATTCCGTCGAAATGCAGAAGGTCGACATGGCGATAAAATTCGGCGCGGAAGCTATAATGGATCTTTCCAACTACGGTAAGACCAACACATTCCGCCGCGAGCTTATCGCAAGATCCCCCGCAATGATAGGCACCGTGCCTATGTACGACGCCATCGGCTATCTCGACAAGGACCTGCTCGAAATATCCGCTGAGGATTTCCTTAAAGTTGTACGCGCGCACGCGGAAGAGGGCGTGGATTTCATGACCATTCATGCGGGTATCAACCGCCGCGCCGTTGAAGCTTTCCGCCGCGACCCGAGAAAGATGAATATAGTATCCCGCGGCGGCTCGCTGCTTTTCGCATGGATGATGATGACGGGCAACGAAAACCCGTTCTACGAGCACTACGATGAAGTCCTTGATATTCTCCGCGAATACGACGTAACGATATCCCTCGGCGACGCGCTGCGCCCCGGCTGTATCGACGACAGCACCGACGCGGGTCAGATATCCGAGCTTATCGAGCTCGGCGCACTCACCGAGCGCGCATGGGCAAAGGACGTACAGGTAATGGTAGAGGGTCCCGGCCACATGGCAATGAACGAGATAGCCGCAAATATGCAGATACAGAAGCGTATCTGCCATGGAGCGCCTTTCTATGTCCTCGGCCCGCTGGTAACGGATATCGCCCCCGGCTACGACCACATCACCTCCGCGATAGGCGGCGCCATCGCCGCGGCAAACGGCGCGGACTTCCTGTGCTATGTCACTCCCGCGGAGCACCTCCGCCTGCCCGACCTTAACGATGTAAAGGAGGGCATAATCGCCAGCCGTATCGCGGCACACGCGGCGGATATCGCCAAGGGACTTCCCCATGCGACCGACCCCGACAACGCAATGGCTGCCGCCCGCCACAAGCTGGACTGGGACGAAATGTTCAAGGTCGCCATCGACCCCGAAAAGGCGCGTAATTATTTCGAGAGCACTCCCCCCGCAGATCGTCATACCTGCTCGATGTGCGGAAAGATGTGCGCGGTAAGAACGACAAACATGATACTCGAGGGCAAGGAAGTTAAGTTCTGCTCCGAGAAGTAATTCCATTCATTCCCGCATCAATGCGGTTTTGATACAGCTTCGGCGGGGAGCGCCGTCCGAGGTTATTTTCAGCGAGGGAACGCGTGTTTCGCGGTGAGAGGGTGCTTTGAAGCACCGACCGACACATACGGGATAACTGTATGCGTGCCCACCGCCGCTGAAAATATCACCACGGCGGGGCAGAAAGAAGAGGTATCAAAATGAAAAAGACAGACGTAAGAAAGCTTGTTATCGCTGCCGTGCTGGTGGCTGTCGCAGTCGTAGGCTCGATGTTCAGCATCCCGATCGGCGCTTCAAAGTGCAGTCCCGTTCAGCACCTTGTAAACATCATCGGCGGCGTTTATCTGGGGCCGTGGTACTCCCTCGGCATGGCGTTCTGCGCCAGCCTTATCAGAAACATTTTCGGGCTGGGCACTCCCCTTGCGTTCCCCGGAAGTATGTGCGGCGCGTTCCTCTGCGGCGTTATGTATCACTGGGTCGGCAAGCGTATCTGCAAGGGCGGATTTATGAAGTATCTCCGCCTGCCGTTCGCATATGCGGGCGAGCTTTTCGGAACATCCGTTATCGGCGGTATGCTCTCCTTCCCCATCGCGGCGTTCCTCATGGGCAAGGAAGCGGCGCTGTTCACCTATGTTCTGCCGTTCTTCGTATCCAGCTGCGGCGGCACGATAATCGCAGCAATCCTCGTTACCGCAATGAAGCGTGTTAAGGTATTCGACACATTTGTCGGCAACGACATCTCCGCCAAGGCGGAAACACCCACCACATAAGAAAGCAGGCGCAAAATGAGCTTTACGGAACAGGCGGCGCACATTTTATCGGATATGCGCAGAAAATGCCCGCTGGTGCACTGCATAACAAACTACGTCACCGCAGGCGACACCGCGAATATGCTTCTCGCCGCGGGAGCATCCCCCATCATGGCGGACGACCCCGCAGAAACCGCCGAGGTTTCCGCCGCGGCGGACGCGCTGGTGCTCAATATGGGAACGCTGTCCGAAAGCCGCCTTTCCGCAATGCTCCGCGCGGGAAAATCCGCCAACAAAAAAGGCATTCCCGTGGTTCTCGACCCGGTGGGCGTCGGTATGACAAATTTCCGAAAGGAAGCGGCGCGGCGCATTCTCGCCGATGTAAAAATATCGGTTATCCGGGGAAATCCCGCCGAAATATCCACCCTCGTGGGGAATAACGACATACGGGAGCACGGCGTCGACTGCTCCGACGGCACGAACATCACCATCGCCGCCGAAGCCGCGAAAAAACTCGGCACCGTCTGCGCCGTTACGGGCAAAAACGACATCATCACCGACGGCGCGCGGGTCATCACCCTTAGAAACGGCTCCGAAAAACTTCGGAGGATAACCGGAGCGGGCTGCATGACGACGGCGCTGTGCGCGGCGTTTTCCGCCGTGGCGGAGCCGCTGTACGGCGCGGCGGCGGGCACTGCGTTCATGGGGATATGCGGCGAATTGTCCGAAAATTCGGGCGGGATGGGCGCATTCCGCGCGGGCCTTTTCGACGCGGCTGAAATGAGCGCCGAACTATTCCTTGAAAGGCTGAAAGCTGATGAGCACTGAATTTATCAACAAAAAAAATGTCGATTACACGCTGTATTTCTGCACCGACAGAGGTCTGATGTCCTGCGACACTATCGAGGAAAGCGTTGAGCGCGCGGTGGCGGGCGGCGCAGGAGTAGTGCAGCTCCGCGAAAAGGACTGCACCTCGCGGGAGTTTTACGAGCTGGCGAAGCGGGTGCTTAAAATAACCCGCGCGAACAATGTTCCGCTGATAATCAACGACCGCGTGGATATCTGCCTTGCGGCGGGAGCCGACGGCGTTCACCTCGGGCAGAAAGACCTGCCCTGCCGCGAAGCGCGGCGTATTCTCGGCGAGAATGCGATAATCGGCGTTTCCGCGGCGCTCCCCGAAGAAGCGGCGCAGGCGCAGGCGGACGGCGCGGATTACCTCGGCGTCGGCGCGGTGTTCACCACTTCAACGAAATCCGACACCCGCCCCGTCACCCCCGAAATAATCCGGCAGATACGCGCGGCGGTGACTATCCCGTTCGTGGTCATCGGCGGGGTGAATAAGGATAACATCCTCACCCTTAAAGGGCTTGGGATAAACGGCGCGGCGGTGGTTTCGGCGGTCGCGGCGCAGAAAGATATAACCGCCGCGGCAAGGGAAATGCGCGCGGCGGCGGAGCAGCTGTAACATCATGACCTCATCACCGCTCGGTTATCGGGCGGTGTTTTTTTGCAAAATGGCTTGACATTATATATATATATATCTATATAATGGTAGTGTAGGTGCATTTTGCATTAAAATTATTTTGGAGGTATATTGATGAAAAGAAGTACACAAAAGCTGATGTCGGGAATTTCGGCGGCGGTGATCAGCATTTCTGCCGTAAACATATCGGATGTTTCTATAACGAATTCGGCGTTTGCGGCAGAGGGTATAGCTATATATGAAACCAATTTTCCCGATGAAAATTTTAGAAATTATGTTTTTAACAAGTGCGACAGCAATGGTGACGGCTTTTTGTCAAACAGCGAGATTTCAAACGCCAAAGTGATTGATGTAAGCGGTAAAGGAATAGAGAGCCTTAAAGGTATTGAGTTTTTTACCGCACTTACAGAACTTAATTGCCGTTCAAACGAACTTACTTCTCTCGATGTAAGTAAAAACACTGCGCTTACAGAGTTGGACTGCGCCAAAAATCAAATTACATCCCTAAATGTAAGCAAAAATACTATGCTTACAGATTTAAGCTGCTCCAGAAATCAGTTAACGTCCCTTGACACAAGCAAAAATATCGCGCTCACAAACCTGTGGTGCTTTAATAACCAGTTGACATCCCTTAATTTAAACAAAAACACATTACTTACACAGTTAGTATGCAGCGACAACAAATTGACATCTCTTGATGTAAGCAGAAATACCGCACTTACTGATATTGAGTGCAACAACAATCAGTTGACTTCTCTTGATGTAAGCCAAAACCCTGAACTTTATATTTTAGAGTGCGACCAAAATCAGCTGACTTCTCTTGATTTAAGCCAAAATCCTGCTCTTTATTCTTTATACTGCTCCTACAATCGACTGACATCTCTTGATATCAGCCGTAATCTAAGGCTCACCAATTTCAGTTGTTTTGGAAACAGCTACGCCCTTTCAAACGTTTCCTTAAACAGGCTCAATAAATACGGCTTTGACGGCACATTGACAAGCAACTGGAAGGATGCAGCCTACGATGCAGAAGCAAACTCCCTTGCAGACGTCACAAGCGACACAGTTACATACGACTATTATGTCGGTCAGAATAAAACCGTATCATTCTCTTTCGATACCGATAAAATCATCAACCCCGACCCAACTAAGCCCATCACAACCGTCAAACCTGCCAACGGCAGCGCAAACGTTACATGGGAAAAAGTTGACGGCGCAATAAACTATCGCGTGTTCATCTCCATCCCCGGGCAGAAAATTCGCCAGTTCGGCTCTGACACAACAGGTACATCCATGACCGTAAAGGGGCTTAACGGCGGACAGGAAACAGGCATCATCGTACTCGCACAGTTTGCAAACAAGAAGTGGAGCACCTATACAGAGGATGACATCGTATATGTAACTCCTAGGGACGCAGTAAAGCCCTACCTCTGCGTTAACCCCAAGGGCGACGGCAACTACTATCTGATATGGAGCAGCGTGCCGACTTCCGTAAGATACAAGGTAATGGCGCGCGAAAAGGGCACGGACAGCTGGGAACTCATCGGCGCGACAAGACAGCGCTGCCGTATAACCGTGCAGCTCGACCCGAACAAGGAATACGAATTCCTTGTAAGAGGACTTAACAGCCGCGGAAAATACACACCCATGGACGCGGACGACATTGTATCTTAATTCAGCGAACACATAAAACAAGGCGGAGGAAATTAAATCCCTCCGCCAATTTTATTTTCTTCAAAGCTTATCCGAAGCGCTGAAAACGCAGAACGTATATACCGCAGGAAGCGCCAGTATGATGATATCGCCGAAATTGAACATCCCGCCTGCTATCGCGCAGATAAGCGAGATTATCGACAGCACCGTCATTGCCGCGCCCGCGATGAGCGCCGAGCGCACAGTTTTCATGCCCTTTCCGCGAACCGCGCCCAGCCCGAACCAGAACATCGAGCCGAAGCCTGCCGCAACCAGCACCATGCTGAGCAGGTTGCCGAGATAACCCATAATGCCGCCGCGGCGCACTATCGAGAACATCGCAAATCTGAAAAACCATCCGTTCCCGTTAAACAGCACCTGAATATTCAGCACCACCGACAGCACCGCAATGATACCGCTCACTACCGAAATGGTCTGTATGATTTTTTTCATCGCAGTCACCGTATCACAGTGCCTTTAACGCACGCGCGCCGATGTCATGTCTGTAATGCGCCTTCTCGAAAGAAATACCCTCGACAGCCTTATATGCCTTATCCAGCGCTTCGCGCAGGTCTGCGCCCGTCGCCGTAACACCGAGAACGCGTCCTCCCGCGGTGAGGAACTCGCCGTTTTCAAGCTTGGTTCCCGCATGGTAAACATACGCGCCGCCGCACTGACCGTTTTCGTCAAGACCCGAGATGACCTTGCCCGTTTCGTACTTTTCGGGGTAACCGCCGCTCGCCATTACAACGCACGCGCAGCTCCTGTCGCTCCACCTGATGTCCAGCTCGTCCAGCTTTTCATCCCAGATAGCGTCCATTATCTCCGTGAGATCTGTTTCCAGCAGGGGGAGAACCACCTGCGTTTCGGGGTCGCCGAAGCGGCAGTTGTATTCAATGACCCTGGCGCCGTTCGGGGTCAGCATAAGCCCGAAATACAGGCAGCCCTTGAACGGTCTGCCCTCCGCGCTCATCGCCGCGATGGTGGGCTTGAATATCTTTTCCATACACTCTGCCTTGAATGCGTCGGTATAGCAGGGGTTGGGGGCGATAGTGCCCATTCCGCCTGTATTAAGTCCCTCGTCGTTGTCATATGCGCGCTTGTGATCCATGGAGGATATCATCGGCTTTACGGTCTTTCCGTCCGTAAACGCAAGTACAGTTACCTCGGGGCCCGTCATGAACTCTTCAACAACGATCTCGCTGCCGCTCTTTCCGAACTTACCGTCCAGCAGCATGGACTTCACCGCCGCCTCGGCTTCCACAAAGTCCTTCGCGATGATAACGCCCTTGCCCAGCGCCAGTCCGTCGCACTTGATAACTGCGGGATAGCTGTTCTGCGCCTTTATGTATTCTATCGCCTTGTCGGCTTCGGTAAAGGTTTCGTAAGCCGCCGTGGGGATGTTGTATTTCTTCATCAGAGCCTTGGAGAACACCTTGCTGCCCTCGAGGATAGCCGCATTCGCCCTCGGGCCGAATGTTTTGAATCCCGCCTCGTTGAGCTTGTCCACCATGCCGAGGACAAGTGGATCGTCGGGAGCCACGAAAACATAATCCGGCTGAAGCTTCTGCGCCAGCGCAAGAACGCCGTCGATGTCCGTCGCCTTTACAGGGAAGCACTCCGCAAGCTTGGAAATTCCGCCGTTTCCGGGGGCTGCATAGAGCTTTTCAACACGGGGAGATCTGCTGAGCGCGGTGATTATCGCGTGCTCGCGTCCGCCGCCGCCAACTACTAAAATATTCATGTGAATTGTTCCTTTCGATTGATATGCGCAATGCGCCTATGATTGTATTATACAATATTTTTTGCCGAAAATCAACACCATTCGCCGCGGTATCGCGGGGATATGAAAAATTATTCTGCAATACCTTAAAATTTTATTTCAAAATGGCATAATACGGCTTTTTTTCGGCGAAAAGCCCTTGACAATTTTCGTTAAATAGGTTACAATAAAAGCGGAAGAGCATATTATAGTATGCCGCGCTTGTTCCGCCCGCAGAGCCGAAGCTCATTATCGGGAATGCAGCAGAAGCACAGCAGCCGGCACACCCGCAGCGTAGGATAAATGCTCCGTCCACCGCCTCACATCGGCGAATGACGCACTTTAAGAAACAAGGCTTTTCGGCGCGAAGACTCTTTACGGGGTTTTCAGCTGTCACACCCTCTCCGCGAAGTCCTGCGGAAGAGGTTCAAGCGCCCTGGCGGCATTGGTGAAAAGCACGTCGGCCACCGAAGATGGCATTTTTCCTGCATTTATATGATGCAGTGCTGTTTTAACGCGAATGATCGGTTCCTAGCTTGATACGGCGCGGTAAGCCATGCGGAGTTATTCGTTGAGGTCCACCGTTCCGATTGGGTAAACCCTCTGATTAAAGGCGTTATCGGAAAGACAGAAATTATAATTGACTCTTTCTTTACTTTAAGAGGGGTCGTATCACGAACACCGAAGAGGTAATCGCGATACGACTCTTTTTTTGTGCCCCGATATCGTTGCATACGGATGAATAAGATGGATAAAAAGAAAGCCCGGGCAGATTTCTCTGCCCGGGCTATGTATGTGAGTTTTACACTCGCCTGTTATCAGCCCTCGTGGGGAGCGCCTACAGGGCAGGTGCCTGCGCAAGCGCCGCAGTCAACGCAAGCGTCAGCGTCGATAACGTACTTGCCGTCACCCTCAGAAATTGCACTTACAGGACATCCATCAGCGCAAGCGCCGCAAGCGATGCAATCGTCAGAAATTACGTATGCCATAGTTGTTTTCCTCCGTTCTTAAATCTCGGTACTAAATACCCATTACAAAAAGGCTGTCTGCCTTATTTAATATTGTATCATATTTTCCGAAAAAATCAAGCGCAAAATAATAGAATTTTTTCGGTGAAATTTGTATAATTTGGCTTAGCTAACCCTAACAGCGGCATTTTCACCTGCAAAGCGGAGGCTAACTTTTCAGAGATGCAGACCATAGATTTTAAAATATTTTTTTCTTGTATTTGAGAACACACATTGAAATTATAAAAAACACTTGACAATATATATCAGCTTGTCGAAAAAGCCATCTTTCGTTGAAAAGCGAAAGATGGCTTTTTAAATATTAAGCAGCAAGTAATCTGAAAGCCGAAAAACTTGACAAGAAATGCGAGAAAAACAGTATAACCACCAATGCAGTACATACTTTTTAAGATTCATGGCAGCAAATTTAAGCCTGACCCAGTTAGTGACACGAGTCAAGCCGCGGAAATATGTAAATCTCATTGAGTGTTTTTCTTTGGCGTCGGCAAAAACACGCTCGATTGTTTCTTTACGGCGGTCGTAAAGCTTGCGGAGCTCCGTAGTATGTCGGTAGTCCTCGGCTAACTCAAGGTAGTCGCTCCAGAGGTGCTTGAGAACAGTTTTATCTGAATCCGCATTTATGGATTGCGGTAATCTTGTAAATATCACAATACCCGGCAATGTTAAAGTCATTGGATGGAATGCTATTAGAGAATGCGATCGTCTTGAAAGCGTCACAATAGAAGACGGCGTTGAAGAAATCAGCGCATATGCTTTTTTCCTTGACTATTCATTAGAGTCAATTAAAA
>CAKSPC010000055.1 GCA_934481445.1 uncultured Oscillospiraceae bacterium
TTAATGGGGAGCTTGTGCATTGCAAGACGCATAGCCTCGCGAGCAGTCTCCTCGGGAACGCCGGCGATCTCGAACATAACTCTGCCGGGCTTTACAACAGCTACCCAGTACTCCGGAGCACCTTTACCGGAACCCATACGAACTCCGAGGGGCTTATCAGTTACGGGCTTGTCAGGGAAAATCTTGATCCAAACCTGACCGCCACGCTTGATATAACGTGTCATTGCGATACGGGCAGCCTCGATCTGATTGGACTTGATCCAAGCAGCCTCGAGTGCCTGAAGGCCGTACTCACCGTTGGAAACGGTGTTGCCTCTTGTAGCGATACCGGTACGGCGACCTCTCTGTACCTTTCTGTACTTTACTCTCTTAGGAAGCAGCATCAGTCGTTACCCCCTTCTCTTTTTGTAGCTTCTCTCGGTCTGCGGGGACGACGATCATCGCGGCCTCTGCCACCGTTGTTTCTGTCATTGCGGCGTCTGTCGGGTCTTTCGTTTCTCTCTTCTCTGTTGGAGGAGATCTGACCCTTCAGGATTTCGCCCTTGTAGATCCAAACCTTAACGCCGATAACGCCGTAGGTTGTGTTTGCTCTTGCAACACCATAGTCGATGTCTGCGCGAAGAGTCTGAAGCGGGATTGTGCCCTCATGATAGCTCTCTGTACGAGCGATCTCGGCACCGCCAAGACGGCCTGCTACCATTGTCTTGATACCCTTAGCGCCGCTCTTCATTGTTCTGCCGATAACAGACTTCATAGCGCGTCTGAAGGATACACGACCCTCGAGCTGCTGTGCAATGTTCTCTGCAACGAGCTGAGCATTCATATCGGGGTTCTTTACCTCGATGATCTTGATGTCAACCTTCTTGCCTGTGAACTTCTCCATCTCAGCCTTGAGCTTGTCTACCTCTGCGCCCTTTGCGCCGATAACCATACCGGGCTTTGCGCAGCTGATAGCGATGGTAACCTTATCGCCTGTTCTCTCTATCTCGATAGAGGGAACGCCGGCCTTATACAGCTTCTTCTTCAGAAGCTCGCGAATTTTGTAGTCCTCAACAAGTGTATCACCGAAGGTTGCTTTGCCCGCGAACCAGCGAGAATCCCAATCCTTGATTACACCCACTCTGAGACCGTGTGGATTAACCTTCTGTCCCATTGTAATTCTCCTCCTTATTCTGCTTCTTTAACAACCAGTACGATGTTGGACGTTCTCTTGAGAATTCTGTGAGCGCGTCCGTGATCCTTAGGTCTGATACGCTTGAGAGTAACACCCGCGCCTACGAAGCACTCGGAAACGTAAAGGCGGCTTGTGTCCATGTTGTGATTGTTCTCTGCGTTCGCAACTGCGGACTTGAGAAGCTTTGCGAGGGGCTCGCAAGCGGACTTGGGTGTGTTGTTCAGTATTGCCATGGCAACTTCCACAGGCTTGTTTCTGATGAGGTCGAGAACGATGCCGACCTTTCTCGGAGAAATACGAACCTGTCTGAGTTCAGCTCTAGCTTCCATATTTTCTCCTCCTTACTTCTTGCCTGTGGTCTTGCTTCCTGCGTGACCCTTGAAGGTTCTTGTAGGAGCAAACTCGCCCAGCTTATGACCTACCATGTCCTCGGTAACATATACCGGAACGTGCTTTCTGCCGTCGTGTACGGCAAATGTATGACCTACGAAATCAGGGAAAATTGTAGAAGAACGGCTCCATGTCTTGAGCACTTTCTTTTCGCCTGCTTCGTTCATAGCAAGAACTCTCTTGTAAAGAGCTTCCTGCACGAAAGGTCCCTTTTTAACGCTTCTTCCCATGTCATTAATTCCTTTCAAGTTAAGCTGCAAGTTAATGAGCAGCGGGCCACGCGCTGCGTTTTACGCACAACTTTAATCATGATGTGCAACGCTGTTCTTATTAACAGCAACTTTAGGGTTTTGATTTTGATTATCTGAAAAGAGTTTCCGGAATTACTTACCGTTTCTTCTCTTAACGATGAACTTGTTGGACGCCTTCTTGGTAGAACGTGTCTTGTAACCGAGAGCGGGCTTGCCCCAGGGAGTAACAGGTCCGGGACGACCAACGGGGGACTTACCCTCACCACCGCCGTGCGGGTGGTCATTCGGGTTCATGACAGAACCACGAACTGTGGGTCTAACGCCGAGGTGACGTGTCTTACCTGCCTTACCGAGGTTAACGTTCTCGTGGTCGATGTTGGAAACGGTACCGATGGAAGCCATGCAGTCAGCGGATACGTTTCTGAGCTCGCCGGAGGGCAGACGGAGCAGCGCGTAAACGCCTTCCTTAGCCATCAGCTGAGCCATGTTGCCGGCAGAACGAACGAGCTGTGCGCCCTTGCCGGGGTGAAGCTCAACGTTGTGAACAACGGTACCAACGGGGATGTCCTTCAGCTGCAGAGCGTTGCCGGGCTTGATGTCAGCGTCAGCGCCTGCGCGAACAACGTCGCCAACCTTCAGTCCGTCGGGGGCGATGATGTATCTCTTCTCGCCGTCCTCGTACTGAACGAGAGCGATGAAAGCGGAACGGTTAGGATCGTACTCGAGGGTCAGAACGTTTGCGTTCATGCCCTGCTTATCTCTCTTGAAGTCGATAACACGGTACTTCTTTCTGTTACCGCCGCCGATGTGTCTTACTGTGATTCTGCCGTAGCTGTTGCGGCCGGCAGTTTTCTTAACGGGCTCCAGAAGGGATTTTTCGGGAGCTACCTTGGATAAGCCGCTGTAATCGGTAACAGTCATGCCACGACGGCTGTTGTTTACAGGCTTGTAAGCTTTAATAGCCATTTCGTTTCACTCCTTACTTAAATCATTCCATCGAAGAACTCGATAGTCTTAGAACCTTCTGCCAGTGTAACGATTGCCTTCTTCCAGTCGGAAGTGTAGCCTTCGTTTCTGCCCATTCTCTTCTTTCTTCCGCGAACGCTTACGGTGTTTACCTTTGCTACCTTAACGCCCTTGAAGAGGGTCTCGACAGCCTTAGCGATCTCGATCTTGTTAGCGGACTTAGCAACCTTGAAAGTGTACTTGCCGGCAGCCAGACACTCCATGCTGTGTTCGGTGATAATGGGCTTGATGATGATGTCCTGAGCAGTCTTTACCATTATGCGTACACCTCCTCAAGCTTTTCCACAGCGCCCTTAACGACAACGAACTTGTTGCAGTTGAGGATGTCGTAAACGTTGAGAGTGTTGGACTGAGTTGTCTTAACGCCCTCGATGTTTGCTGCGGACTTGATAACCTTCTTGTCTACGCTGTCGAGTACGATCAGAGTCTTGTTCTCTGCGCCGATAGCCTTCAGCATAGCAACGATAGTCTTTGTCTTGAACTCGTCTGTCTTGATAGCGTCAACAACGATCATCTCGTTTGCAGCCACCTTGCTCGAAAGAGCAGACAGCATAGCAAGTCTCTTGACCTGCTTGTTCATTGTAAATCTGTAAGAACGGGGCTTCGGGCCGAGAGCGATACCGCCGTGTCTCCACTGGGGAGCTCTGGTGGAACCCTGTCTTGCATGACCTGTGCCCTTCTGTCTCCAGGGCTTTCTTCCGCCGCCGCTTACCTCTGTTCTGGTAAGAGTGGACTGTGTGCCCTGACGCTGATTTGCGAGATAGTTCACAACAGCGGAGTGCATAGCGGTCTTGTTAGGTTCGATGCCGAACACTGCGTCGTTAAGCTCAAGCTCGGAAACGACCTTACCCGCCATATCTACTACATTAATCTTTGACATGATGGTGTCCTCCCCTCTTATGCTTTAACTGCGTCGCAGATGGTAACTACGCCGCCCTTAGGACCGGGAACAGCACCCTTGACAGCGATCAGGTTGTTTTCAACATCAACCTTGACAACTACAAGATTCTGAACCGTTACGTTTTCAGCACCCATATGACCTGCCATGCCCTTGCCCTTGAAGATTCTCGAGGGGCTGGAGCAAGCGCCCATGGAGCCTGCCTGTCTTGCAACAGGGCCGGAACCGTGAGTTTCCTTCAGTCTGTGCTGGTTGTGACGCTTGATAGCGCCTGTGAAGCCCTTACCCTTGCTTACGCCTGCAACGTCGATAACGTCGCCCTCAGCGAAAACGTCAGCCTTGATGATATCGCCTGTGTTGAGCGCGGAGATATCGTCCAGACGGAACTCCTTAAGAGTCTTCTTGAACGCTACATCGTTCTTCTTGAAGTGACCGGCCTCGGGCTTGTTAACGTGCTTGGGAGATACATCTCCGAAGCCCAGCTGAACAGCCTCGTAGCCATCGTTCTCGGTTGTCTTCTTCTGTACTACTACGCAGGGACCCGCTTCGATAACTGTTACGGGAACAACCTTGCCTGCCTCGTCGAAGATCTGCGTCATGCCGATCTTCTTGCCGATAATACCCTTTGTCATTTCGGCTTTTCCTCCTTATTGGTTATTGGTCGGGAGATCCCGACATGACCATGCGCTTTTCAGCGCGTGGTTAGTGGTTGAGTTTCCTCAACATAACTCCAAATTCAATCTATGATTAGATATCCATTGAAATTTCTACGCCTGCGGGCAGCTCCAGGGACTGGAGAGCCTCGATTGTCTTCTGAGAAGGACGGATAACGTCAACAAGGCGCTTGTGAGTTCTCTGTTCGAACTGCTCGCGGGAATCCTTGTACTTGTGTACCGCTCTCAGAATGGTCACTACCTGCTTGTCTGTGGGAAGCGGGATAGGACCTGCTACTCTGGCGCCGCTGCGCTTAGCTGCGTCTACGATCTTTGCTGCAGCCGCGTCAACAACGCTGTGCTCGTAACCCTTGATCTTGATTCTTACCTTTTCGTTAGATGCCATGATTTTTCAACCCTTTCTCAGTAGTTAAATGCCGGCGAAAGCCTATTTGAAAAATCCACTGTACCGTGTGTTTCATTTTTTCGGACATATCTGTTAGTTATCCGGGACATCCCGGACACTTTAACGAAAGCACCGAAGATGAACGCACGTTTTCTGTAAATCTTCTCCGCCCGATTTGAAACCGGACATACTCCGTCGAAATTCCCACGGAAACCCGTGCAACCTCCGACCTCATCGCCATGCTTTATGTTTAGCCATACCACTCGGTACGACCGCCATCATCTATTTTATCATAATAATCCTGCAATTGCAAGCGCTGTGCGCATATTTATCGCATTTTATGATATAGAATTTTAGTCCCTTTTGAGGGCTTTCTATTGTGCATTTTAAACAACAGGCATATTATTCCCTGAACGCTCGGAAATATCAGCCGGCGATTATTCATTCTGTATATTTTTTTGAGCAAATTTTCTTTATATACCTTTTAAATATTATTATTATTATTTGAGGAATACGGTTTGGTAATATTTGTTCTACCTAGAATATAATCCGTTGACACTCCATAGTAATCCGCCAGTTTTATTAAGTGTTCCAATGGTATAGTTTGAAAACCGCGTTCATAACGCGAGTATACCGTTTGCTTTATTTTCAGTATTTCACTTACCTGTTGTTGGGACATATCATTATCCTCTCGCAAATCTCTCAGCCGCTGAAAAAACAAAAAAAACACCTCCAGTACCGTTTAGTACTATTGACTTTATCACATGTTTATGCTATAATTGAGATGTTAGAACCTTTTGGTACTAAATATTTTTAAAGGAGAATTGAAATGAAGAAAATTAGTCTAATGCTCGTTACTTGTATCTTGCTGCTCTCGGGCTGTAGCACTCCTGCAGATAGTTCTGTTCCACCCGTCACAACGGCTGCAACAACGGAACAAACCACAACATCAACAGTATCTACAACCAGTGCGGCTCCTAAGCCACAAACAACCAAAGCCAAAACAGAAACCACCGTGCGTTTTACCAACAAACATGATGGCGTAACATCAAAAACACCATGCTCATATCCCGGCTGTCCAAAAAAAGTTGCGACAACTGGCGATACCTGCTATTGCACATTTCACTCTGCAAAATGCTTAGAGTGTGGCAGTTATATTGATGCGGACGCTCTTTATTGCATAGACTGCATTCTCAAAGCTTTCGGATAATAGAATTCATCGCCGCCGCCACGACCTCCGCCCACAGCCGAACCACCGCGTCGATATCCCCCGTCGTCACCATGAGATCCCCGTCCGCCCGCCGACCAGTTATGCTGCTGAGCTTCGTCATCGTCGGCACACCCACCGCCGCGACCCTCACCCCGACGGTTTCCGCGCAGACCTCCCCCGAATCGGCGTCCACCCCCGACCCGGGAACAAGCCCCGTGTCGCTTATCTGTATCGTTCTGCCTATCAGCCGGGGGTTCTCGCACGCCAACGCGTCGATTGCTGCAACACAGTCCGCGTGAAGCTCCCCTGCCGCCGCCCTTATCAGCCTTGCCGCCGTTATGCCTGTCCGCGCGGCGATGTCTGTTTCGATTGCGGAAAGCGTGTACCTGTTCCCCCTCCCCGCGGCAATTCCCCGCACCGCCAGCGCACCGAAGCTGTCCTGCGTTATATCGGGATTGCCCAGTCCCGCCGCGAATATCCTCCCCCGCGGCGGAAGCACCTGCTCCAGCGCCCGCCTAAGTATCCCCGCCATGCCATCCGAATCAGGGTCGCCCTCCAGCGTGATATATCTCCCCGCCGCACGCCCTACCCTGCGGGAGTCCTGCGGGCTTATCCGAATATCTGTTATTTTAACTCCGCCTATCTCCCGCCTTACAACATGGGACGCGCCCTTTCCGTCCCGAAATTCCGCCGCTTCCGCGGTCAATCCGCATAAATTCATGCTTTTCCTCCGAAAAATTAAAAAAATTTTTAAAAACACTTGAAATTTAAAAACTATTATGCTATAATTAATTGTATTATGAGAAAAAATAAATCGAGCTTACAATACACGCGTTATTTGCAAGGCTCTTTTTGGTGATTATAAATAAATATTTCCCCAAAACTCCCCGCAAAATACCCGGTTGCTCGTGAAACCGATACGGAGGTGAAATCAAAATGCCGAATATCAAGTCCGCTAAGAAGAGAGTTCTCATCGCCAAGGCAAGAAGCGAAGCCAACAAGGCAAACAGATCTGAGCTTAAGACTGTTATCAAGAAGGCTCGTGCCGAGGGTGCTGACGCTGCTGTTGTAAAGGCTGCGGTTGTTACCGTTGATAAGGCTGCCGGCAAGGGTCTTATTCATAAGAACAAGGCTGCCCGCCTCAAATCCCAGCTTGCCAAGAAGGCAAATGCAACAGCCTGATTTTCCGGAAGGAATTCCCGCCCGCAACTCGCAAGAATTGCGGGCAGTTGTTTTATACAGACATTTTTAAGGAGGTATTGTTATGAGAAGAGCGGAAAGAGAAGTCACGGACATCGGCGAGATCGAGCGCATACTTAAAGAAGCAAAGGTCTGCCGCCTTGCCCTGATGGACGGGAAGTTCCCCTACATCATCCCCATGTGCTTCGGCTACAGCCTTACGGCGGGCCAGCTTGAGATATACTTTCACTGCGCCGCGCAGGGAAAGAAGCTCGACCTGCTGAAGAAAAACAACAATGCCGCATTCGAGATAGACAGGATGAACGAGATATATTCCACCAGCGACATCGCGTGCAGCTTCACCGCCGCCTACGAAAGCATCACCGGCGTCGGCACCGTCGAGATAATCAACGGCATTGAAAAGCTCACCGGCCTTAACACCATCATGGCGAAATACGCCGGAGAGGGCAGGGAATATAAATATTCCGAGGAAATGCTGAACAACGTCGTTATTCTCAAGCTCACCGCTGAGGAATTCTGCTGCAAGGCAAACAAGCACTGACCCAAGGAGCGGTAATGAACAAGGAAGAACTTATTTCACATCTTGAAGAATGGAATGACAGCGGCGAGCACGAAAAGATAATCGCCGCCGTTATGGCTCTGCCCGACAGCGCCCTCGACGACGAGATACTGGGTCTGCTCGCCCGCGCATACAACAGCGTCGGCGAATACAAGAAAGCCATCGCCGTCCTCGAAAGCCAGCGCGGCAGGATGGACAACAACTGGCTGTGGCACTACCGCATGGGCTATGCGCTGTTTCACGCCTCTTCGGACGACGAATGCGAGGGCGACGAGGTGCTTCGCAGGAACATTCTCGACCGCGCACGCTGCTCCTTTGCCCGCTGTATGAACATGAACCCTCCCGAGGACGTGCTTGAGGACTGCGATATTTTCATCGAAATGATCGAGGACGACATCGACGATGACGACGAGCCCGACGAGGACGCCCCCGACGCCGAAATGTACGACGAGGAAGAAATGGACACCGTAGAGGATCACATCAAGGAATACTTCGGCGAGTTCCCCACGGTATACCATGAAATACACTCCCCCGATGTGCACATTGACATCTGCATAATCCCGCCCACCACCGATAAGAATTACTACACCCTTATAACCATGGGCATGGGCGCGCATATAATGGATATCCCAGAGGACCTCGACCCGCAGAAATGCGGCAGGGCGGAGCTTCTCATCTGCCTGCCCCCGGACTGGCGCGTCGGCGAGAGCGACGAGGAATGGTTCTGGCCGATAACTCTGCTGAAAAACCTCGCCCGCCTGCCTATAAACTGCGAAACATGGCTGGGCTGGGGTCACAGCGTGGATAACCAGCAGACATTCTCCCGCGGCACGGAGCTTTGCGGCTCCGTACTTATCCGCCCCGAGGACGTGCCCGACGGCGCGGACACCTGCGAGCTTCCCAACGGCGACAGCGTGACATTTTTCGAGGTCATCCCGATTTACCGCGAGGAAATGTCATTTAAAATCGACCACGACACCGAATCCCTGCTGGAGCGCATGAACGGCGTGAGCCATATCACCGACATCACCCGTCCCAACTGCTGCGAGGGCTATGAGCGTGCAGACGATACCGATATTTTCGCGGGGATAGCCGACACGGCATACGCGCACATCGAATCCATCAAGGAAAAGCAGCTCCCGCTTGATGATATAAACGGCAGCAATCACATGGCGATATACCTGCGCTGGTGCATAGAGCACGGCCTTGTTTCGGACGAATTTGTCGGGAGATACCCGAACGTCGTGGACGATGTGATGAACGGCGTAAACACCGACCTCCGTAATTTTATTATGGATGAGCTGGACGGACTGCTGCTTTTCGACCTTTTCACCTATGAAGGCGCGTCCTTTACAACGTATTATTACGGCTCCGACGACGTCCGCGAACACTCCTTCCCATGCGATGTGGACAGCTGCGCCGAGGACTATTTCGGCACCGAGAAATACAACTGCGCCGAATTCAAGGATGAAGCATACCTTTTCGTGCCCTTTAACGAGGACTACTACGAAAGGCTTTCAAAATACATCGAACGCAGCTTCGCGGATTTCGACCGCGACTTCACCAAGCGCCTTGAAGAAGCCGCGGGATCGTTCTCCAAAATGATGAACGACCTCACCGGATGCCCCTGCACCGCGTACAATTCCGCCAACTACGGTCTTGTAAGGGAAGAACTGAAAAACGCCCGTCTAAGGGGCGCTTCCGAGGGATTTTACCCCCTGCTCATCGCCTGTGATCCGCGCGGAGTTTGCATAAATCAAAAGGGGCTTACGGATTTTTATTCGAATATAGGCTTCGCGCCCATCTGCATCGCCGAGATACCCGCAAAGGGAAAGGAGCCCATACAGGAATGGCTCCGCGAGCGCTACGACGCCGCAGGTGCAGGCACTCTGAAAACCGAGGAACTCGCTCAGCTTCAGAAAAAGTTCGAAAAGCGATACGGAAAAGCCCCGTGGGTGGTAAGCCTTACCGAGCTGTACCCGATATTTCTCGAGCCGATAGGCGACGGGTGGTTCACCACCTACGAACCCAACGACGACGCGAAAAAAAAGCTTATCCTCGAAAGTGAGGAGGACGACGCCGACCTTATCCCGTCCATGATAAACTTCCTCGGCTGCCGCTGCCGCCTGTTTGCCGCCGCCGATGACGACGAGGAACTCAACAAGGCGTACTCAGAAGCCTCCGCGCGGGGAAAGGAAGAAGGCTTCACCCCCGTATTTATCGTGCCCGACCGCATGATATGGCACAACATGATGGCAAACACCGTCGCCGCGGATATCAACGCGGAATACGGCTACGACCCCGAAAAAGTGGAATTCTACCGCAAAATGATGATGTCCCTGCCAGTGCCGAACGGCGAAAAAATCCTCTCCGAACTTATCGACGACCTCAAGGATGAACTTGAGGAGGAGGGCGGAAGCTGGGATGATCTTGTGGGATACATCGCCAACGGCGACCCCCTGCGGTTCCTGCTGAGCCTCTGGAGCGACGGAGGTGCAGGCACGCGTCCTGCCATCCTCGCGGAGATACCCGTAACCGAGCCATGGGAAGTGTTCGCGTATGTGCCTTTCGGCGCATGGGGAAGCTGCCCCGATACGCAGGCGCTCACCGCCATAGCAAAATACTGGTACGAAAAGCACGGCGCCGTCCCCGCCGTTATAGCCCACAACGAGCTTAATTTCGCCGTTGAGGAACCCGTCAGCCGAGGAAAAGCGCTTCCGCTGGCGGTGGAGATGTACGGCTTCTGCCCCGATATCGTGACGGAAAACGGAACTATCCGCAGCATCGGCGAACTTGCCGACGGCCTGCGCAATTCCACCGTATGGCACTTCCACTGGGAATAATATACCGACCGCCCCGCAATCGGAGGATATCCGAAGCGGGGCATTTCCGTGTGCATTTCACACATAAACAGCAGGCAATATTAAAAAAATCTATTGAAATTCACAACAAAATCTGATATAATATATTTGAATTAATGCAAAGATCTATCCCGCCCGCGGGAGAAACATACGTCGAAAGGAAATCCATTATGTCAGTTAAAATAGGCATCAGACCCGTCATTGACGGCAGACAGTTCGGTATCCGCGAATCCCTAGAGGAGCAGACCATGAACATGGCAAAGGCAGCCGCGGAGCTTATCACAGGCAAAGTGCGCCACGCCGACGGCACCCCCGTTGAGTGCGTCATCGCGGACAGCACCATCGGCGGCATTGCGGAAAGCGCAGCCTGCGCGGACAAATTCTCCCGCGAGAATGTAACCGCCACCCTCACCGTCACACCCTGCTGGTGCTATGTAACGCAGGTCATCGACGAGGACCCCGCCACCATTAAGGCTGTATGGGGCTTCAACGGCACCGAGCGTCCCGGCGCGGTGTTCCTCGCGGCGGCAAACGCGGCATACGCGCAGATAGGAATGCCCTGCTTCTCCATCTACGGCCACGATGTAAAGGACGCGGACGACACCGTTATCCCCGCGGACGTCGAGGAGAAGATACTCCGCTTCGCACGCTGTGCGGCGGCTGTCGGCGATATGAAGAACAAGAGCTACGTTAACATCGGCGCACAGGCAATGGGCATCGCGGGCGCATACTGCAACGAGGATTTCTTCCGCAGCTACCTCGGCATTCACCCCGAATGGGTGGATATGACCGAAATTATCCGCCGCGAAAAGCTCGGTATCTACGACGAAGCCGAATACAAGAAGGCTCTCGCATGGATAAAGGAAAAGTGCCCCGAGGGTATCGACATCAATCCCACCGAGGGTATGACATATATGCGCCCCGTCCTCTCCGAAAAGGAAAAGGAGGAGAACTGGGAGTTCATCGCAAAGATGACCTGCATCGTCAAGGACATCCTCCACGGCAACGAAAAGCTGAAAGAAAAGGGCTGGCTTGAAGAAGCAAAGGGCAGAAACGCCATCCTCGGCGGTTTCCAGGGTCAGAGAATGTGGACGGACTTCATGCCCAACGCCGACTTCACCGAGGCGATACTCAATTCAACCTTCGACTGGAACGGCGCCCGCGAGCCTATCCCCTTTGCAACGGAAAACGACACCCTCAACGGTGTTACCCTCATGCTGCTTCACCTGCTGACTGGCAAGGCCGCTATATTCGCTGATGTTCGTACATACTGGTCCCCAGACGCCGTTAAGCGCGTTACCGGCTGGACTCCCGACGGCAAGGCTGCGGGCGGATTTATCCATCTTATCAACAGCGGCGCGGCGGCGCTGGACGGCACCGGCGCCGTTAAGGTAAACGGCGAGAGCGTAATGAAGTCCTGGTGGGATATGACTCCCGAGGACATCGACGCTTGCTTAAAGGCTACGACATGGCCCTGCGCTAACCTCGGCTACTTCCGCGGCGGCGGATTTTCCTCCAGCTATTCCACACAGGGAGTTATGCCCTGCACATTCGCCCGCGTTAACCATGTAAAGCACCTCGGCCCGACAATTCAGATCATCGAGGGCTACACCGTGGAACTTCCTGCGGACGTGAACAAGACCCTGCTCGACCGCACCGACAAGACATGGCCCTCTACATGGTTCGCACCCATCACCGTCGAGGGCAAGGCGGCGGTTTCCGATGTATATAATGTAATGGCAAACTGGGGCGCAAACCACGGTTGCTTCGTCTATGGCCATATCGGAGAGGATCTGGTTACGCTGGCAAGTATGCTGCGTATCCCTGTTTCCCTGCACAACATCTCGGACGAGCGTCTGTTCAGACCGCACGCATGGAGCGCATTCGGCACCACCGACCTCGAGGGCGCGGATTACAGGGCCTGCGCGGCTTACGGCAGCCTTTACAAATAATTAAGGATCATATTACGGCAGTTCGGCGCGGGCGTACAGCGTTCGCGCCGAAAATCTGCGCGGCACATTTTGTTGAACGGAGATGATATTATGGGGAAAACTGCGCCAAGATACTGCCCGTCCTGCGGAAAATGTGCAGAATGGCGCCTTGTCGACGTCGAAAATAAAGGCTTTTCTATGGGTAAAGCTTTTGTTGGCACACTTCTGTTCGGCGAAGCAGGCGGACTTCTCGCCGGCTCAACGGGCAAAAAAAGGTATACCTATCGCTGCGGTCTGTGCGGATTTATGTGCGATTATGATAAGCAGGCGATTTGAACCGCAAACTTATAATTGTTTATGTTCAACAAAAAAGCTAAAAAAAATTTGTGCAAATCACCGCCCTTGTAATGAAAACGATTTACTGCTATAATATACATATAAACACAAGCCGCCATGCGGCATAATAAAACGGAGGATACAAACATGAACTACGGTCATTTCGACGAACTCAACAAAGAGTATGTCATCACCCGTCCCGACACACCCTCGGCATGGGCAAACTACCTCGGCGACCCCGAGTACGGCGCGATCATTTCCAACAACGCGGGCGGCTACAGCTTCGTAAAGAGCGGCGCTAACGGACGTGTTATCCGCTACCGCTTCAACGGCGTTGCAAACGACAC
>CAKSPC010000056.1 GCA_934481445.1 uncultured Oscillospiraceae bacterium
GTTGAAATAATCGCCGAATGCCATGGTTTCCTCCCTTGTTACGCCTATCGCCTGCTGAAGCGACATCAGCGCCTTTCCCTTGCTTACGCCGGACGCCATTACGTCCATCCAGATAGGACCGCTGACCTGCACGTTGAGCCTGTCGCCGAATATTTTATCCAGCTCGGGCTTTCCGCGGTTCATCGTTCCCTGCATATCGCAGACGGCAAGCTTGTATATCGTTTCGTGAATGCTCAGGAAATCATCAGTTTCGATATGCCTGCGGTAGTATTTCTGTATCTCGGCGGTGAATGTGCCGGTGTCCTTTTTGTGATATGTCCCGCTTTCGGCACAGACAAGTATTTTCAGCCCGCCAATTTTCTCGCAGGCATCTAGAAGTTCCTCATAGGTTTCGCGGTCCAGCGGGGTGACGCTCACGGGCTTACCCTTATGCATGACGCAGGCGCCGTTGTCGCAGATGAAATCTATCCTGCTGCGGTATTCTTCGGGGAAAAGGTGATCCAGCGCGAGGTATGTCCGCCCGCTGGATACCGCGAAAAATATTCCGCGCTTCTCTAATTCGTCGACAACATCAAGAAAATCCGCGGGTATCTGCTTGCTGTCATTAAGCAGAGTGCCGTCCATATCGCTTGCGATAAGCTTTATCATTTGTAATTCCTCTCTTTGTTCAGTTAAGAAGCCCCTTTTTTTCTTTATACAGAAGCTCCTCGTTGTAAATTCCCTTGTCGAAATATTTTACCGCCGCGCAGATATCCGCGAAAACATCGTCGGGTATCCCCTCTTCCTCCGCCATTTTTTCTATCGCGGAAACGAAGTGCCTGCGCATATACTGGTTGTCTTTCAGCGACATATGAAGCCTTACACGCTCACCGGTATCGACATTCGTAAGGCTATGTATGTCGTGGTCAAGCAGGCGCATGATATTGGTTATGCTGTCGCCCACGGTGTTTCTGAAAATAAGACGGTGATAGAACGCCGCGCGGCAAATCGCCGCCATGTCAAATTCCTTGGGAAGCGTTTCGTGCACCGCCATAAGCGTGAAGAGATACTCCTCGATGCTTGCGTATTTGTTAGTAAGCCCCATACACAGCGTAAGACTGTCCACCGAAGCCATCGAAAGCTTTATCGCGCTGTCCAGGGCGCATCTGTTCTCGTTCAGCGGGCAGATGTTTATCGGCACGGTTACTGCGTTTTTTATTTTGTAAACATATCTCGCCGCCTCCTGCGGGGGCATAATCGGGAAAGAACCGCGTATGCTCGCCTCGGATATTTTTCCATCTATCTGCGACTGCGCAAGATACAGCAGCTTGTTGCTGACGGTATTCAGTCCCTGCACCTCAAGGATAACGGGCTGCTCGGTGCGTATGCGCTTTTTCATGTCGTTCAGGGTTACAAGGATGTAGCTGAAATCAAACACATCCGCAAGCTCCGCAAACATTGGGTCGACCATGCGGAAAACATAGCCGATGTTCTCAGGCAGCTCGGACATCTTCATAACGGTCCTGAAATCTATCTCAGCATACTTCACGCCTGCGTCACCGAGGGCGGAAATGTAGTTATATATATGCTTTGGGTCAGCATTTTCGCTCAGTGCAAATGCGCACAGGCTGTTATCGGTAATAACGGTTTTCATTGATTTTTCCTTTGTTCATATTTATGGTATAATAAACTCTCTGCGTTTATTATATCATAACCCAAAAAACTTATCAAGTGGAAAGATATGAATAATATCCATCCTCCCACACTCACCCCTCCTCAAACGGCTCCACCAAGCCAACTATCAGACAGGAACACGCTCAAGCACCAAGCTTGTCCATTATTTGTCCATTATAGCAGTCCCCAGTCCCAGAGCAGCCGAAACGGTATCCGCAGCTCGAATCCTCGCTTCGTCCAGCATATGACAATAAATATTGCTGGTAGTGCTGACCGCAGAGTGCCCAAGCACGCCCGAAACGGTAACGATATCGACCCCGTTGCTCACCAACAGCGAGGCAAACAGATGTCTGAACGTATGCAGCCCGTAAAACGGAATATCATTCTTCTTACAGAATTTGCTCAGCCAGCAGTATGGAACCCCGGGATGAAGCGGTTTTCCGTATTGATTTGTAAACAACCTGTCGCAGTCTGCCCATTTATCTCCGAGCAGTTCAGCCCTTTGCAGTTGGTCTGCCCGATGTTCTTTCAGAATATCAGCAACATCCTTGGGGATTCTTATCAGCCTTTTGGAGCGTTCTGTCTTCGTTGTGTCGGTGTATATCCCGTTCCGAGGCGTATAACAGGATGTCCTGCAAATATCAATAATGCCATTCTCAAGGTCGATGTCTTTCCATTCGAGCCCCATTATCTCTTCGCGCCTGCATCCTGTAAATATCAGCAGCGTAAACAGCGCCCTGTATTGCAGGTTCCCGTTCTCAAGGCATTGCATAAGCCTGCACACCTCTTCGCGGGTATATATTCGTTTCTTCGGCGGGTTCAGCTTCGGAAGTATTACTTTAGAACACGGGTTATCCCTCACTATCCCCATCCGAATGCCATACGAAAAAACATCGGATACGAAAGCCAGCATATGCCTTACAGTTACCGGCGCCAGCGGCTTGCCGTTCACCTTGTTCGCCCCTTCCTCTGAAAGCGAGTTTATAAACTTCTGTATCTGCCGCACCGTCAGCTTGTCCATGCTTATATGTCCAAGTGCATCATAAACCCTCGGACGTATCCTGCAAAGAGTGTTGTATGTAGTGTTTCTCAGATTTTTTTGGGCGTATTCGCACATCCATTCCTCTGCGAACTTCTCGAATTTGACCGAGCCTCCGGAATATCCATCGGTTCGTTCCTCTTCAAACAAAACCGCCTGCCTGTTCAGTTCCTTTTCGATCTGTTTCTCGCTCATGCCTAGTTTAGGCTTCCACGTCATAGAACGTACGATCTGCCGCCCGAGTGCGTCATACCCAACGCTCACGCGTATCTGATACGAATCCCCGCGTTTTCTTATATTTGCCATGAAATTATCCTCCATTCCGTTCATGGCACTTTCGCAGTAATATTATACCACATACCCGCGCGAAAGTCCAGTAAATATCAGCCGATGGATAAAAACAAAATGCTGTGTAAATATCAATTACCTATCCCGTTTATATAGTTCATCAGTGCCCGTTCGGGGACAAGTATCTTCCCATTCCTCCCTTCGCCCGTTCGTATAGCAGATAACTCTCCGCGCTTTATAAGCAGACGTATTGTGTGCTCTGAAAGCCCCTCTGCCACCTGCGTGCATTCCCGTACCGTAAGCATTCTGCATCTGTCAGGAATATCAGCAGACGGTTCATGATCGACCATCCCGTCCAGCAGCAGCGCTATTCCTTTCAGAATATCGTCCTTCTGTTTCTGTGTGATGTTGCTTCCTCCCCTCGTTTGAAAATATCAGCACCGAGCGCCCCGAAACGATCGGAGCACTCCGCGCCGTTATAAGCAGACCGTGAGTAATGCGCCCTCACCATAGGGTTCTCCTCTGCCCATTCCTGTGGGTCAACCGTCGCCGGAAGTATCATTATAGGTTCGGTTTCGGGCGCTCGTTCCTTTGATACACCCGCGCCGATGTATATTTTGTCAGAAATATCATCGCGCCCATATGAAACCTCACCGTTTGTAGCCCGCTTTTCTGTTGTCAAAGAGCTGTGACCTGCGCCTGTCGATATAATTATAGCACCACCTGACAGACCGTATCAATAAATATCCCTTATAAACCTATAAAGGATATTTATGAAAACTCGTGCTGCCTTATGGTATAATCGTATCGGGAACAAAATATAACTCCCATACAAACGCATCAGGAGGAATATAATGACAATAATACGGAACCGTATCCGCGAATTGCGCCGATCGTCGGGGATATCACAGGAAAAACTCGCCGAGGAAATGAACGTCACCCAAGCGAGCATAAGCCTGTATGAAACAGGGGGAAATATGCCGATAGATATGTTAATATCCATATCAAGATATTTTGGCGTTACGACCGATTATCTTCTCGGCATATCCGACGCGAAAAATATCAGCGGCTCGTCCGCCGAACACCGCCTGATGCTGGTGTATCGTGAGCTTCCGATAAAATATCGCGAAGCAGTCGATACCGCTATTAATGTCATTTGCTGTTCCAATCCCGTCTGACCAGACCCGCTGCCGACCTTATCTCAACCTTGTCGTCGACTTCTTTCATAACCCTCGCCGCCGAACCGTTTCCGCCAAGCTTGCTGTACGGCTCAAAAAGATATGTGCGGAGATTTTCATATTCATCTGAGGTCATCCAGCCTCGTTCGATATAAAACATTCCCAATGACATTATTCGGTCATGAGCCAGTCCGATAAGCATCTCCGTTTTCGTATCCTTGCGTTCAGCTTTTTTGGTGAAAAACGCCCATAATCCTGAAGACGCCAGCACCGAACCCAGAATCGTCAGGATAAACTGCGACCACATTTCCATATACATACACCCCTTATCAGTGATCACCCTGAACCAGAATACCGATTTTGTTCTCCGATATGACCCGATATGAACCTGCCCACGACTTAAACAACTGATTGACCGACAGCGAATAAGGGGTGCTCACTATTTTAACGAGCTCGTCGAACGAAATGCCGAGCATGGGGTTGATCATGGTTGCCACATAAAAGTCAAAACTTTTGTCAACGATCGCTGTATAATTATGGCAATATCCGGATGTCGTATTACGGGCAGAAAGACCGCTGCATAATAGTATATTCGATGCATAAAAGGCCATTGTTCCACTGCACATTCCGGCAATAACAGTTACTGGCAGAGCGTCTCTGGTCGAACTGAACCCAAGTGAAAAAGTCTTACCGCTTGCGGATACATACATCGTCATAAAAAACTCTGTTGCCGTGACCCCCTCAGTGTAGGACAGTATCGAGTTTTCGGTCGATACCCACGAAAATGTTTCGCTCTCCCTTGTGTGGCAAAACATTTTGATCAGGTATGTAGTGTCTGCCTTGGTCTCAGTCATCGTGAATTCGATGGCTGCATTTTTGTCATGCGGGCATACGAAAAAACCATCGCTCGTCTCTGTCCACCCGATAACGCTTTTGAAATTCGCCTTTATATCAGCAAAAATTCCGGCAGCGCTCGCCGATGCGCCTGACGTTCCGCCGCACACTTTTTTAATATAATTTAACATCTTTACTCCTTTCCCGGTATCTCCGCAGGTTTTATAAATTCGGTGAACGTTTCCGCAATCAGGACTGCTGACGCCACTGCCACTGTTTCGTCACTGGCTACGGCATCCTTTTCGGTGACTACATACAGTGGATTCATCGCCATTCCCAAGATGAACCCTTTCCTGAAATCATCATTCATAGCTTACCGTTATGCTCCTTCCCGCGGTCCTGTTTGTTATTGCCGCAATAGTGCCGTCCTTATTCAGCAGCATCGCGTAATTATTGACGTATGTCAACCCCTTTTCATCCTTGAAAGTCAGTGCAAATCCGTTGTTGCTGTCGAATTTGATACCAGTTGTATAAGCCGATGCCGACATCGTACCGTTCGTGCCGCCCGAACTGCTGCTTCCGCCGCCCATAAGACAAGTCGCCAGCGGCGTAACGTTTTCGCTGCCGTTGCCGACGTGTGATTCTATACTGGTTATAACCTTGTTTGCGACCTTGACGTACGCGAGGCAATACTGATAGACACCAAGGTCGTCGTCATGCATAAGATTCAGTGTGTTTCCGGCGCCGATTGCGATAATGCTGTTTGTCCGCCCGTTCTTGTTTATCTGGAGAACAATAGCGGTTATTGGTGCCGCTGTGTTGACATCCATAAGAATCGGCTTGTCCAGTATGCTCCATGTCCCGTTGAGCCATGCTTTTCCCGTGTCGATTTTGACCTTGGTATCGGAATATTTTGTCACCTTGAATTTCTTACCGTAGGTTGGCAGAACGCCGTCGGATATAATTCCGTCAAACATTCTGCCGAAGTCCTCCGCGTCATAGGTGCGGTCATATGCCCCGTCGACAAGCTTTGCGTTGTAAAAACCATAGAGCAATGACATTAAGCATCAACCTCCTTACTATCATCGTCCGTGCTCTCGAACGACTGATACTCTTCAAATCCGTCCACCCCGACAGAGAAAGTCGCTTCCGTGACCCTTGCTGATGTCGCGTCCGTAAAACCCGTGTCTATCGTAACGATATCGCCAAGGGTGAAATTGACTCCATACTCAAACTGACCATAAGCACTGTCTGTTTTTCCGTTTGCCGTGCAGGTGACTCGATGCTCCGTAAGCTTGTCCTTTCCCTCGTTTTGGAGCACCGAAAGATACTGCGCTTTTGTAAGAGTCACCGTATTTCCATCGCTGTCGGTGGTTTTGTATTTCGTCGAGCTTTTCACGGGCAGTTCGCGGCGTTCTATTCCCGATATCGCGGTTTTGCTGTCCGCCGAATCGGTGTCGGTGTACACCTTTCCCGCGTCAGCGTCCTCTCCGCCGATTATAAGCGCCGCATTGCGATAGTCTTTTACCGATTTCAGCAACTGGCACTCGGATATATTATTCATTCCCTCTGAAAATACCACCGAAGCAGAACGGTCCTTTCCGAGAAAAAGACTGAATTCCAGCCCCGAGTTTACTATTCTCAACCTCCACCCGATGTGCTCCTTTTTGCAGATGTCGCATATGACGTTGTAAAGGCTCTCCCCCTGATGCTGCGCTTCGACCGTTATCGCCGAAATATCTGCATTACCCGAGCTTTTGAATGAAAAGCCCGTTATTTTCCGATATTCGTTCTTCGGCGATATCGCTGCATTTTTCAGCAGCAAATGAATATAGTCCTCCAGTTTTCCATCCTTGAAGTACACATATTCATATATCACCCTGCGGTCAAGCAGTATCTCCAGCGACCGCCCCGAAACCGTGACGATATTTTCGTCGTCGCTTGTACGGTCCATCTGCATACTTTCGATGATCATTGCGCGATCCGAACGGTCGTATGTAATATAAAGCCCCACGGCCATCTTTTTCGGCATATACAAAAGCGGGAGCTTCAGTTCAAAGTCCCCGCATTCGTAATATCTGTCCGTCCAGATGAACGAGGTATAAATATCAATAACTTCTATCGGTGCGAATTTCTTGTTGAGCAGCCGTATCTCCATTATATTCCCTCATATTTTATCACCGAGCGCACAGAAGCTTCGATGTTTTCCTGTCCCTCGTCAGCCGTTATCGTAAAGTTGTTTTCGCCGTGGACTATCTCAATCCATTCCGACCCCGCTGCCACGCAGTTAAGGATATTAGTTCCCGATGTCGGGGTTTCTCCATTTACGGATTTTCCGAGCCGAACATATTTGCTGCCGGGGTTGGTGTCTATCGCCAGCCTGTCCGTGCTCTTTATTTTGTATCCTCCCGAAAACAGCGAGGTGTCGATTATCATCTTCTGCCCCGTCGTATTGTTGGTAATTGTGATCTTCCCCGCCACTGCCCCGATGAAATCAAGGGTTATCACAACGCCCGTTCTTCCCTCGCCGTCGTAGTTGAAGGATTTCGTAAACTGTTTCATGATTTTGCCCATGATTATGGTCTTCTTGTCTGTCCCCTCGTTTGTAAACGGGAACGAGAACGCGTCCACCTTGGCAAAGAACGAAATTTTCTGCTTTGTCGAGTTGTCATAGAAATACGGGTCGGGGCATATAACGGATATCTGCGTGCTCTCCCTCTGCGAGAATATCTCGGGCTCGTTAGATTCAACATAACCCTCGATTGAGCATTCGCGGTTTTCCGTTTTGAATTTCAGCGTGATTTTATCCTTTATCGGGAAATATCGGTATGACCTATGGCGAATATCTTCAATACTGTCGGAATTTGTCCCCATAAATATCATACTGATAACGATGTTGCGGATATCGACCCTTGCCGAGTTAAATACCGCGCCATCGCGGGAAGCATAGCTTGTGGTGCTGACATTGGCAGCCACGGGTCCCACGCCCGTTATTCCGGATATCGCAAATCCGCTCGCCCAAGGGTCAGCAAGTGTCATAACAAGCGTTTCACCCTTGCTGTTTGTCACCGTAACGCTTTCTATCAAGTGTCGAGCACCTCCCTCATGCGCGAGAACTGGTTTCTCGTCTGCCTGTATATTGTTTTTGCGTCCAGTGCCTTCGGAGAATTGATGTTCTGCGTGAATGTAATATTCGCGCCCGCTCTCCTCTCCGAAATATCATTCTCTGCCTGCATTCTTTCGCGGGTCGCAGAAATGTCGGCACTAATGCCTACAGCCTGTTCGCGGCTCAGCATTGCGTCTATCTTTCCAACATTATCAGTGATGTCCGAAAGATCGAGCACCGGTCGTATTGTCGGATGAATATCAACGTTGCCACTGATAATGTCGGATATCCTGCCGATGGCCGAGTTTATACCGTTTTTCGCAGATTCTCCAACGTCAGCGCCGGTCGAATATGAAGCATCGGCATAACCCGCCAGCGCGTCAACAAATCCCCTGCCCGTAAACGCTCCAATCGCAGCGAACACACGGGACGGAGAATGAACATCCAGCTCATCCCGCGCCGCGTCCGCCGAAGCGGAAGCCATTTCCCGCGCCGCCTGTTGAGCCTCGTAGATATAATTGCGTATGCCCTCAGCAAACCCACGCAGCATATTCTTTCCGAGTTCGCGGAAGCTGTCCGCGTTTTCTTTTGCTGCTTCAACAGCCTTGCCGAAAGCCTCTTTGAATGCGTCGGATATCCTTCCTGCATTTGCGGTCACTTCGTCCGCAGCACGTTTCATCATCGTGCCGATTGCCGTCCGAACGTTGCGCGCGGCGTCGTCCCCCGAAAAAGTCTTCGCAAAGTTCTTCACGCCCTTGTCCGAAGCCCTCTCCAGTGTATTCGCCAGCGCGTTCAGCCCTGTCAGTTCGTCATTTTGAATACTGCCGCTGAGATCGAGTATTTCCCCGATGGAGTCTGTCGCCGCCGAAATATCAACGTCTTTCAGCGCGTCCGAAAATTCCACGGAATATTCAGCAATATCTTTCAGCGCATTGCCGAATACAGATACGTTTATCTTTTCGGGAACGGAAGTTGTCATCTCTGCAAGGGTCTTTCCCGCTTCCGAAGCGGTTTTCACCACCTCTGCGTCCAGCCCCGCAACGTTATCGGACATCCGTTTTATACCCGAACCGAATTCAGCTATTTCATCGCCAAAATGCGCGATACTCTGAGAACCCGCGAACCACTGCGCAACGCCCTCGTCGCTGGGAATAACAGTGGTCATTTCAGCAAGCGCCTTGCCCGCCTCCACCGCTGTTTTCACACTCTCGACGTCGATGTTGCCTATATTGCCCGAGAATTTGTTCAAACCCGTGCCAAAATCGGCTATCTCGTCGCCGAAGCGCGAAAGGCTCTGATTTCCCGCAAACCACTGTGCAACACCATCGCTGTTCGGAATGATTTTGGTCATTTCGGCAAGCGCCTTGCCAGCTTTAGTTGCAGTTGCAACCTTTGTGGGGTCAACATCAACGACATTGCCAGAATACTTCGATATAGCGGTTCCAAATACAACTATATCATCACTGAATTTAGAAAGGCTCTTACTTCCAGCGAACCATTGTGCAACACCGTTTTCATTTGGAATTGTCGCCGTCATCTCCGCAAGCGCTTTGCCTGATTCTGACGCAGCTTTAACATTTTCGGGAGAAATATCAACAACTTCCTTTGAAAACGCCGAAAGTCCTTTACCAAACTCAACAATATCACCACTGAATTTAGACAGACTCGCGGTACCTGTAAACCATTGTGCAACACCGTTTTCGTTTGGAATTGTCGCTGTCATCTCCGCAAGCGCTTTGCCTGCTTCAGCCGCTGATTTTACCCGTTCGGGTGCAACATCATCAACTTCATTTGAAAACTGAGCAAGACCCTTTCCAAGATCAACTATATTAGCGCCGAATTTTGAAATGCTCTTACTTCCCGCAAACCACTGTGCAACGCCATTTTCATTCGGTATCGTCGCTGTCATTTCCGCCAAAGCCTTACCTGCTTCAGAAGCAGCCTTTATATTCTCCGGTGAAATATCAGCAACTTCATCCGAGAATGCCGAAAGCCCCTTGCCGAGTTCGACGATATCAGCGCTGAATTTTGATATGCTGTTTTCTCCCGCGAACCAGCTTACAACGCCGCCCTCGTTCGGGATAACGGATGTCATTTCCGCGAGCGCCCGTGCAGCTTCTGCCGCATTCTTAACATTCGCCCCATCAAGTCCAGCAACGCTCTCCGAGAACGCAACCAGCGACGGACCCAGTTCGGCAATATCCTTTCCGAAATCGGCGATTGAAGCCTTTCCGCCGACAAATGCCGCCATTCCCTGCAAGAAATCAGCCGCCGTAAGCGCCAGAATCGTGCCGCTCAAGGCAAGCACTCCTTGCAGAACGGTGTCGTCTATGTTTTTCATCGTGCTGATGAACGGAGCCACACCGTTTGCAAACGCAGAAAGACCCTCCGCCATCTTAGGCAGTCCCGAGCTTATCCCCGAGCCAATACCGCTCACAAGACTTCCGACGAACCTGCCGATAGCGCTTCCGATAACGGCAAGGACATCTGCGCCGCCGTTAAGGAAATCATCAAATCCGGGTATAAGCGCTAATCCGCCAAGTGCCGAAAGCACGGCAGTTATGCCGAGTATAGCGATTGCAATGCCCGCAATGCCCTGCGCCATTCCCGTAAAGTGGACTTTTTCTATAACATCGGATATCTTCGCTACCGCCGCCACAACGCCGATGACCGAAAGCAGACCCTTGACCACTTCATCCATTCTGCTGGATACGGCAGTTGCTATGCCGTCGATCAGTCCGCCGATAAATCCGCCTATGACTGAACCTATTTTGATAAGCAGCTTTCCGCCCTCGTCGATTATCCAATCAAATCCGGGTATTTGTGCCAGTCCGCCCATTACAGCGAGTAACGCCGCCAGTCCGCCAACCGCAACGCCGACCACTCCGAGCGTTTTCACCGCTCCAAGAATATCAACGCCGTCCAACGCTTCCGTAAGAGGCTTGAACGCTAATGCAATAACCTCTATCGAAGCAATGGCTGTCAGCACCTGCGAGATATCCGCGGGCATAGCCGACACCAACCCGTTTATAAGGTTTCCGACAAACGAGCCAAGCGCGTTGCCTATCTTCCCGAACAACTTCGCACCCTCGTCGATGAGCCATCCTATCCCCGGTATCTGCTGAAGCCCGCCCAGCGCCGCAAGAAGTACCACCATCGCGCCGACGCACGCCGCAAATCCGACAAGTCCCTTGATAGCGCTCTTTGTGTCTATCGAGGATATCAGCTTCGCCGCAGCCGCCAGTGCAAGGAATATCCCCGCTGCCGCGGTTATAGAGGTCATCAGCTTTTCAAGTCCTCCGACTCCAAGTGCGTCGTCCAGCGCCGCAAAGAAAGCTTTAAGGGTGTCCACCGCCTTTTTTGCCAGTTCGGGAAGCCTTAGCTGAAGCTTGTCCATAAGTGTTGAAAGGATATCCAGCACAAGGTCGACTATCTTCGGGAGGTAATCCCTCAGAGAAGTCAGCGCCTCGACAAGGACTTTTACCAGCGTGTCTGCGATAAGGGGAATCGTTTCCCGAAGCGAGTTGCATATAGCTCTCACCACTTCGGTAAAGGCGTTCCCGATAGCATCCGCGCTCAAAGCCACGGAGTTACATATTCCCGTGATTATTTCGCCGAGAGAAGAAGCAACCACCACAAGGCTTGCTGACAATGCCGTAAGTCCCGTCGCGGCAGCGATCAGACCCGTCCCCGCCAGCGCCACGCCAACGCCGAACAGCGCCATCGCGACCGATACCTTTATTATAGTGCCCGTCAGAGGTTTCAGCACCGCCGCAGAAATCCCGACGACCGCAAACGCCCCCGCAAGGGCGATCAACGCCGTTCCTATCTGCCCGATGTCCATTTTGCCGAGTGCATTTATCTCGGGAACAAGCAGACCCAGCGCCACCGAGGCCAGTAGCAGCGAAGCTGAAGCACCCGCGGTCTTTTTCATCATGTTAAGGCCGCCCGCAAATATCAGCAGCGAACCGCCGACAGCCGACAGCCCCTTTCCTATGCTCTCCCAGCTCATTCCGCCCAGTGCTTTCATTGAAGCCGTGAGTATTGCCACCGCTGCCCCGACGACAACCAGACCCGCCCCCATACCGACAAGGTTCTTCGGCATAAGCTTCGCCGCAGCAAATACCGCTGTAAGTGCGCCTGCCATCCCGACAAGTCCCTTTGCGATGCCCTCCCAGCTAAGTCTGGCAAAGTCGGAACATACAGAAGCAAATATCTTCATAGCTCCTGCTATTGCTGCAAGAGCGATGCCCGTTGCAACGACCTTCTTCGCCTTGCCTGTAAGGTTCACAAACAGGGTTATTTCTGCCAGTATTCCCGCGACCCCTGCCAGACCTTTTCCGATAGTTTCCCAGCTCATGTCCGAGAAGTCAGAAGTAGCTGAAGCCAGTATTTTGACCGCCGCAGCGGTGATGACTATACCCGTCGCGGTGCTCACGGCCCGCCTGCCGAATTTTGCGGTGTTAAGGAAAATATCGACCTCCGCGAGCAGTACGCCTACGCCCGCCAGCCCCTTTGCAAGTTCCTCCCAGCTAAAGCTTGAAAGTTCCCTGCATACAGAAGCCATTATTTTGAGTGCCGCCGCCAGCACTATAAGTCCTGTTGCGCCCTTGATGGCTGTTCCGTTGACTGATGACAGCACCTTTGCCGATATGACCAGCTCAGTGCACAGCACGGCAATTCCTGCAAGACCCTTTGCAAGTTCATCCCATTCAAGCGTTGATATGTTTTTCAGAGCCGCCGACAATATAAGTATCGCTGTCGACATTCCTATCATTGCGGAGATAGCTTTTGTCGTTCCCGTCATTTGGATATTCATCTTGTTGAATA
The DNA here is from genome assembly GCA_934481445.1 of uncultured Oscillospiraceae bacterium. GTDB lineage: Bacteria > Bacillota > Clostridia > Oscillospirales > Ruminococcaceae > CAG-115. The sequence goes on from CAKSPC010000056.1 coordinate 12,929, forward strand.
CCGCCAACGAAGCCATAAGCTCCGTAAACAGAACTGTTATGCCGGCAAGCGCGCCCGTCAGCCTATCAGTGTCGATA
>CAKSPC010000057.1 GCA_934481445.1 uncultured Oscillospiraceae bacterium
GAGGGATTCGAACCCCCGACCCTCTGGTTCGTAGCCAGATACTCTATCCAGCTGAGCTACTGGCGCTTACGCTCTCTTGAGCACTTATATATTATATCACGTTATATTTCATTTGTCAAGAGCTTTTTTAATTTTTTTCTGCATTTTTCGTATCACCCAAGCGGACGCCTAAAACAACTATTATGAAATCGTGAACACATATTTTTGTAACGCCTCCGTTCAGCCATATTTTCAAAAGAAACCGCATGAACAAATAACAGAAGCCGACCATAAGGAACGGCTCCTGCCCTGTTTGTATATTTGTTTGCAAACTGCGCAAGCACTATGAAACCAGTCTTTTCGCCGCCCTTCAGACACGTTACCGTCATTGAGGTTCCTGTGGTATCCGACCCGGACCGTCGTATCTTCTGCCCGGGAACGCAGGCGAAAACTCTGTAATTTACCGCACCGTCAACAGCGTTCCATGTAACATCCGCCCGCCGTAGGTCGGTTCTGCCTTAACCACGGGCTTGTGAGGATCCCCCGCGGATTTCGGTGTTGCATAAAGAATATTATCTCTGCCGTAGGAGCTGTATTCCCCGTTTATGCAGGACAGTACAAGAAATCCGTATTTTGATCTTCCGCTGTGAAACAGGTATTCACTGTGTCGCCCGGCACGCGGAACTTATTTTATAGTGCAGGAAAACACGATAGCTGTCTGCGCCGTCTGCCACATCGTCAAGACTGAAATACGGGTCGCCGTCCAGGAAAAACATCGGCTGATCCACCGGAATAACGCTTGTCTATCCTGTACTCGAAGTCCTTGAAACTGATAACGACGCTGCCCATAAACTGTAACCTTTTGTAACCAAACTGTAATTGAAATGTAGTTGCATTTATAACCCGGCAATGCTATAATGAAGAAAAACGGAGGTGTTTTATATGAAAAAACGTTTTGCATTTATTTTAGCTATATCTATCCTGCTTGTTTCCGGCTGCGCCAAGACCGAGCCATCTTCCCCCGCGGACGATGTTTCCGTATCCGGCAGCGTTTCCGAAGCGGCATCCGAATCGGACAGCACCGTCACCGAGCCCGAAACAAATGACACCAAACTGTTCACCGAGCCGCTGTTCCGCGAGAGCTCGCTGTTTTTCGACAAGGCGGACAACGCGGGCGCGGAGGATAATTTCCTCGCCGCAGCTTCCTCCAAAACACCTTGTTCCGCCGCAGATCTGAAGCTTGAAATGCTTTCACACGGAGCCGACAGCGTAAGCTATGAGCTAAAGGACATCAAGGCAAACGCCTTTGTGGACTTCCGCTCTGACGAGGATATTTCGGTGCTGGTCGACCCCGCGTATATGTACAACATTCCCCTTCCCTGCCTTGACGCCGTACCCGCCGGGAATTACACGTTTGACATAAACGGCGAGCGGGTAGTTTGCGACTCGCTGTTTGTTAAGGCAAGCTCCGCCATCGTGCAGGATGAGGAGAACGACGAAGAAGAAACAGTGAATTACCGTACGGACGGATACTGCTACGCCGCCGTGACGATGAACATAACCATAACGGCAAACGCAGACGGAATAACAGCCGCGGGTAAACTCACCGCCATGGACAAAATATCGGACGATACGGCGACTATGCTGGATGTCTGCTTCCTGGGCGACGACGCATTCGACAAGAAAAACGCAGACGCCGCCGAAACCTACAAGGCGCTGCTTTCTGTAAAGGATAAGCTGACCGCCGATGATATCATGGGCGTGAACCTTATCGACCTTGATTTTGACGGGAAACCCGAGGTACTGATCGCCCGTCTTGTAAATGTCGACGGTGCGAACGAATGGAATCAGTTCTGCGATGTCGATATCTATTCCATGGACAATTCGCAGCTTGTATATGTCGACACGCTGTACAACGACGACAGCGGGCTGCTCAGCACGCACGGAAATATCCTCGGTCTGAAAACCCTTGAAAACGGCGATAAGGCATGGTACACCATGTCGCGTTTCAAACGCGGCGAAAACAACAGCAATCCCGCCGATTATATTTTCACCATGAAAGACGGCAAGCTTGAATTCACCGAGATATTCAGCTCTGTCGGAAATGAATTTGCGGAGGGCGAAGAAAACGATGTCCATTATTATATGAACGGCGAGGAAATTCAGTTCGGCGTGAATTACGACTACTTCCCTTACTATGACCCCAACGATCCCACGCAGGCGGATGAACAGCCTAACTGGCCTTACTACACCTACGGCGAATACACTGCCTCATTCGGAAGGTGGGAGATATACGGATGGCTGCGCGAGGCCTACTGCAAGGATATGACGCAGACATTCCTGCTTTACTCCGATGAATTCAGCCGCAAGGCGAATAACTGGAGCGGGTATATAAAGCTGCCCGTCACCGACCGCATGGTCGGGTTCAAGCTTGCGAACCTCACCGACGCATACTATTTCGGAAGCTACGACCCGACGATACAGAACTTCAATTACATATTCCTCGGCGATTATGCAAAGCCCGTTATCTATCTGTACCCCGAGGAAACCACCGATGTCACCGTAAAGATAAAGCTTGACGGCGAACTCACCTGCACCTACCCCGACTACCGCGACGGCTGGGATGTCACCGCGTCCCCCGACGGCACCATCGTCGACAAGGCGACAGGCAAGGAATACTACTGCCTCTACTGGGAGGGTGAAAGCTCCGCGGAATGGGACATGAGCCGCGGCTCCGTTGTCAGCGGCAATGACACCGCGCAGTTCCTAGATGAAAAGCTTGCTGAGATTGGTCTGAATGCCCGCGAGCGCAACGAGTTCATAATTTACTGGCTGCCGAGGATGCAGGAGAACAAGTATAACTACATCACGTTCCACACCGAAGATTATTCCGCGGCTGTTCCGCTGAAGGTTGATCCGCAGCCCGACAGCGTGCTCAGAGTATTCATGATATATGCGAGCGTGCCCGAGTATTTCGAAACCGTGCCGCAGCATTTTGACGGGTTCGAGAGAAACGGATTTACCCTTGTTGAATGGGGCGGCGGAGAGGCTGTTGCTGTTCAGTAAGGTGTGCGGGAAAAAAGCAAATATACTAAAAAGACAAGCTGCCATATTAATCCCGCTGTGGATTTGAGCTTGTCAAAAAATAAAACGGCAGGTAATTTAAAGAAACTGTGGGAGGTACAAACGTTCTGTTTGTACCTCCCACACCCCTTTAGTGCTTTAGAAGTCGGAGGAATTTCGCCGTCTGCAAGACTAAGCGCGAAACGCGTGTCTAACGGCAGACAAGGGCGCTGCCCTTGACCCGCAAGCCTTGAGTTTACGCCAACATATACAATCCCGCTATTCTTACACCTTGATTTTGGCGTAAACTAAAAAGGCTTGAGCAAAACTTTCAATACGCTGCGCGAATATTTTAAACGTTTACCCCCAAATCACATAGATATCCACCCGAAAGCATTCGCAACGGAGCTTATCAGTATTATCGCCGCAAAGATGGGGCAGAGATACTTTATCATAAAATTAAATATGACCTTCCGCTTGAAAGTGCCGTTCTCCGCCGTCATTTCTTCCTCTATCTTCTTCACGCCGACAGTCCTTGAAACCAGCAGGCAGGTCGCGATTGCGGCGATCGGCATCATCACGGAATTCGTGAGGAAATCAAAGAAATCGAGGAACTGCATACCCAATATCTCAACGTTACCCAGCGGACCGTAACCCAGCGATGACAGCGTACCCAGCAGCACCATTATCACCGTTACAACCGCAGCAGACTTTTTCCTGCCCCAGCCGAGCTCGTCCTGAAATGTGGATACCGCGCTTTCCATAAGCGCAATGGAGCTTGTCAGCGCCGCGCAGAGTACAAGGAAAAAGAACAGCACTCCCACGATATTACCCATGCCAATGGTCGCAAATACTTTCGGCAGAGTAATGAACATCAGCGAGGGTCCCGCCTGAAGCGTATCCGCGTCGCCGCCTGAAAAGGCGAATACCGCGGGAATTATCATCAGCCCCGCCATTATCGCGATGCCCGTATCAAATATCTCAACATTCTTTGTGGATGATTCGATGGACACATCCTTTTTCATATACGAGCCGAATGTTATCAGTATACCCATCGCGATGGACAGGGAATAGAACATCTGTCCCATGGCGGACACCACCGTCATCCACGAAAAATTCGAGAAGTTCGGTATAAGGAAGTATTTCACGCCCTCCAGCGCGCCGGGTCTTGTCACGGAATAGATCGAGATAAGCACCGACAGCACAACGAGTATCGGCATCATGAATTTTGAAACGCGCTCGACGCCGTTTCTGACGCCGCCGAAGATTATCCCCACCGTGCACAGAGTAAAAATAAGGAAGCATATCTCCGTCGATGCGCCGTTTGAAATGAACTCTCCGAAATACCCGTCCGCCGCAAGCTGCTCGCCGTGACCCATTATATATTCCGCGAGGTACTTTATGACCCAGCCGCCGATGACCGAATAATACGGGACAATCAGCATCGGAATCACGGCGTTTATCCAGCCGCCGAATGACAGAAATTTTGATTTTCCGAAGGACTTATACGCCCCCACGGGGCTTTTCTGCGTCATTCTGCCGAGGGCGGTTTCGGCGGTTATCATGGTGTAGCCGAACGTAAGCGCCAGCACTATATAAATAAGCAGGAATATTCCCCCGCCGTATTTCGCCGCAAGGTACGGAAAGCGCCATATATTTCCCAGTCCAACCGACGCTCCCGCCGCAGAAAGCACAAATCCCAGCTTGCCCGAGAAGGTGCTTCGTTTTTTCTGTTGATGTTCCATTTTTATTCTCCTTGGTAATTTTTGCAGCCATATTTTGCGGAAATGCGACAGGTATATCTGCGCGGACGGAAAAGCACAGCCGCCGTGCACATGGTCGAAAGCGCACGGATGTTGATATGCGGCGCGGGCACTTGGTTTAGTCGTTGCAGGGATGTAGTGAGATGGGTTTATCGTATTTTCCGCGCGTATCGTTTTTCATTTCGGTCATTTAATCGACATGGGTATGGCTTTTTAAACGTATTGAATTTATTATATCATATCCGCAAGGATATGATATAATTTGCCGATATGCACGGAGTTCACCAAAGGTGAACGTATGTGCAAGGCATTTAAATTTATAATAAACGCTTTGCGTTTATTATAACATATAATTTTTATTTTGTATAGTATTTTCGCAGAAAAAATACGCCACAACCGTGACATATAAAAAATCGGAATAAAAGATTATATAATTTTTAAAACCCTATTGACAAAAGCGTATCTATGTGTTATATTGTATATATCAGATATACACAATATAACACAGGAGGCAGAATGAACATAATCATAACCAACTCCGCCGGTATGCCTATCTATGACCAGATAGCGTCGCAGATAAAGGCGATGATAATGTCCGGCGAGCTGAAAGAGGGCGAGCCGCTGCCGTCTATGCGCGCGCTGGCGCAGGATTTACGGGTCAGCGTGATAACCACGAAAAGGGCATACGAAATTCTCGAGCAGGAAAAGCTTATCGAAAGCTATACCGGCCGCGGCAGCTTCGTTTCCGCCCGCGACCCCGAAATGCTACGCGAGCAGACCCTGCGGGAGATAGAGGGTTATCTCACCAAGGCGGCGGAAACCGCAAAGCGCTGCGGCATAGGCTACGACGAACTGGCTGATATACTGAAGCTGTTCATGGAATAACACCCGATGCACTCGGGGAAGTATGCTTTTTCGCTTACAGTTAGTTTATATATTTTCATTTTTTATAACGGAGGTAATGATATGGAAAACAGCATTGAAATTCGCGGGCTGAAATACAACTACCCAAAATTCTCGCTGGAGGGAATAGATCTTGATATCCCCTGCGGCACGGTGATGGGTCTTATCGGCGAGAACGGCGCGGGAAAATCCACGCTGATAAAGGCGGTGCTCGGGCTTATAAAGCCGTCCGGCGGCTCCGTAAAGGTATTCGGCGAGGAAGCAGTGAACCTCTCCGCAGAGGCAAGGGAGCAGATAGGCGTGGTGTTCGATGAGCTGCCTTTCCCGAAAGGGCTGAACTCAAAGCAGCTTGACAAGGTGCTCGGCGGGATATTCAAAAGCTGGGACAGCGATAAATTTTTCGGATACCTTTCGCGGTTCGGGCTGCCAATAAACAAGAAGCTGGGAAGCTTCTCCCGCGGAATGCAGATGAGATTGTCCATTGCGGCGGCAATGTCGCACGCGCCGAAACTGCTTGTTCTCGACGAGCCCACGGGCGGCCTTGACCCCGTTATCCGCAGCGAAATTCTCGACCTGCTGCTTGAATTCATGCAGGACGAAAGCCACTCGATCCTGATTTCCACCCACATAACCAGCGACCTTGAGCACATCGCGGACTACATAGGCTTTATCCACAGCGGCCGCCTTGTTTTCAGCGAGGAACGCAACGAACTGAAAGAACGTCACCGTATCCTAAAATGCACCGAAGAACAGCTTGCGAAAATCGACCGCGCGGATATCATCGGAATGCGCAGCGGCAGGTATTCCCACGAGGTACTTACCACCGCGTTTGAGAAATATCCCGATATCGCACAGGAGGTGCCTTCCATCGACGAGCTGATGGTCTACTATGTAAAGGACGAGGTGGTGTGAGATGAAAGGAATACTGTATTCGTCGCTGCTGTACAACCGCGGCAGGCTTATCAGCTGCGCGGTATACACGGTGATAGCGGCTGCCGCAGGGACTCTTGGAATCGTCCTTTCGGCGGGAAGTAGTGAATACGCAGTCATCGTGGCGGTAATGCTGCCGATGCTGTCCATCATTGCGGCGGCCCTGCCGCAGGAAGTCACCACCAAGGAATTCGAAAACAACCTGAAAATCCGCTTCGCGGATTATACTCTCGCCGCGGTGACAAAGGGCAGATTTGTTTCCGCGGAGCTTATAAAAAACCTCATCTATCTTGCGTTCGGGTTATTGCTGAGCAATTTTATGTACGGCGTGTTTTATCTTGTCGATCTGGCAAAAGGCGGCGCACTGCTGTGCGACGCGAGGATGTTTGCGGCGCTGGCGGCGATGGCTTTGTTGAGCAGCATAGTGCAGTGGGCTATAGTTCCGCTGACGATAAAATACAAAAGCTGCGAAAAGGCTTCGCTGATAATCGGCGTTATAATGGGCGCGGCGGTGGTTTATCCCGTTCATAAGATAGCCAACGATGAAATCAATATCGACATCAGCGTGCTGCTTTCGGGATGGTTTGTCATGCTGTTCCTGCTGGTGATCGCGGCGCTGTATGCGGTGCTTTATCTTATGATCTACAAAAAGGTGAAAAGGGGGAACATCTGTTGAAAGGGCTTGTTCTGAAGGATATTTTTACGGTAAGGTTTCAGGTGGCGGCCGCGCTGATGATAATGCTGCTCCCGAACATAGTCGCGCTGTTTCTTGACAGCGGCAGCAATATGCCAAAGCAAATGTCCGACCTTATCATGCTGTTTATTCACGGGTCGCTGAATTTCATAAACATCTGCATATTCTCGTCCTTCGTGCTGAACACGCTGGAGGACGACGTGAACAGCGGCTGGCATGATATAGTGTCGACATTCCCCGTTTCCCGCAGGGTCATCACGGGGGCAAAACTCGTTTCATCGGGGATGATAGTCGCGCTGCTTACGGTGGTATCGCTTGTTTTTAATGTTATCGCCTGTATAAAGAACGCGCTTCCCGCCGAACCAATGATAGCCGTGCCTATTTGCATTGGAGTGATACAGATGGGCGTCCTCTGCCCTGTTTTTCCGCTGGCGCGGCGGTTCGGAACAAAGCGCGCGGGAGCGATTTATCTCGCGCTGGAAATCATAATCACCATCGCGGCGGTAGTGCTGATGGCGGTTTTGCTCGACAGCGGAAATGCATCAGTGTTAATGCGGGTGGTGTTCTATGCGGCGGCTCCCTTGGCGGCGGGGATTTCGGTGTGGCTGTCGTATCTTTTTGGTGGGAAAGTTGGAAACAGATAAATCTGCGGCGCGGAGTTTTCCGCGCTATTTCCATTTTTAAATGGAAATTACAAAACGCTCATCCGACTGACTTCGACCATGTTCGACATATTTTCACATGAATAAAAATGCCGACTTTCGCGATTGTTATCGCATTTGTCGGCAAATTGGCGCTATAAAGAGCTTAACGAAATCTTATCACATAATTTCCAAAAAAGCCTTGATTTTATTTACATTTTATGGTATTATATAGTAAACCGAAGGGCGGAAAGCCCTTATTACGGGGAAAATAAACATATGCTTACGGAGGTAGAAGAAAAATGACCAATCAGATCAAGGTACTTATCGGAAACGACTCTGCGGACTGCGGAATGGCATGGGCAGGGGCTCTGAAAAACGCGGGAATGTACGCCATCACCCGCCGCTGCGACGGAAACTCGGTGCTTAACTCCATCAAGTCCGAGGCGCCAGACGTTGCCGTGCTTGAGGCGAAAATGCCGTTCTGCGACGCGGTGGAGGTCATCCGCCGCCTGCGCGTGGAGAAGAAATATGTCCCCAACGTTATAATCGTATCCAACGCGGCTGACCCGTCCCTCGAGCGCGAAGCTGTCGCCCTCGGCGCTTCCTATATGGTAAAGCCCGTCGACCCCGCTTACCTCACCACAAAGATATCCGGCATCTGCGGCATAAACGAGGAAAAGCCCTCCGCCCCGGACGACACCGACCTCGAGTGCGCCGTGACCGAGATAATCCATCAGGTGGGAATACCCGCGCACATCAAGGGTTATCATTACCTCCGCACGGCGATAATGCTCTCCGTAAACAACGACGAGATGATAAACTGCATTACGAAGCTCCTCTACCCCACCGTTGCGAAGCGCTATCAGACAACCTCCTCGAGGGTCGAGCGCGCGATACGCCACGCCATCGAAATAGCATGGGACCGCGGGGACATCGACGTGCTTACAAGGATATTCTCCTACACGGTGCACACCACCAAGGGCAAGCCCACGAACTCGGAATTCATCGCGCTTATCGCAGACCACCTCAGGCTTAAATTCAAGCGCGCGAATGCCGCTCCCGTAGCCGCATACAGATAATGTTTTCCCGCCGCTCGCAACGGCGGGATATCTGTTTTATACACATTTCGTTCCTGTATCTCTCGGTTATTTGTCACAAAAAAGAGGTCTTTTTCTCACAGAAACTTCACACGGCAGAGGTAAAATCTGATCAACAAAGGCGGTAAGGCACCGCAGACAATATGAAACGAGGTAAGAGCTATGAAAACACGAGATATGATAGCACTCATATGCGCGATGGCGGTTTTATCCGCTCCGCTTACAGGATGCTCCTCGAGCAGCACTTCTTCGGAAAGCTCCGTTACATCATCCGAGAGCGCCGATAATTCCTCCGCACAGGACGAAAGCAGCGACGCCGAAACCACCACCGTCACCGCTAAAATAACCTCTGTTGAAAACGGAACAGTCACCGCGGAAGTCGGCGAGATAACCTCCTTCGCACCCGATATGCCCGGCGGTTCTTCCGACAGCATGGGCACTCCTCCCGAGAAGCCTGACGGCAACGGCGGCGGAATGGGCGGAAGCACCTTTACATCCGGCGGCGAAACGATAACCTTTACCGTTACCGACAGCACCAAGGTCACGCTGGAATTTCTTCAGGGCAGCGGCGAGGGCACACTTGACGACATCGCGGAGGGCGCAGTGGTAGACGTTGAACTCGACAGCGACAACAACGCAGTCGCAGTGACCGTGCGCAACCTCAACGCAGGCGGCGGATTCGGCGGAAGCAGCGAGGTTTCCAACGGCACAGCGGCAGAAACCATCAGCACGGACGCCGACATAAACGGCGGCACATACTCCGGCAGCGGCGACGACGAAAACGCCCTCAGAATAGACGGTGCGACAGTAACGCTGGACGGAATTACCGTCGATAAGACAGGCGGCGAGTCCTCCAACACAGAAAACGGCGACTTCTACGGCGCAAATGCGGGTCTGCTGGCGGTAAACGGCGCTTTGGTCAATATAACCGGCGCGACGATATCCACCGACGCCGTTAACGGCAACGGCGTGTTCAGCTACGGCGACGGCACGACCGTCAACATCTCCGACTCCGTCATCAGGACGCAGCAGCGCAACTCCGGCGGAATACAGACCACCGGCGGCGGTACTACCAACGCCACAAACCTCGATGTTGAAACACAGGGCAACTCCTCCGCCGCAATACGCACCGACAGGGGCGGCGGAACTGTCAACGTAAACGGCGGCACCTACACCACTAACGGCACGGGCAGCCCCGCAGTATACTGCACCGCTGACATCACTGTAAAGAACGCAGAGCTCACCGCGAACAGCAGCGAAGGCGTTGTGGTAGAGGGCAAGAACTCGGTCGCACTCGAAAACTGCACCGTCGTTTCCAACATGAACAACACCTACGGCGGCGACTCTGACGAGAATATCCACGCGATAATGATATACCAGAGTATGTCCGGCGACGCTGATGTCGGCGAGGCGTATTTCTCCGCTGACGGCGGCAGCATAACCGCGCTTTCTGGCGATATGTTCTACATCACGAACACAGACTGCACCATCTCCCTGCGCAGCGTTAAATTCACCCTCGCAAACGACACATTCCTGAGGGTAGAGGGCAACACCTCCTCCCGCGGCTGGGGCACGCAGGGCGCAAACGGCGGCGACGTTATCCTTGCCGCAGAGGACCAGGAGATAAACGGAAACATCCTTGTGGACAGTATTTCCTCCCTTGATATGACCCTCAAAGGCTCAGCATTCACGGGCGCCGTTAACCCCGACGGAGAGGGCGGCACAGTCAGGGTAACGATGGACAGCGCTTCTACATGGACGCTCACCTCAGACAGCTACATCACCGAATTTAACGGCGATGTTTCCCAGATAACCGCCAACGGATACCACCTGTATGTAAACGGCGAAGCGGTGGTATAAAGATAATCCGAATTATTTCACAAGTTGATCCCCGCCCGCGCTCCGAAAAGAACGCGGGCATTTTTTGTCAACTTATGTTGACAATGCCATGCGGAAGTGATATAATTATTGTGTTATTCGGTTGCATATTTTTTTATTGACAGAAAAGGGGACGCTTTATGAATTGCGGTATCAATGATCTTGAAAAACCATCCGCACTGCAGGATGTTCTCGTCAAGAGCGCTAACACGCTTTATACAGGCAGCTCCGTAGATGAATCCATAAACAGACTGCTTGAGCTTGTCGCCGAATTCTACAACGCTGACAGAAGCTACATCTTCGAATTCGAAGACGACGGCGTGATTATGCACAACACCTACGAATGGTGCAAAGAGGGCGTCGAGCCCGAGATAGAAATGCTCTCCACCGTGGAGATATCCATTATAGACAGATGGATGGACTTCTTCAACAAAAAGGGCGAATTCTACATAAACTCCGTCAACAACGACCTTGCGCGGGATTCCGAGGAATACAAGATACTTGAGGTTCAGGGCATAAGCAGTCTTATGGCGGCGCCGCTTCGCAGCGGCAACAGAACCATCGGCTTCATGGGTGTGGATAACCCCAGCGCCCACACCGATACGCTGATACCTATCCAGTTTGCGGCGGCGTTCATCGTAAACGATTTTCAGAAGCGCGAGACCCCCGAGCAGCGCATTCTCCGCGCCATCGGAAACTCATTCGTTTCCATGCACACCATCGACCTTGTAAGGAACACGCAGAAAGAAATACGCTACAACAAGGATGTTGCAGACCACGTCATCTCCCCCGAAAACGCGGATATGCAGATGCGCTCTGCGATAACGCAGCTTACCGACAAGGAGCATCTTGAAGCCACTCTGGAATTCACCGACATTATGACTGCAAGCGAGCGCATGGCGGACGCGAACGTTATCAGCCACGATTTTCTCGCGCGGGACGGACACTGGTGCAGAGGAAGCTTTTTCGCCATGACCCGCGGCGAAAACGGCGCCGTCACCAAGACAGTTTTCACCATACAATACATCGACAAGGACAAGCAGCGCGAACTTCACTACATGACAGCACTCAAAACCGCCCTTGAAAATCAGAACGAGATCTACGCAGAAATGCTGCATATGCAGAGCTGCGGCATCATTGCCGTCCGCACGGACAACGGCGGGATAATCACCATGAACGACGCGGCGACAAAGCTTTTCGGCACGCCCTCTGCGGGGACGGTGCTGAAAGACATCCTTTCGGGCATAGTTTCCGAGAAGAAGGACGAGATCATCGCGGGGGTTTCCTCCATGCGGGGAGATCACGAAAGCTATTCGTTCGATTTTGCCGCTGAAAGCGTCTGTGGAAAAATGTACTACGTCATGGCGGTGGCGAGAAATGTCGTGCTTGCCGGCGGCGGAAGGATAACTATCATCACCCTGTCCGACATAACGGAGAAAAAGAAGCTGGAAAACAGCCTGCTTATTCTTTCCGAAACCGACGGACTTACGGGAATATACAACCGCCGCAGCGGAGAACAGCGCGCTGAGGCGCTTCTCAGCGAGGGCAGGAGCGGTATGTTCTGCCTGCTGGATGTGGACAAGTTCAAATCCATCAACGACAACTTCGGCCACACCGTGGGCGACAAGGCACTCATCGCCATTGCGGACTGCCTGCGCAGAAATTTCCGCGTAGATGATGTTGTAATGCGCCTTGGCGGGGATGAATTTGCGGTGTATGCCGCGGGCGTAAACGGCGAGGAATTCGGCGCGGAAATGATAAAGCGGTTCCTGCGCTCGGTGGAGGAAATAAACATCCCCGAGATGAACGGTCAGCACATCAGCGTCAGCCTTGGCGCGGTGCTGTGCCATAACGATTGCTGTAAATTCGATGAGATATACCCGCTTGCCGACGCAGCAATGTACATCTGCAAAAACAAGCCCGGAAACCAGTTCGCATTCTATCATGGATAAAAAATCAGCCGATGTGCTTCAAAACACATCGGCTCAGCTTGTCGAAAAACCTTTAAAATTTCCGCGTAGCGTATTGGTTTTCGCT
>CAKSPC010000058.1 GCA_934481445.1 uncultured Oscillospiraceae bacterium
TATACCGTCCCCAACGACATCCGCCAGCAGGACGGTATCAATAACGTCATGGTGTCCGCGGGCACGGTGCAGGTCACGGGGGTAAGGCACGACGCGGCGCTTAAAAGAGTATGGGACAAGCTTGACGAGCTGACTACAGCGATAATCGTAAGCAACGGAGATTAAGGAGGAATATATGTTTGAGTTTAACACATGGGTAACCGATAATCTGATTTCTGGCGTTAAAAACAGGGCGTTTTCCCGCGAGTGGGCGGCGGTACAGCTGGCTAATTACTATGTCAGGGGCAAGGTCACCGAGGCGGATATAAGCCGCTTTGACGAGGCGACGGAGCCTGCGGAAGATGTTGTTGCTGCGGACGATACGGAGGACATTTGATGGACAGCACGATAATTGTAGCAATAATCGGCGGAGCGGTCACAGCCTTTAACGTGATATACTCAACTGCTATGTCACGCAGACAGGCAAAAGGCGCACGCACCGAAAACATCGAAAATGGCTTGCAGTGCCTGCTGCGCGCGGAAATAATCCGCTCACACGACAAATACAAAGACAAGGGATTTTGCCCGCTGTACGCTAAAGAGGCGCTCACGCGGGCATACAAGGCATACCACGCTCTTGGCGGCAACGATGTAGCAACATCGCTGTACAACGAATGTATGATAATGGCAGAAAAGCCAAAGGAGGAAAATCATGAAAATTGACTGGAAGCGTAAATTAACAAGCCGTAAGTGGTGGGTTGCAGTAGCGGCGCTGGTGTCGGGTCTGATACTTGCCTTTGGCGGCGGTGACGAGGTGGCGCAGACCGTCAGCGGCTGCATTATGGCAACGGCGGCGGTAATCGGCTATACCATCGGAGAGGGCCTTGCTGATGGCGCAAACAAGGGTGGTGACGATAATGACGATAACCGATAAGCTCATCCCCGCGGGAAAGTACAACCGCCCCGGCACAAAATCCACCCCGAAGCGTATCTGCGTGCATTACACGGGCGACTGCGGTGCTTCGGCGGACAGGCTGGCGTTATTTTTTACGGACAACACGGCGGCAAAGACATCCTCGCAGTACATCGTAGGCATTAACGGCGAGATAATCCGCTGTATCCCCGACAACGAAATAGCCTACGCCGCCGCAAACCAAAATGCTAACACCATCCACATTGAGGTATGCTACAAGGACAAGGCAGGCAAGTTCGAGGAGAAATCCATCGCTGCCTTAAACGAGCTGGTATTGAGCCTGATGGACAAATACAAAATCGGCGCCGAAAATGTCCTGCGGCACTACGACCTCACGGGCAAGCACTGCCCCGCCTACTACGTCGACGCGAACCGCTGGGCGGCTCTGCACGAAAGGATAACCACAAAGCCCACTGCAAAAAAGCTTTACCGCGTGCAGGTGGGGGCATTTTCGAGCAAAGACAACGCCGAAAACTACGCCGCGACTATTCGCAAGGCGGGGTTCGGAGCGTTCGTTATCGAGGTATAATACATAAATTTCGCCCTCGGGTCGCTGCGCGGCTCGGGGGCGGGTTTTTTATACGTGGGCGTTGTTTGCAGTTGGGTGAATAGTATATTTATAATAAATTTAGACTAATTTTTTTAAAAAAGCTTGCATTGCTCGTCAAAAAGTGATATAATTTACCACAGAGGTGAGTTTATGACTGATAAATTATTAAAACATAGAAAACTTTTTACAGTAATATTTATTGTAGTTGGCGTTATTATGACAATAGCTTTATTTGTGCTATCCTTATTTTTTAATGACGGAGATATAATTTCTTGGATTGAGAAATTGTATTACTGTGTTCAAATCGTTGCGGGTTTTTATGTTGTTGCAGGCGCAGTCATTGCTGTATGCGAATACTATATTTCTACAGAAAGTGAGCTTCATAAAAAACAAAGCGAAAAGATAATCAAAGCAGTTGAACTTGCAGGTTACTATAAGGATAACGTTATTATACCGTTTACATATGTAAGATATATTTATGAAAGAATTGAGGCTATTGATATAATTAAAAAAATAGAACCGGAAAACATGAATAATTTTGACCTCAAAGAATTAGAAAATAACCTTGACGCAGAAGATATAAACAATTTAAAAAAATCAATTACCAAGAAACTTTTTATCGAGGCTGTTAAAGAGGCGAATCTTATATATAATGTAAATTCAATTGAAACATCCTATCTCGATAAGTGCTTGGCGGAATACAACGCTAAAGAGGACCAGATTGATCCTTTGGCGTTTAAGATCGCACAGAGCTATATGAATGGTCAGCAGCGAGATATGCTAAATAGTCTTGAGTATTTTGCGATGTTTTTTACTCATAATGTTGCAGATGAAACTGTTGTTTTTCAATCTCTTCATCAAACCTACTTTGAAATCATTGAAACAATGTACTATTATATTTCTTCACAAAACACTAGCGACCAACACAAATTTTATGTCAATGCAATCAAACTTTATGATTTGTGGAAAAAGGAAGATGAAAATAATAGCAGGAAGGGTCAGGAAGCAGATGAGAAATGTAGGGAATTAAAACAACCAAGCATAGGGACTGTTTTAAAAAATTAATTTTGCATATAGCCCTTGACAAATATAAGAAATTGTAATATAATATATTAAAACATGAAAGGAGGACATTTAAAATGAGCAACGGAGGAATATCCATCTTTTAATGGGTTTTGCGCCCTGCAGGGAAACTTGCAGGGCGCTTTAATTTTACGTAATTGTATTGCAAACTTATCCACACCATACACATCGTCAGCGATTGTTTCCCGCAGGCGCGGCAGCAGTTGAATGGCTTATCGAGGTTATACGCGATCCTCGGCAGGTATCCCGAGTCCTCCAGCAAAGTGAACATCGGGAAGAAAATAGCCATTGGCGGAAGCATCACCGCCGTCACCCACGCCAGCACCTTGTACGCGCCGTCGATAAGCAGGCTCCGCAGCCACTCGGGCGCGCCTATGCCTATCAACGCCCCCGACATCACGTCCCCCAGCGAGAACAGCGCCGTGCTCAGCAGTTCCGACGGGTAGTTCGCGCCGACTATCGTTATCCAGAATACTATCATCAGCAGCATTATCATCAGCGGGTAGCCGAACGCTCTGCCCGTCAGCACGCGATCCGCGCGGCGGTCGGCGGCAGCCCCGCAGCCTGCGCATCCCACCACGCCGTCGCACGCCTCCTCGGCGTTCAGCAGTATGCAGGAAACTATCCTGTCTTTAAGAATATCCGTCGTTATCCCCGCGGCGGCGAGTATCTCCATCCCGCGTTCCCTGCATTCCGATATTTCGGGAATGCTCGTGATGTCCCTGCCGAAATGCTCATCCAGCCCACGCATAAGCGATGCGTCCCCCTCAAGCAGCCGCAGCGCGAGCCATCTCGGAGGTATCTCATCCCCGATTTTCTGCCTTATCGCAGGTTCCAGCGCAGCAATGGCGTCCTCAATGGGACGGATGTAGCGCAGCTTCCTCGGGCGGACGGATATCCACCCCGCGCAGAGGTCGTCGAGCCTTTCGGTGAGCTGCCGCAGCGTCTTTTTCTTCCGCGCCGCCGTACCTACCACGGGAACGCCGAGGTTCTCCTCCAGCCGCCCGAGGTCGACGCATATCCCGCGGCGCTTCGCTTCGTCCATAAGGTTGACGCACACTATCGTCCGCGGGCATATCTCCATGACCTGCAGCGCAAGGTTAAGCCCGCGCTCAAGGCAAGCCGCGTCGCATACCACAACCGCCGCGTCCGCTCCGCCGAAGCAGATGAAATCCCGCGCGACCTCTTCCTCGGCGGAGTGAGCCATCAGCGAGTATGTACCGGGAATATCCGCGAGGATATATTCGTTTTCTCGGGTGGAGAAACTCCCCTGCGCGCTCGCGACGGTCTTTCCGGGCCAGTTTCCCGTGTGCTGATGCAGCCCTGTTAAATTGTTGAATATCGTGCTCTTTCCGACGTTGGGATTTCCTGCAAGGGCAATGACAATGCTGCCGTCATGCGGCTCGGGCGGGGGCACCGCGTCCGAAAAGCACTCCTGCGTTGTGATCTCGCTGTCCGTTTTCGCGGCGTTGCCATCGTCTTTCGTGCCGACGATGACCCCGCGGCAGTCCGCGCGGCGTATCGCGATAACAGCGCCGCGTATCAGGTATGCCGAGGGATCACCCATGGGACTTTGCCCAACGCATTCAACCTCCGTCCCCTCGGATAGCCCTATGTCCAGCAGCCTGCGCCGCATCGCGCCGTGTGTCGTAAGCTTTTTCACAACCGCCCGCTGACCGGGCGCTATATCGTTGAGAGTGTGTATTTCTGTCATTCGGATTCACCTTTGTATGATTATTCTGCGCCGTACCGCAGTTACTGTTATTATATGTACGCAAAAATATTTGGTGCGCCTGCAATATTTGTCCTGTAATACTTGCATTATCGTCGGAAATGTGTTATAATCAATAAGTATGCGATGCCTGCGGGCGGCGTTTTTAATGTCATTACCCCGCGCCGCTGCATATAATGCTGTACGGAAGTGTGCAGTATACTGTCGTTTCAGCTATTTGCTGAAAAAACAAACTCGATGTTGAAAGTTTTTGTGTGGCAATTTACTGAAAACCTATTGACATTATATGTTTTGTGTGATATAATACACCCATACCGAGAAGCGAACGTCCCCGACGTTATCTCCGTGGAACGCACAGAACAAATTAATATATACGGAGTGATGTTGTGGACTGGTCGTTTATTCAGAAATTCGCGCCGGTGTATGCCGAGGCGGGCGTCCTTACGGTTACGATAGGCGTCATCGGCATAATTCTTTCGGTCGCGGTGGGTCTTGTCTGCGCGCTGGTGAAGTATTATAAGATACCCGTTGCGCGGCAGATAGTTGCGGTGTATATCGAGCTTTCGAGAAACACGCCGCTTATCGTTCAGCTTTTCTTCCTGTACTTCGGTCTGCCGAAGGCGGGGGTGCTGCTTTCCAGCGAGGCGTGCGGCGTTATCGGCCTTGCGTTCCTCGGCGGAAGCTACATGGCGGAGAGCTTTCTCAGCGGACTTAGATCCGTCAACAGGATACAGCTCGAAAGCGCGGAAAGCTTGGGACTGCGCAGGTGGCAGGTGATGCGGTACATAGTCATACCGCAGGCGGCCAGGGTGTCCATCCCCGCGCTGGCGGCGAACGTCATCTTCCTGCTGAAAGAAACCAGCGTATTCAGCGCGGTTTCCCTTGCGGACCTCATGTACGTTGCAAAGGACCTTATCGGTATGTATTACAAGACCAACGAAGCGCTTACGATGCTTGTACTGGCGTATCTTGTGATGATACTTCCGATCTCGATAGTTTTCACTGTTCTTGAGAGGAGGATGCGCCGTGCAGGGAATTGAAGTGCTTTTCATGGGCAATAATATGCTTCGGCTCTGGGGCGGCCTCTGGGTAACGCTCCGCCTGTCGCTCATTTCGATAGGGCTGTCGCTGGTCATAGGAGTGTTCGTCGGCGCGCTGATGCTGGTGAAAAATCCCGTGGTAAAGGCGATATGCCGCGTTTATATCGAGATAGTGAGGATAATGCCGCAGCTTGTATGGCTCTTTATAATCTTCTTCGGAATAACGAAGCTCACGGGCGTTGACATGAGCGGAGAAACGGCGGCAGTTATCATGCTGACGATATGGGGCGCAAGCGAGGTCGGCGACCTTGTGCGTGCCGCATTCATCTCCATCCCGTCGCACCAGTTCGAATCGGGGCTTTCCCTAGGACTTAGCAGGGTGCAGCTTTATGTCTACGTTATCTTCCCGCAGGCGCTGCGCGGACTTGTCCCCGATGTCATCAATCTTTCCACCCGAATGATAAAGACAACGGCGCTGGTTTCGCTCATCGGCGTTACCGAGGTGCTCAAGGTCGGCAAGCAGATAATCGACGCGAACCGGTTTGAGTTCCCGAACGCTGCGCTGTGGGTATATGCGGCGATATTCCTGATGTATTTCATTATCTGCTTTCCGCTGTCGCTGCTGTCGAGAAAGCTTACGAAGAAGAGAGGCGAGTGACCATGGCTGAACATATTATTGATATAGACCATCTTACAAAGAAGTACGGCGAAAACACCGTGCTTAACGACCTTTCGCTGAGTGTTTCGCAGGGCGAGGTCGTGGTGCTTATCGGCCCCTCGGGCTGCGGAAAGAGCACGCTGCTGCGCTGCCTTAACGGGCTGGAGCCCATTCAGGGCGGAACGGTCAGGCTTCACGGCGAGCCCGTTGAGCACGGAAAGGCGAGCCTTTACAAAGTCCGTCAGAAGATAGGAATGGTGTTCCAGAGCTACGACCTGTTCCCGCACATGACGGTGATGAAGAACATAATCCTCGCGCCGCTGAAGGTTCAGGGGAGAAGCAGGGATGAAGTCACGAAGCAGGCGATGGAGCTGCTCAGCCGCGTGGGGCTTGCGGACAAGGCGGACGCCTATCCGGCGGAGCTTTCGGGCGGACAGAAGCAGCGCGTTGCGATCGTGCGCAGCCTTATCATGAACCCCGACATAATGCTTCTTGACGAGATCACCGCAGCGCTGGACCCCGAAATGGTGCACGAGGTGCTGAACGTTGTCCTCGACCTTGCAAAGGGCGGAACGACGATGATGATAGTCACCCACGAGATGGCGTTTGCAGAGGCGGTGGCGGACAGGGTAGTATTCCTCGACGGCGGAGTTATCGTTGAAGAGGGCGCGCCCGCGGAGTTCTTCCACAACCCGAAAACAGAGCGCGCACAGCGCTTCCTCAAGACGTTCACCTACTCGAGATGAACCGCGGAATAACGCGCGATCCCGCATTTCACCGAGGGCAGGTCTACAAATAAAAACGGCATATCACAGAACAATAAAAAAGGGACAAACGGAGGTATTTATTATGAATACATTTAAGAAGATCGCATCTGTATTTGCGGCAGCGGCAATGGCACTGACATTTGCAGCTTGCTCCGGCAACAGCGCATCCGACAACAGCGGCGACAGCGCTTCCACAGGCAGCGCGGCTTCCTACAGAACGGCAGACGAAATAAAGGAGAGCGGTAAGATCACCATCGGCGTTTTCTCCGACAAGAATCCTTTCGGCTATGTTGACAACGAGGGCAAGTTCCAGGGCTATGATGTTTATTTTGCAGAGCGTATAGCGAAGGACCTCGGCGTTGAGCTTGAGCTGGTTCCCGTTGAGGCGGCGAGCCGCGTAGAGTTCCTCGAAACAGCAAAGGTGGACATCATCCTCGCGAACTTCACCGTGACCGACGAGCGCAAGGAAAAGGTTGATTTCGCGCTTCCCTACATGAAGGTTGCCCTGGGCGTAGTATCCCCCGACAGCGCAGTTATCAAGAGCGCAGACGAGCTCAGCGGCAAGACCCTTATCGTAGTAAAGGGCACGACAGCCGAGTCCTTCTTCACCGAGAACTACCCCGATGTAAAGCTTCAGAAGTACGATGAGTACAACGAGGCGTACTCCGCGCTTCAGGACGGCAGAGGCGACGCGTTCTCGACAGACAACACAGAGGTTCTTGCATGGTCAATGAACAACCCCGGCTTCACGGTTGGCGTTGAGTCCCTCGGCAGCACGGACGCTATCGCTCCCGCGGTAACAAAGGGCAACGAGAGCCTGCTGAACTGGCTGAACGACGAGATAAAGGCGCTGGCTGACGAGCAGTTCTTCCACGCTGACTACGACGCAACACTGTCTGCTGTTTACGGCGACACTGTTGATAAGGATAACCTCGTTGTTGAGGGCGGCGTAATGTAATTCAGCCGTTACAATGGTATAATGTGTTTCGCTCGGGTCTTTGCGGCTCGGGCGAAATTTTTTAAGGGCGTGGTTTGGTGTGACGGTACTTTTATGAGTGGATTGGGGAGTATTGCTTCAAAAACAGTCCACCGGACTGTTTTTGAGGATGGGAACTTTTAAGTTTAATATGTTGCTCGGGGGGAAAACTCTTGTTTTCCCCCCGTACCCCCTTTAGCGCTTTGGGAGTCGGGTTAACGTGGCTGCCTTATGCTTTTACTGCTTGACATATTAAAGGCGTGGAGTATTTCGCCACTGCGGTGGCGACGAGGGCGCTGCCCTTGACCCGCAAGGGGTGCGACCCCTTGACCGCGTGTATGGGCGGCTGAAAGACTAAATGTCGACTGCTCTCGCGCGTGTATGGGTGGCGTAAAGACTAAATGCTGACACTTTGACTGCGTGTTTTTCACAAATTTTAATTTGAACCATTCCATCATGCAACTTCCCCCATTAAATTCCGTCTTAATTATTGAAAGCAAAAAACGAAAGGAGCGTGCATCGTGACGGACGAAGAAATTCTCGACCTGTATTTTTCACGCAGCGAAGCGGCTATTTCCGAAACGCGGCGGAACTACGGCAGGCTCATCCGAAGCACCGCCTGCGGGATACTCCGAAACAACGAATCCGCGGAGGAATGCGAAAACGATACATACCTGCGCGCATGGAACAGCATTCCCCCCGCAAGGCCGCAGAAACTGCGTGCGTACCTCTGCAAGATAGCCCGCAGCGCGGCGTTCGACCGATACGACCGCGACCACGCCCAAAAGCGCGGAAGCGCCTGCCCGCTCGAGGAGCTTGAGGAATTTATCGGCGTGGGCGGCGCCGAGGACAGGCTTGCGGAGCGCGAGCTTACGGAGCACATCAACGCTTTTCTGGGCGGACTTGAAAAGAAAAGCCGCATCATTTTCCTGCGGCGGTACTGGTTCTGGGACGAAATCTCCGAGATATCCGAGCGGCTGGATATGTCCGGGAGCGCCGTTAAAACGCGGCTTTCGCGGACGCTGAAGAAGCTTCGGAAATATCTCTCGGACAACGGATACGGCGCATAAGGAGGGCGAAAAATGAACACAAAACTCAACAATGCCATCGAAAACATCAACGAAAAATTCATCGACGAAGCGCTTGGCGAAGCCCGCAGATCGCGTTTCAGGGCGCGGTATGTGCTTATCCCTTCTGCGGCTGCCGTGGTTGCGGCGGGAGTATTCGCGGCTGTGAATTTCGGCGGCGCAGTCCCCGACAGAGGAGTTTCTCTTGTAGATGGAGGCGGCGCTGCGGACAGCGATATTTCCGAAATAATAAGCAGCATTGCGGACAGCAGCGAGCCTGCTGACGAAACCACCGACGAAACCGATGAGATAAGGGACTATGACTACAGTATCGTCGAGGGATACGCGCCGCCCGCCGATAATGAAAGCGCCAACGACCTGTCGGTATATTTTGAGAACAAAGACATCCCGATGCCGCTGGACACGCCGATTTATGCGGCATACGACGGCGAAGTCACTTACGCGGGGTTCTATCACGAATATGGATATTGCGTACAGATAAAGCTTGACGACGGGAACTATGTCCGCTACGGACATCTGAACGAGTTTGCCGTTAAAACGGGCGACCGCGTTTCGGCATGGCAGGTGATCGGCTATTCGGGAACGAGCGGTTATACGACGGAGCCTGCGCTTTTTGTCCGCGTATATACCCCCGATGACAGCGAACACCTCATGGAAATGACCATGGAGGAAGTAAAGAACACCCCGTGGAATACCATGACGGACGAGGAGATAATCTCGACGCTCAACACTTACAAATGCGATTTCGTCGAAACATATAATGAATACGACGGCGAGAACAGTCTTTATTTCGTCGAAACCTCCGACCGCGACGGCAGGATAAGGCTGGCGATACGCACCTCCGATAATACTGTGGATATGCTTAATTATTACGACAATGAGTCTTTCACCAGCGTTAATCTTCTCAGCGAGGAAGGATATCTCGAGCAGGAGTGGGAGCGGATCGCGGAGTTTGATAAGTTCTTTGAAACCGCGGGCAGCGAATTTGAGGATCTCGGTCTTGATATCCTGAACACCGGCAGAACGACGACGTATGTGCAGAATTTCTACCGGACCGACAATATGCATGAGTGCTATATGAACAAGCTTTTGACCGACGAAATCTCCGCCGAGGGATACATCGCCCCGATAGAGGGAGCAACGCATTATTACTGCGATGAAACTCACGATTATACTGTAGACTGCCTGCGTGAACAGGAGTTGAGAGTACCTTTATACATGGGCGACGACGGACGCGCGGTCTATATTCCGAACTGCGCTGATGACACCCCCGTGCGTGCGGTTAACGACGGAACAGTGGTTTATTCGGGAATTTGCCCGCTCGGAGATCTTGTGGTGATACAGCACGCGGACGGGCTGCGGAGCTGGTATGAGAACACCGGTTCGGAGCTGTCGGCCGGAGATGAAGTGAAGCAGGGCGATATCATCGGAAGAACCGGAAGGTGGACACTGATATTCCTGCTTAACGAAAGAGAATCTGCGGACATGGTCGCGTTTATGCAGGATCGCCTTACGTCCATGCCGATAACCCCGATGGAATGGGAATATCACGACGGTGCAATTCTGACCGAGGATATCTTCAATTCCCTCGGCGAAGCAGCGTTCGACCGCGAGAATCTGGCACAGTACGCCCACAATGAGTGCGCGCTTGATGTGTGGATGTTCAGCTTTGACAATGATGTGAAGCTGTATATCGGCGGCGGACATTACAGATTTGCAAAGACATATGAGCAATATAATGCGTCGGTAGTGGCGGAGATAGATGTTTCATAATAAAAACTGGGTGCAGCCGCAATGACTGCACCCTACATTTTATTCAAGTATGTATTTCTTCACCAGCGGGTATATCGCGCGATATCCTTCCTCCTTGATATGCATTCCCTCGATGGTGTATTCCGCGCGGAGATCACCGTTTTCATCCTTCAGCGGCGCGCTCACGTCGATGTATTCCGCGCCGAAGCGCCCGGCGAGCTGTTTCACCTGCGCATTCGCGAGGGCTATCTTTTCGTTGCTGCGGACTTTAAGGCAGGGCTTCATTTCCTCGGTGGCGGCGTTGTAGTTCACGGGGTAGTATGCCATCAGATATATCTTCGCCGAGGGCACCCGCTCCTTTACCTTTGTGAGGATGTACGCATAATGCTCCATTATGCGCTCCATAGGTATCGAAGCGTCGCTGAGGTCGTTCGTTCCGATGTTGATGAACAGCTTGCGTGGCGCGAGGTCGAGTATGCAGGTGTCTATGTTCGCCATCAGTTCGTCAGTGATGAACCCGCCGACGCCGCGGTTGTAGACCGTAACGCCGAGCTTATCCTCCGCCGCGAATTTCTCCACAGGGAACATCTCCATCAGCGACGAGCCCGCGAACAGCACCGCGCCCTTTTCTGCCGTTTCGTTCATCTTTTTATATCGTTCGATTTTGTATTCCTTTGTCCATATAACTTCTTCAGCCATTTTCGGGACCTCCGTTTTTTCCTTTTATCATATCACAAACAGGGCAGAATTTCAATACCATTTTCCGAAACGCGTTTTTTCGTTTCCGCCGTGGAATAATACTTCCCGTCCCCACTTGACAAATCGCATGATTTGTAGTATCCTATAATAGCATATTTTACAGATATAAAGAGTAGGCAAAGGAGGAGCCATGGCAAGGAACATCGTTTCTTTGGTGGATATCGCGGAGCTTAAAAAGCAGGCGGCGGAGAGGTTCTCGGCTGAGATACACGCGCACGACAGCTGCGGCGGTCAGTCGTTTTCCATAGAAGAGGACAGCGAGGAGCTGCGCGGATTTATAACGGATTTTTTCGCGGCACGCGGGATAAATATTAAATTCACCGTGGACGGACTAAGTTTTTATACAGTGTGAGGATATACGGATGTTAAATCAGTTTTCAAGGACAGAGCTTCTTTTCGGCGCGGAGGCGATGGAAAAGCTTGCCGCCGCAAGGGTGGCGGTATTCGGCATAGGCGGCGTGGGAAGCTACACCGCGGAGGCGCTGGTGCGCAGCGGCGTGGGCGCGATCGATATCATCGACGACGACCGCGTGTGCCTTACCAACATAAACCGTCAGCTTTTCGCAACGCGAAAGACCGTCGGAAAATACAAAACGGATGTAGCCGAGGAGCGGCTGCGCGAGATCAATCCCGATGTGAAGATAACCGCGCACCGCGTGTTCTACACCCCCGAAACTGCGGGTCAGTTCGATTTCACGCAGTACGATTATGTTGTAGACGCCATCGACACCGTTACGGGCAAGATAGGGCTTATCATGCAGGCGAAGGAGGCGGGCACGCCGATAATTTCCTCCATGGGCGCGGGCAACAAGCTTGACCCCACGGCGTTCAGGGTCGCGGATATTTACAGCACCTCCGTCTGCCCGCTGGCGAGGGTGATGAGATACGAGCTGAAAAAGCGCGGCGTAAAGTCGCTGAAGGTCGTGTATTCAAAGGAGAAACCCATCGTCCCCGTTGAGGATATGGCAATAAGCTGCAAGGCTCACTGTATCTGCCCCCCCGGCACGGTGCGCAAGTGCACTGCAAGAAATCAGGTGCCGGGAAGCAGCGCGTTCGTTCCGCCCGCAGTCGGACTTATCATCGCCGGGGAGGTTATAAAGGATATAACGGGCGTTCGGGAGAAGTTTTAAGGCAATACCGCATAATTATTGTCGTGCGATTGCGCCGCAGATTTTTCGTCAGATTGTACAATGAGGACGACGCAAGGCTGTCGCCTTGCTAGGACGAATTGTGCAATATGGCGAAAAAGATGCAAGCAAGCGTGCGGCAAAGGCGTTAGCCGGTAATTGTGCGGTGTTGACTTAAGGCAATATCGG
>CAKSPC010000059.1 GCA_934481445.1 uncultured Oscillospiraceae bacterium
CTCCGTAGCTCAGTCGGTAGTAGCACCTGACTGTTAATCAGGGTGTCACTGGTTCAAGTCCAGTCGGGGGAGCCAAATATCTGAAAGCGCATTGTAGAGCCGTTTATGCTTTGCAAGGCGCTTTCGCCGTATTTGGGGAAATTACAAAAAGGTGTCAGTGGTCGAGCAATTTATCTATGTGAGAGTTGTGCCGGCTGCGCTGCAGCTTAAGATTAAATGCTAAGTGCAGATACATTTGCGTTGTATGGATATTACTATGACCCAGTATTAAACGCAGCGTTTCAAGATCTCCACCATCTGCAAGATAATAGGTCGCGAATGTGTGCCGCAGAAGGTGAGGATGCAAGCGTTCAATGCCCGTTGTGTCCTTCAAGCGTTTGAAAATTTGCTTGACGAGGTTGTCGGAACAGCGCTGCCCGTTCTGATCAAGGAAGAACGGCTCGGAACTCTGCGCTTTCGGGCGAAATTGAAACCTATACTGAAGAAGCTGCTCGCACGTCTGAAACCCGATGGGAATTAAACGCTGCTTGCTGCCTTTGCCGCGAATAATCATGGATTTTGTATGAAATGTAATATCACCGATATTAATCCGAGGAATTTCACCGCGGCGTAATCCACTATCAAGCATAAGCAGCACAAAGCATTTGTTACGTAGACTGCAATGCGAAAATGATTCATCACAGGCGCGCAGCAGTCGTATTATTTCCGCATCGTCAAGTATAAGCTGCTCCTTGCTATGCACTTTAGGCAAGCGGAGCTGACGAGATATATCATCAAGATAATCCTCGCCGATACAAAAATTATAGAACGCCTTAACAGCTCGCATTGCTCCATGAACGGAACTGCTGCTAAGATTATCTCCATTACGTTTAAGCTGTTTTTTGAGAAAAACACCATAACGCTTGAAATTAAGCAGATTAAGCTCCGCAGGATCATTATACGAAGATGGCACAGTACACATAAGCCAGGTGAAATAATCTTCGAGCTGGGACTTGTACCATTCAATAGTTACAGGACTGTTGTTGCGATATTCTTGCTCAAGCAAAAACATCTCATACATATCATGTATGGTCAAGAAATCACCTCCGCGCGTGGGAGACCCCGCCGCACTCACGTGCGGCACCCCACGCGGTCATTTGATCGTTTTAGTCCATCTAAGAATGGTCTGACACAGATAATAGATACCGATGGCGCCAAGCCAGGCGGTACCAATTGCAAGCATGGCTGCAACAGGCACGAAGTAATTAACGTAGCCGAGTATCTGTTTGACCTCGTCGGGAATAACTACATCCTTAAACGGGCTATCGGGCAGCAGTAACAGCACAGCCGATAAAATTTCCTCGACTACATCTGTTATGCTGTTCCAAAAAGATTTCAACGCTCCCATAATGCCCCCTTAATGCTGTATCAACTTAGGTGTAAGGACGATCAGCAGCACAACAAAACCAACAATAAATATGGTGTAACATATTGGCTGTACAAGTGGGACGGCAGACAAGTCAATGACGATTTCTTCGTCAATTTCAAACATGGGCGTAAAATCATCCGGAATATTTCCGATAGTCTGATTACCCTCGAACCCTTTGAGGTTATCGGGATTTGTGGAGATAGGGATGCGGAATATTGGCGGCTCGGGATCTGCACAGAGCACACCGATTATACGGATAAAATCGTAAGGTATGCAGAACGGGAATTTCTCAATGATGATCGAGGGGACATCGATATCGGTATCAACTTCGGTCATATAGTTTGTGAGGGTAGTATCATCCGTGCCCGGAACATCGGTAACGGTAACAGCGTCGGTTGCTTTTGCAATTGATGGATCTGAAGATATAATTAATCCGGGGTTGCTGGTCTTGTCAAGCGGTAACGTATTAGATAAATCATCAATATCCTGGTTTGGATGAACATTCGGAACAGCGGCAGCACGAAGAGCAGAAATAAAATCGGCTTGAGTGCCGCCACAAACAATATAACCGGTTGATAAAGACTTATCAACATCTGCTGTTGTTACGTCATAAAATAGTCCGTCATCAAAATTATAACTGATCCAGCTATTCATTTTAGCTGTTTCAACTACACGATACGGGAATGCACCGCCCTGTTGGCCAGCATAAGCAATCATAGTATTGTTTGAAGACGAATATGCAAATTTAGGAGCAACACGTGAAAGCAGATCATTAAATCCGAATTTATAAGAACCTGTTAAAACGGGCGGCTTTATAGCAAGATAGGTTGTATCGTTAGGATCGTCAGGGTCGGATTTGTCGCAAATAAATACATATGACCGATCAGCGTTGATAAACAACGCATTGTCACTAAAGTAGCATGGGAATATTGATGTGTAAAAATCGTGCTCGTCGTTACTATAAAGCGGTACAGACAGAAGGGGTATTGGAATATCAGACATAATTGAAACAACACTGTAAGACACGCCGATATTACTAAAGTCAACAGTAAGATCGCAGCACTCAAGGAGCTGATTGTATAATTCCACATACTGATTATAATCCATATGCAAATTACCGTCACTGTCGAGGGTGGCGTCTCCGCTGTCGACCCATGATTGTATAGTACGGCATATCTGCTTGTATCCTGTGACGATCCAGGCGTCCTCGGACTCAATAACTTGACCGCAAAAGGTCTTTTCGGTGCCGATAAAAGCTTTTTCAAAACCTTCAACGCCATTTTCAAGCACGGCGCCAATACCGTTCGCGGTATCATCATACTGTCCGGTAAATACGCCCATCAAAAACACAGCAGCCGACCCGACAGCGAGAGCAATTCCCGCTGCTGCCGCCGCCCGAGGGCGCACCGTGCAGATATTAAACGCAACGACAGCTGCCAGAGCTGCGGCGATGATTTTCTTTTTCATGTTGCACTTCCTTTCGCATTGAATGCAACAATGCGGGCTTTCAGATCTTCGGCAGCTTCTTCCTGCGGCTTGTCAAAATGCTTGAAGGTGTCGTACAGTGTGTAAACGCTTCGACGGCAGTTGAAGAACTCGCTGCCAACTTTCTCCTGAATCGGATACCAATACTGAACCGCGACAAACATCTTGTGAAACAGCACGATCATGAACCAGCCTTTTGCGCCGAAGTTGGTAAGCTTCCGGTGCTTGTATTCGGTCTCGACGAGTCCGCGAACTTGACGATCGATCATTCTGTCCATCTGCGTGATCAGGATGATATCATATCCGTAATGGCGGTGTGTGCTGAAAAACTCGATCCATTTCATGCGCGCACGATTCAACCCATCGCGGGAATTAAACGGAATCTGTGCTTCATCAATGATGATAATGCCCTGACTTTCCTTGCTGCTTTTGAAATGCGCTGCAGCGTATTCCTTGAAGAAATCCGCTGAAAGCTCGAGCGTAGGGATATACACAAAATCTCCCTTGTGTTTCTTAGGATTGTAATTGATCTCGAAGTTTGCCAATACAGGCATACCGCGCCGAAGAGCCTTGTTTATAACCTCGGCAGCGTGATAACTTTTGCCGCTGCCGGGCGTTCCGGTGTAAAGATAGATCATTCTTTTTCCTCCTCGTCAAGCCACTTCATATAAAAACGAATGCAGCGCCAGATCATGAAGCTCCGGGAATATCCGGACTGAGCACACATTTCATCAAGATCATGGAGCAGATCCGGAGGAATAGTTATTGTAATACGTTCTTTTGTGATTTTCATTTATGTAAACCTCTCGAGGTGTGTAAAATGTCATACGGTCGATTTTTAGAAAAATGGCGGCTCGGGGAGCCGAACCGCCACAGGGGAACAGGATTAGCCGGCAACCTTGCCGAATATCTTTTTAGCAAGCTTGATTAAAGCGAAAATGCCAAAAATGACAAGACCGGTACCAAGGACACCCATAACCACCGGAATCATTGTCATTACAAGTTCACTGAAAGACTTCTGAAGCTGTGTTCCAGCATCTGAAAGTAAAGTAGACATATCAGTTCCGGAAGCTTCAGCAGTTTCCGCAGAAGCGCAGACAGCAATAGCAGCAGTAGAAACAGCCGCCGCAGCCGTGCAGATGAGCGCCTTGCCGCGCTTGGCAATTGCCTTGATTTTCTCAACAAACTTCATGTTGATTTACCTCCTTTGAATTTAATTTGTATGCTTAGTGATGGCAGCATAGCATAGAGTGTAGATCAGACCGAGCAGCCAACACACGCCCGACAGACCGAAGCCCATGATAATGCCATAAAAGCCGAATTGAAGTAAGACCACAGCGAACCTACTTTCTCAGGTGACGGAAAATCATCGCGCCCGCAATAACGCCGAGCATGATGATTATCACGATCTGACTGACGAAAAGATCGTCGAGGGTCGTGCCGGTGACAAGAAAATCACCGTCGGAGAAGTTGATGATGTTGCTCATACTGATTTGATACCCTGAATCTTGCCTTTAAGATTAAGCTCGATCTCGATATCGCCGTGCACCAGCGCAAGCAGATCATCATGCGTGATTCCGAGATTCGTGCAGAGGGAATCGGAGATAAATTTGTGATCGGCTTTAAGACCGAAAACATTTTCATCGGGATAATTCAGCTGCAGCGAATAACCTTTTATCTGTTTGCCGTCATCGGCGGGAAAATCATAGCGCTGAACACCAACAAGAGTAACCTTAGCCATTTGTACCTTCTTTCTGCCCCGTTCCGGGCGTGTTTATATGTTAGCGGCGTTATCGCCGTGGAGGTGGTTTTATTTATCCTCGCAACCACGAAACGAGAAGAACTTTCATGAATGTTTCCCCGAAAAATGCTAGGAAGGAAAGATATTGCCCTTGTCATCGCAGAGATCGTATGTAAAAGGACAATCTAGACAATTACCTTTACAGTCGATATCATCAACCAACTGATTGGATTCTGAGAAGTGCATACAGAGCAATGCAAGTTCCAAACGTTCAGACGGAGTAAAATAATCGCTTAAGGCTGCCGACTTGCAAGCTAGATTTAGGAAAATAAGCTGCCTGCATGATAAACGTAGTTTCATGGCTTCACCTCGACAATTACGGGACTGTTTGATTCTAAATCATAGATTGCAGAATCAACATCACGCACGCGCCTGATCAATCGGTCAAGTTCATCGTCGGTCATATCTTCCGGATAAGAATCCTGATAGTCACGGAAAGACTGTTCATAGTCCGCAAGGGCTTCATGAATGAGTTCAAGATCCTCGGAGGTGATTGTTATTTTCTCGATCTTCATGATTTCACCCCCTGAAGCGCAGAGAGCAAATTGTCAATCTGCGTAAGATTGCTTTTGATGAAAGATATATGCTTATCAAGAACTTCTTTGCAGTGTTCAGACAATTTGTTGCGGTCGCCGTTACAAAACTTTTCAAGGCTCTGAATTGTTCTGGCACGGTGTGCGCTTAGAAGCTCACATACCAGGCGGCTATCCTCGGGAGTGATTTCAATTTTCATGTTCATTATCCTTTCTTAGTACCTTGTTCTAGGTGGGATTAAAATTTATAACCGTATGGTTATAACACAATTATAAAACCAAACGGTTATAAAGTCAAGATACCAAACAAAAGTTTGGAGAAATACACAAAACGAAAGGAATATTTTGCAATGTTTTACACAAGAATCAAAGAACTTAGGGTTGAGCACAATTTGACACAGCAGGCAGTTGCGGATATTTTGGAAATTAAACACCCGCAATATCACAGGTACGAAAGCGGAAAACGTGAAATACCTTTACACCTGCTGATTAAGCTAGCTGACTTTTACGGCGTAACTCTTGATTACATCGCAGGGCGTTCCGAAGATACGGGAGCTGAAGAGCTTGGAAACATCGGGTAAGGCGTTCAAGCGGTTGTATAATACATATTCTTAGGAGGTAAACAATGAATATCTATTTAACAAATAAAGATATATGGAATTTAACTGAAGCAATACTTGCAATAGTAGGAGGTATTTATTTAATATTCCATCAGCAGGAAGTTGCAAACTATTTTATTGCAATGCTAGGTTTGTAAAGGAGGATGTTATGACAGGTTGGTTAATAGGTACTATAATTTTAGCAGCAGAATTATTTTTCATTGTTTCTGCCTTGCAAAAAAAATACTACAGAACATTGATGATTGTTTTCACAATTTTAAGATTATTTCTGATTATAATAACATTAATGTATCTGTTTTTGCAGGGCAAGGCTAATGTTTCAAACATTGCATATAATGTTGGTGATGGGATTATAGCAATTGCTTTTCCGTTTATAATAAAATACATATACAATAAACGTATAAAGTAATCAACTGTTATCCTTCTCGTTGCTCTGATATAGCTGCGCAACCTCTGCTTTGTATTCACGGATAACTCGCTGCTGCTCGGGTGTGATCACCGAATCACGGTGTTTAATATCATTGAGAAAATTGTCAACTCCAACGCACTGAATATATGTATCAATGCTATTGCCTGCCTGATGGGTGACATAGTGACGGATCCGCGCGAGGTTGTAATCGACATCTTTAGGAGTGAATATGCGCACAGCTTCACAGCCGTCCAAAAATTTATCCCACCATCCGACAGTAGAGCAGCGTTCGCGGCGGGTGGCATCGGATCGGATAAACCGCAAATAATTACGCAGCACTCCGCCGTAAAGTTTGCCGATCGGCGCGCCCTGCATAAGCTCATGGATAAATCCCGCTGCACGTTCGTCACGGAAAACAATCTCAGCTCGTACCCAATGATAACCGAGGCCGCCGCGCTCTTGTGCCTTGTCGTATATGCGCAACTTGATATCGGACTTATTAGAGCCGAATTGCACTGTAAGAGCGTGAATCATAGGCTCGTTGTTGCCATTGATCTTAAAGCTATCGGTAACAGTGCCGCCCTGCCACTTAGATACAAACCGCTGATGAATTGTGTAACGGGCAAGCTTTACGATGTCGATCAGACCGGAGCCGCCCTCGCTCTTGTCTATATCGTCATAAGCAATATCAACACGATTGATGTGAAAATCCTTGTGCTCAACGTCGGCGAACAGCTGACCGAAGCCGACAGAGGAGGACGTTTCAAACTGACGGCAGCCCTGACCGCTCATTTCAAGCAATACGGACTGCTCTTTGCATTCCTCTTCGCCGCGCTTGTCGTAATGTATGCTAATGCCGCCGAAGTAATAGCGCTCGCGGTATCCATAGAACCCGGAGAGAGATTCGAAGCTGTCGATATTAAGCCCGAGATAATACATTAGCGATACAGGATCGTATATTTTAGTAGTGGCGGAAAACCAGTCGACGAGTATTGAATTTTCGCTAAGCATATTAAAACCTCCAAAATAGCATTGTACTGCGGGCTGAAAGCTCCGAAGCATGGTGTTAGTACCCGGCTGTTAGCCCCGCCGGGTCAACCGCGCGCTGACGCGCGGGAAAACGCGCTGCAAGACAATTACAATCGGCGCGGCGTCGCAGAACCGCGCTTCGCGCTGCGAGCATTGAAAAATTGAAAGCGTCGAAAATCGGAGATTTTCAACCCTTCCAACTTTTCAACCCTCGCTTCTGTTCCTACCGCCGATGTTCCCTAGGGGAACCGGTCGTTCTCTAGGAGAACCAGTCGCCGCAGGCGCATATTTTTTTCTTTTAAAAATAGGCATCACAAAAAGGTCTAAACCTTTTTGTAATGCCCGTAAAACTGTTAATCAGGGTGTCACTGGTTCAAGTCCAGTCGGGGGAGCCAGGTTAGTTAGCATCTATGCAGTTCTCTGCGTAGGTGCTTTCTTTTTTTCTAATGGCTTCTAAACTGTCCTCATCCGCTGTATTACTGCATATCTGCCATATTATTACCCCTTTATTATCATTATATACTAAGTACCTTTAGAGCCGCATTCCGTCCATGTCCCGGGCGAGTTCCTCATAGCTCACCGAGCGGTAGCTTTTCGGGACGGAAGCCGTGCTCTCCGACACAGCACTGTTGGCGGAATAATCCTGACTGCGCCTATGCGACACGGGATTATTCACGCTCGCCAGGATTGCAAGCGGAATGCCTGCCACGAGTATTCCCAGAAGAACGAACAACCTTTTCTTTGCCATATGTAATTACCTCCGTTAAACATCTGATTTTTTATCATATTATAGCATTCTTTATATGGTACAATTTGGTTAGCGATAGCTAACCTGGATCCTCTCACGGTTTTATCACACCCAACAAATATGACCGAATGCCGCATCATCGGCGAACCTGATGGGGAGAGTATATCTGTATCACCAGGTTAGCTACGCTTAACCAGAAAGGAATATTTATGAGCGTAGTTGTAATAGGCGGAAACGACAGAATGGCGACCCGATACAAGGATATATGCGAAAGCTACCGCCGCAAAGCGAAGGTATTCACCCAGATGCCCACGGATTTTGCAAACAAGCTTGGCACCCCGGACCTCATGGTGGTATTCACGATCACATGTTCCCACAAGATGGTGAACTCCGTGAACCAGAAGTCCGAGAAGCATGGAATCCCCGTTGCGCGTATCCACAATGCCAGTGTGAACACCCTCAGGACAGTGCTGGAACAGACACGGTGCAGCACTCCCAGGACCGTTTTCAAATTTGCTCGAAAACGGTCCTGTGCGTATCAAAAGATAAATCTGCAATAACGCATTTCGTAATTAAAAGCAAATATCATCCCGAAAAAGCGCTGCAATGCCGGGCTCACGTCTGCCCGCTGTCACCGCAATTCGCCGTGAGGGTTTCACGCAGGTGCTGCGCGTATTTCTCCCGCAGATCCGCTGGCTCGATTATCTGCGCATTTCCGCCGAACTGGCACAGCCACCCGAAAAACGGCGCTTCCGCCTTTACCTTAACATGGAACGTGAAATGCTCGTCCCCGTCGGGGGTGAAATGTATCTGCTTGCCGAATCGGTCTATTACCGAATTAACGAGAAAATTGCTGAAACGCAGCCTTACATCCCGCGTTTCCCCGCTGAACATCGAAATGGTCGAGCTTAAATATTCCGACAGAGAAAAATCCTTGTCCAGCTCCTTTATCGGGATGTCGGTTATCTCCACGCTTTCCATACGGTCAACACGGAAATTCGTGAGGATGTCCGGCCGCTTCTCGTAATATGAAACGAGATAATACCGCCCGCTGTCCCATGTCAGCGCATAGGGTGAGCAGAAGCGCATCCCGTCACGGTAACGTTTTTTGAGGTTTATGTCGTACTCAAAATATTTGAACGATATCTGCTTTTTCAGCGCGATGGCGCGGTGTATGCGGTCAACGCTGATGTATATTTTCTCGTTCATCGTCTTTACGCGGTCGGCAATGTAGACCTGTCGCGAGATCTGGTTTGCCTCGTATATGCTGGCAAGTCCCTCTATCTTTTTCAGTAGTTCCAGCGACTTACGCTGGGTTATAAAGCTGGAGGACGATACCGCGTCCGCAAGCAGCTTCAGCTCCGGCAGCTCAAATTCTCTGCTGCCAACAAAATACCCTGTGCCGCGGCCCCTGCCGCTGATGATATCCACGCCGTATGTCCGCAGCGCTTCGATATCCTCATATATCGCCTTCCTGCCCGCGAATATGCCCGCGTCCGCAAGCTTGTCGATTATCTCGGGCATGGTGAGGGGGTGATCCTCGTCGGTCTGCTTGGTGAGTATTTTATAAAGGTACAGTATTTTCAGACGCTGCAATGAAGTTTTTTCTTCGCCATCCATAACTTTGACCTCCGTTTGCGGTATAAAATCTTATTCTGTATCCAGTATATCATATTTGAATTTTCTTTTCAAGCATAATATGCCGAATTACGCCGTGCGCTCTTGATTTTTGCGGAAAAATGTATTATAATATATTAAAAAAGCATAACAAAATCGGGCGGGTCTTTGGAGGAAATCAATGAAAATCGCTATCGTGGACGATACGCCATCCGATCTTGAAACTACCCGAAAAACGATCGCGGAGGCATTTCACAGGCTGGGTGTTAAAATCGAAAAAACAGAATGCTTTGATGACAGCCGTTTGTTTGCCGAAAGCTTTGTAAGAAACTCCTATGATATCATCTTTATGGATATCATCATGGACGCGATGGACGGCATCGCCGCTGCTTCATTGGTGCGCAGACGGGATAATTCGGTGAAGCTCGTATTTTGCAGCACAAGCAACGAATATGCATTCGAAAGCTACAAGGTCAGTGCGGATTACTACCTTATAAAGCCGCTGGACGAGCATTTCAACGACCTTATGAAATGCCTCGACTGCCTGCATATCCTTATCGGCGAAAACGACATAATCCGCCTGCCCGACGGAACATCCGCGGCGGTTTTAGGAATAATAAGCACGGAATATTACAACCACATAATATATATCCACCTAAAGGACGGCCGCACCCTGCGCCAGCGTATGCGCCAGACCGACCTTGAAGAGCTGCTGGCGGGGCACAGCTGCTTCCTCAAATGCTCCAAGGGCTGCATGGTGAATATGAACGAAATAATCTCCTTTTCAAAGGACGAGATAACCATGAAGGACGGGACGGTAATCACCGTGAGCCGCCGCCGCGTAAAGGAAGCGGAGCAGTGCTACGCCGAATTCATGTTTGAAAAGCTGCGGCGGGAGGTGAACGTCTGATGCCCTCTCCGCTGAATCTTATAGAAGCTTGGGTGTATTCGCTGTTCAATCTTATGCCATATCTTATGATGGCGGTGTATCCGTTTCACAACAAGCTGCGCGTGCCGCGGGCGATATATCGCATGGCGATACTGCTTGTGTGCGTGATACAGCTCGGGCTGGGCACATGGGCGGCGTTTTATCCTGCGGTTTCGTCTGGGATTAAATCCGTGGTCAGCACGGTCATTTACATAACGTTCTATCTTGCGGTGATAAAGGCACATCCGGGACAGATGGCTTTCACACTGCTGATAATGTCCAACATCTGCAACACGATAACCATTCTTGCGAAATGCACCGAAAACATATTTTTTCCCGAACTCGCGGTGCAGGGCTACCGCTGGAGCTTCACGCTGATGCTGATAGCATGGCAGCTTATAATACTGATACCGCTGTGGGTGTATTTCAAGAAGATTTATGCTCCTGTCATGGCAAAGGGCGAATCGCAGACGCTTTGGCATTTTGTATGGTGCGTGCCGCTTACGTTTTATGTGATATGGAACTACGTTTCCTATCACATCGGCGAGAGCCTGCTTGAGATCTCCCTTGACCCGAAGAATGCGGTGTTCCAGTTTGCAATATCTGTGGGGTCTTTTATAGTGTACCATGCGGTGATAATCCTCTCGAAAGAGCAGCAGAAAAACCACGAACTGATTATTCAGAACCATCAGCTTGAGCTGAACACGCTGGAATATAAGAACCTTATGTCAAAGGTTTCGGAAATACGCCGCATGAAGCACGATATACGGCATAATATCATATTGATGAACGATTATCTGAAAAACGGGCGGTACGACGAGCTTTCGGCGTTTTTCGCAAAGTATCTGAGCGATCTTGCGGAAATGGAAACGCTGGTGTACTGCGACAACGACACGGTGAACACGCTGCTGTCGTATTACGCGCAGATGGCGCGGCGGGATGGGATAGAGTTCAGGTGCAGCGCGGCGATACCCGCGGAGCTGGAGATGAGCGAGCCGGATATTGCGGTGCTGACCGGCAACCTGCTTGAAAACGCCGTGGAGGGCTGCCGCAGTTCAGGCGCGGAGCACGCGGAGATATCCGTTGCGGCGCGTGTGGAGAACGGTAATTCGCTGGTTATTGTTATAGAAAACACCTGTGGTGCTGAGCCGAAGTCGGACGCAAAGGGTGTGTTGTATTCTACGAAGCATAGCGGACTTGGTATCGGGGTGCAGTCGGTGGGTTCCATCGTGGAGAAGTACGGCGGGGTGATGAAGAAGGAGTATGCCGACGGGAAGTACCGTGTTTCTATGATGTTTTTGAGAAAGTGAGAAAGGCGGGAGCGTGGCTCCTGCCTTTTTTGCGTGGGGGATTTCGCGGCGTAATTGCGCGTTTTTATTTTCAATTAGCACTTCGTCTTTATGGCGCACAATACACGCGGTCAAGGTGTCAACGTTCCGTCTTTGTGGAACACAATACACGCGGTCAAGGGGTCGCACCCCTTGCAGGTCAAGGGCAGCGCCCTTGTCGCCACCGCAGTGGCGAAACTCCCCACGCC
>CAKSPC010000060.1 GCA_934481445.1 uncultured Oscillospiraceae bacterium
GTCATCCGCTCTCGCGCTGACTTATTTATTATATCACATTCAGCGGTTTTTGTCAAGTACTTTTTTCAAATTTCTTTGAAGTTTTTTCTTGACCGCTTTCGTGTGACCCCTTTTCGGGAGCCTATCCATTATATCACATTCTCTCGAGTCTGTCAAGTGGTTTTTTAGAAAAAAATCAATTTTTCTTCAACCGGACTCACTCAAAATTTCGTGATCTCGGGAAGCTTATCTATTATATCACATTTCATTCTGTTTGTCAAGAGTTTTTTCAAAATTTTCTGAAAAATTCTTTTCGAACGATTTATGATATTTTTTCTGTTTCGCAGTGATTTTTACCTCTCCGCGATAGCTTTTATATTATACGCTTTTTTTCGCCATTTGTCATCATTTAAATTCACCAATAGTTTTGCCGTATTTTTCAACAATATTATGTATATCATGCACAAACATAAAATAACACCGCCCCGGCATACCGAGGCGGCACATTTTATCTTATTCTTCCTCATCCTTGAGCTCGGAAATTATCCTCATAAAACTGTCCACATCATTGAAATCCCTGTAAACGCTGGCAAATCTTATATAAGCCACAGGATCTATTTTCTTCAGCTTATGCAGCACCATCTCGCCGATCTTATCGGAGGTAACCTCTCTCTGGAGAGAATTCTTCAGTTCCGAAGCGATCTCTTCCACCATATTTTCGAGCTGATCCAGCGTTACAGGACGCTTTACAGCCGCGCGGCGCAGCCTTTCAACCAGCTTTTCCCTGTCGAACGGCTCAATGGAATGATCCTTCTTGATTACCATCAGGGGCACTTCTTCTATTATTTCATAAGTTGTGAAACGGAACCCGCAGTTAATGCACTCGCGGCGGCGGCGCACCTTGTTTTCCGTTGGTCTTGAGTCGATAACCTTGCTCTCTTCGCAGCCGCATTCGGGACATTTCATACTTTAACACTCGCTTTCGTCATATATTTTCCCCGACCGTAAGGTCTTTTTTCTATGTTAATATTATAACACATCCGCGCAAAAATTTCAACAATTTCAACAGAAAAATTTTTGCAAACAAAACAGGAGGAAACCGAAGTTCCCTCCCGCAAGAATATCAAATTTTACTGATACTGCTCAAGTGTTGCATTAACAACAGGGCCGTACTCGCTTCTGATCTGCGACCATGTCTTCTGCTCCTCGCCCTGCTCGAATGCAAGGTTTACAAGAAATGTGTCGATAACATCGGTAAGATCGGTGCCGAAGCCGCCGTAGATATCAATTACCATATCGAACTTCTCTACGTCCTCGAAGGAGCTGAGGAACTCATACTGTTCTTCGGAGTACTTCTTGTCTTTCATGATGCTTTCCTTAACAACAGCCTGGAGCTCGGGGTCAGTGTTGCACTGACGCATGATGTTGATGAATGCAGCCGCGCCCTGTACATTCTTGGAGCCCTTGGGTACCATGTAGCCGAAGTTGGTGGAGCCGTAGTAGTACTTATCCGCAGCAGGATCCTTGGGATACGGTACAAATCCGTACTCGTCGCCTGTCTTGAGTGTCTGCTTGCAGTAGTCGGTGATCTTCCACTGGCCTACGCCGAGGAATGCTGTCTGACCCTTTGTAAGGGGAGCAGTTTCATTGCTCCACATACCCTCGCCGCGTACAGCAAGATTTTCTCTGCGGAGTTCCTCAAGGAAC
This sequence comes from uncultured Oscillospiraceae bacterium, assembly GCA_934481445.1. Taxonomy (GTDB): domain Bacteria; phylum Bacillota; class Clostridia; order Oscillospirales; family Ruminococcaceae; genus CAG-115. The sequence continues at coordinate 1,687 of CAKSPC010000060.1, forward strand.
TGGCACGCGCGCTCAACGTTCGGGTCGTTCATGTTGTTGACGATGTTGCCGCCCTCTGCGCCGATGAGAGGTGTGCCTGTCGTGATGATGATGTTGCTGCCAAGCAGACCGTAAACACCGCCCAGTGCGTCGGGGTTAAGCTCCACGAACTGGCGCATGATATCCTTGAAAGTATCCCATGTCCAGTTGCCGTTTTCGTAAAGATCCTTGGGATCATCAAGGCTGTACTTGTCGAAAATGGTCTTGTTGTAAATAAGAACGCTCGGGAGAGCATTAACGGTGAAAGGATAGTAATAGTGCTTGCCCTTCCATTCGTAGTTGTTAACAAGGGTATCCATACCTGCCCACTGAGGCTGGGAAAGATCTATGTAGTTGGTGAGATCTTCGTAAACGTTCTTCGCCATCATGCAGGGGAAGGAAACGTCCTCCTTGTCAACGAGGTCGGGGGACTCATCACTGGATATGAGCATCTGAAGCTTGTCGAAACGCTCGCCCCATGCAACGTTAACGTAGTCGATCTGACCGCCGTAGGTTTCTTCGAACAGCTTTACGCCGGGCTTGATGTCGCCTGCAACGCGTGCGTCATAGTGGCTGAAATACACAAGGTTAGGGTTGTCAAGGGTCTGTGTGTTGTCAACGAACTGGTTGATGTCAACGGGGTTGTTGATATCGTCATCAAGGGTGTTGGTGGTAGTGGTTGCTGTGGTGTTCTGCGGAGAAGTCGTAGCGCCGCCGGAAACAGCGGGTGCAGATTCATCGCAGGCGGTAAGGCTCATAACTATGCTTGCACAGAGTACGGCGCTTACAACTGCTCTTCCTTTTGAAAAAGACATTGATGAAACTCCTTTCAATCTTGGCGCGGAAACCGCGCTGACCTGCATAATGCCCATGCAAGTCTGTTATTTTTATTATAATATATAAATTAATATAAGTCAATAGTAAAAAATGCATATTTCCCCCGTGATTTTCTGCATAATCCGCAGACTGGAGCAAACATATAAAAATTTACGGCGCCATGCATACGTTCAAGCAGAACCACACTTTACCTTTCCGCCACCCAAAATACGCGGTCAAGGGGTCGCACCCATTGCGGGTCGAGGGCAGCGCCCTTGTCGCCACCGCAGTGGCGAAACTCCCCTTACAAAGTAATTGCGAAAGCATTGCGGTTATGTGAGTGCAAATTAATTCTCAATTTAAACGACAAAAAAGCGCTAAAGGGGTTTGGGGGAAAACAAGAGTTTTCCCCCAATGCAGCATATTAAATCCAATGGTTTCTCTCCTCAAAAACAGCCCAGTGGGCTGTTTTTGACACACCTTCATGCTCCCGATAAATCCCCGTCATCATAGCACATTTCAGCGATGACCCGTCCGACAAGAAAAATCCCCTCCACACAAAAAAATGGGGGCAACAGCCCCCCTCAATCCACTATATACTCTCCACGAAAACCATCAGTTCTCCGCAGTGCGAATTCTCTCCAGCTTTACCTGTGGGTCGAAAACCCCATTCTCGTCATAGTCCACCGTAACGGTCATGCCGAAAACTGCGTCCTTAACCCCAGTGAAATCCATCACGCTCACCGCGTTCACATCATAGGTGTACGCCAGCGTCACCGCCGCGGGAAGCTCCCCGGTCTGCGTTAATACTATCCGAAAGCTGTCGCAGTCCCTGAACGCAAACGAAGCCGCCTTGCCGCCGTCCGTTATGATGGGGTCGACCACCTTCTCGCGCTCGATAAACGCGGGTTCCCCCGTGCTCTCCTCCGCAGGATATACGTTCTGCGCCGCAAGTATCGTACCGTTCGCTACGCCCAGCGTAAGTCCCAGATCCTTATACCGGAAATCCGGCGAAACAGGCTGCCCCTGCTCGTCAATTCCGTTGTATACGCTGCCCGAAAGCACAAAAGTATTCGCGTCCGCCTGCTCCACGCTCACTGTGAAAACAGGTGCATATATTATGTTCTGATATGTCGCGAGTATCTGCGTCAGCTCCTCCTCGGATACCGCTGCGCTGTCCGAGTTGTTCATCGCAAGCACTATCTCCGACAGCGTTTCGTCCGCGCTGAGGTCGGTGGTGTATATCCTCGTGACATACGCCCCGTTGGATGTGTCCGCCTTGATATCCCCGCAATAAACCATATCGTGCGCGTTAAGCATAAGAAAAAGATATGCCCCCAGCGCCCCCATGAGCAGCACTATAAGTATTATTCCAACAACAAATTTCATAGCCGCTCCTTAAATGCAGTAAAGATTAGTGTCCCAGTCGGGTATGTACGGATGGTGCCGCAGATATATCCTGTACTTCCTGTTCAGCGAGTTTATCAGCAGCGGTATCTCGAACATATCCTCGTTCCTGTGATACACCGCTACGTTAAGCTTCGGCTTATAATGCGCTATAGTTTCCGCCGTGCCGTTGAGAGCGCGCTTCTCGCTGCCCTCTACGTCGTATTTTATGTAGGTAGCTTCTCCGCCCCGCAGCATCGTGTCAGGTTTCATCATCTTCACCTCGCGGAATCGCGCGGGATTAAGCGGCTTGTCATCCGCCGCAGGCACAGCCTTGCTGCTCCTGCCCGCCCGCAGGCTGAACGTCACCGAGGTATCCTCGTCCCATGCGCCGCAGTTGTACGCTTCCAGCAGCTCAGAGCCTATCATGTACAGCCGTCTTTTAAGCTTGCGGTAGTTCTTCGCGTCCGGCTCCATCGCGTAAAGCTTCTTAAACTGCATATCCGTTTCGTTCAGAAATTCCACCAGCGTATCGCCGTTGTACGCGCCGAGGTCAACATACGTTTCCTCCGTGCCTATTTCAAGCAGGTCAAACTTCTCCTCCGCGGGGGATTCCGCCGCCGCGAGATACTCCAGCCTGCCGCTCAGCTTGTAGCGTATTATATTCTCGAAAACCTCCCGTGACTTTTCATCCGCAAGAAGCTTGTATGCCTTCTCCAGTTCCCCGCGGTGTTCCCGCAGGAATTCCATATCAAACAGCCCGTCCCCGACTACGGGAACATTCGGCGCGTAAAGCTCGTGCCGCTCCGCAATGGCGCGGATGTGCACCATAACATCGGGAAGCTGCGAGCCGAAGCAGACAAGTATTATAAAATCATCGCCGTAAAGCTCCTCTATCTCGGACAGCTTCTTAACGCGGTAGCCAAGGAAGCTGTGACCGCGAACGAACTCGTCGCTCGCCATGATGTCCGCAGTTTCGACGCCTATCCCGTCCAGCACGGCATTTATCTTCTCCGCGCCGTCGCCCATGCCGTAAAGGATGATCTTCTTATCCGTCTGCCGCAGGTAGTCCCAGAGGCAGCTTTCTATCTCGTCCGCAAAAAAAGCCATTTAAATTCCTCGCTGAAAATTATCGCACGCCGCAGCGTGATTTTACCCGAATGCCCGTATCAAAGCATCTTTATGCGCTCGCTCTCCTTAACGCAGGCAAGGAACGCATCGGAAACCGCCGCTTTGTCCAGCATATACCGCTCCGCGATCTCGTCGAAGCTTTCCCAGTCGCCGTGGATATAAAACTCCGCCATCTCGAAAACATCGCTGTATATGCCGCCCCTGCGCAGCAGTCCGTTCTTTATATTGTTTGTCAGCGGGAACTCCTCCAGCGCCTGTGCCAGAGCCCTCTCCCCGCCGTATACCACCATCGAAAGCAGACCCATCAGATAATACGAATCGCTCTCCCTCGCCGCGTCGGGAATAAGCAGCGCAATGCGCTTGCAGAACTTCGCGGTCAGCACCGAAAGGCGCATAAGCTCCACGTTATCGTTTCTTGTCACCCTCTGCATTCCCATCAGATAAACCCACTCGCGCAGGTAGTCAAGCCCGAGAATGACCAGTGCCTGACTTATCGTGCTTACCCTGTTTCTAACGCCGAAATAAACCGAATTTATCAGCCTTAAAAGCCGCTGGCACATCGCCGTATCGCGGGAGATGACCTCAACTATGTCGCTTATCTCCGGCTCGGGGGATGAAACAAGCTGCATTATCTGCATGAAATTCATCGGCAGCGGCGTAATGCTGTTTTTGGACATTATCGTCGGCTTTGCAAAATAGTACCCCTGCGTAAATGTGCAGCCCAGGCGCTTTGCATATTCGTACTCGCTGCGGTTTTCGATCTTTTCCGCAAGCATTATCTTGTTGCAGTAACGGCAGACATAGGCGGTTTCCTCTATGGAGCGCTGCGGCGTTCTGAAGTCTATCTTCACGATATCGCCGAGCTGAAACAGCTCGCTGTAGCTGCTGTCGTATTCGAAGTCGTCCAGCGCGAGGGTGTAGCCGCGTTCTTTAAGGTCGCGGCAGGCGTCGATGGTATCCTGATCCATCATCTGGTTTTCGAGCACCTCTACAACGAGGATATCCGGGGATATCATCTTGGGTATCCCGCGCTTGAGGAGATTTCCTGTGAAATTGATAAACGCCTTGCTCTTGCCGATGATATCGCGCACATCCAGCCCGAAGAACGCGTTTGTAACGACATCCGCCGTGGATTCATCGCCGTTTACTCCGGTGTAGCTGTTCTGACTGCCGTTGCTGCGATAAAGCAGTTCGTATGCGTAGACATTGTTCTCGGTATCAAAAATAGGCTGTCTTGCCATGTAAACATCCATTTACAGCGCGCCCCCTCATTCATAATTAATTATATTATACTATATATCAATGAATTTTTCAAGAACTTTTGTAAAGCGGCTCTTAATTTTGTTTAAATCCGCTAAAGAAGCCTCGCGGCATTTCACACATGGCAGGAAGCAGCTCCGGCGGATTGCCGCGCAGCGAATTAAAAGTTTCGCTCAAGCCTTTTTAGTTTACGCCAAAAGCATGGTATCGGAATAGCAGGGTCTTACCTGTTGGCGTAAACTCAAGGCTTGCAGGTCAAGGGCAGCGCCCTTGTCGACGTCCGCAGACGTCGAAACACCCCACGCCTATAAAACACTGAGCAGTGAAAGCAAAAAGAGAAAACGTCAGCCCGACTCCCAAAGCGCTAAAGGGGTGTGGGGGAAAACAAGAGTTTTCCCCCACAGTCTTTATTAAATTTAAGCCGTTACTGCTTCCACAATAAACGTCAATAACTCAGTTACAGTCCAACGACCTTTCTGAGTATAGCCGCCGCGTCGCGTGCATTTGCCGCTCCGCTGCGATCGAAGTCCGCCATCGCGGGGTTGTTGAGCTGACCCATGCCTACCACAAACCTGAGCAGGTGAGCCGCGTCCTTTGCATTAACAGCGCCGTCGTTGTCCGCGTCGCCGAGGATGTCGCTGAATTCACATATCATCGCGATAAGCTCGCCGCCGTCGGAAACGGATACCGCCGCCGTGCCGTCCGCGCCTATCCCTGCGGTGCCGATGCAGGTCTTTTCACCGTTGCTGTTCCTGTAAAGGTTGAAGAACCTGCCCTCGTCCTCGGACCTGAGCTTTATCTTGACCTCATACGGAACATTGATGCCGCCTATGTTGATAGTGCCGATAATGCTTCCGCGCAGTCCCGCGGTATCTCCCGAAGCTGGCGATATCTCGATATCGTCCGCGTTCGTGACATTTCTGCCGTCGATAATGATGCTTATAGTATCATTGATAACGAACTCGCCCGTGCTTCCGGATGTTTTCAGCGCGCGGATAACGTTCGCGGGAATGTTGTCGCCATCGTTCATCGCGATGATAATGACATCCCCCTCGGATGTTCCGAGGATATCCGAACGAACATCATCCCACGGCTTCGTTTCTCCGCCTACAGAAGGCATAGTATCATCGGGATACCACTTCGAGCCGCTCGTGCCAACCTTTATCTTCGGAATTACCTGTTCGTCGATTTCGCCGCATACGCTGCATTCGCGCTGCTTCAGACCCTCGCTGTTCTTTGTTGCTTTTACGATGGTCTTCCAGCTTCCGTATCTGTGACCGAGCTTTGCGATAACTTCCGTCTGAACGTTGCCGCAGACTTCGCAGGTGCGTGTTTTCTCGCCGTCCTTGGTGCAGTCAGCTTCCTTTGTTACCGTCCACTCGCCGTATTCGTGCCTGCCGGTAGCCGCAACTGTTACCTTTGCAATCGTGGTTTCGTTTCTGCCCGCCGCGTCGCTGAACAGCTTGCCGCAGTTATCGCAGGTGTAATATTCAACATTGCCCTTGGCAGTGCAGGTTGCCGCTGCCGCCGCGTGCTTCGTCAGCCTGTGACCCGTTGCCGCAACTGTTACCTTTGCAATCGTGGTTTCGTTCCTGCCCGCCGCGTCGCTGAACAGCTTGCCGCAGTTATCGCAGGTGTAATATTCAACATTGCCCTTGGCAGTGCAGGTTGCCGCTGCCGCCGCGTGCTTCGTCAGCCTGTGACCCGTTGCCGCAACTGTTACCTTTGCAATCGTGGTTTCGTTCCTGCCCGCCGCGTCGCTGAACAGCTTGCCGCAGTTATCGCAAGAATAATATTCGATAGTACCTGTTGTCGTGCAGGCAGCCGCCACAGCCACATGCTTGGTAAACTTGTGACCCGTTGCCTTGATCGTTACATTTGCGAGCGTGGTTTCGTCATTGCCTTCCTCGTCGGTAAATACCCCGCCGCACTCTCCGCAGGAATAATATTCGATATTGCCCGCGGTCGTGCAGGTCGCCGCAGCCGCCGCGTGCTTTGTCATATCATGTCCTGTCGCCGGAATGGCAAGTTCATACCACTGAAGCTCATCCTTGCCGTCTGCATCCGCAAAGAACCTCTTGCATCTGTTGCATGAATAATACTCCCTGCATCCGTCGCTTGTGCAGGATGGCTTCACCTCCGCGCGCTTTGTCAGGTCGTGACCAAGCGGCGCGATGGAAACATCGGAATAATTCGTTTCATTCTTGCCGTCCGCGTCCGTAAAGCACTTGCTGCAGATCACGCAGATGTAAAATTTAACGTTGCCGCCTATGTCGCAGGTAGGATTGCTTGCTTCGCGCGTCTGCAGCATATGACCCTCCGCAGGTACAACGACATTATCGATCGTGACATTATCCCAGTTCTCTCCGTCCAGGGATACCTTTCCGCAGCGCTCGCAGTGATAATACTCCACATTGCCGTCTATTGTGCAGGTGGGCACCGTTTCGGGAATAAAGGTCGGATCATGCCCAAGCGCCGGAAGAACAACGTCTTCGGAATAGGTTTCGTCGTTGCCGTCCTTGTCCGTGAACAGCTTGCCGCAGTTTCCGCAGTTGTAATATTCGATGTTGCCATCGTCCGTGCAGGTAGCCGCAGCCGCCGCGTGCTTTGTCATATCATGGCCCGTTGCCGCAAGCGTTACCCTTTCAAGCGTGGTTTCGTTAGTGCAGTCCTCGTCCGTGAACAACTTTCCGCATAAACTGCACTCGAAATATTCAATGTTGCCGTCGTCCGTGCAGGTAGGATCCACCGCATAATAATGATACAGCGAGTTTTTAGGATGATTGTACGCGGGTATCACAAAGTAGTCGTAATCCCTTTCGTAATCGCCGTATTCATCCTCAAAATACTTGTCGCATCTGCCGCAGTAATAATACTGCTTGTGTCCGTCGTTGAAGCAGTCCGCCGATACGGCAGTGTAGGACTCCATATCATGCCCCAGCGCATTGCCGTATTCCGTGCCGCACACATCGCACACTGCCTTTTCCGTGCAGGTCGCTGTGCCGCCGCTGTGCTCCTGATAGTTGAACCGTACGGTGCAGTCGCTGCTTCCTGCGCAGATATACCAGTGTTCGGTTTTAGTATAGCGATAGCCCTCTGCAATATCCGCCTCGCAAAGCTTGAATACGCTATTTATGCTGTCGAAGTGGTAATCCGTCTGAGAAGTTGTACCGTCTGCTGATGTAAATGTAAACGAGTGGTCTGTTCCCACAAGCCATAAGTGAAGTCCTGTGTCGCTCGGGTCAGCCGCAGTGTTATTGTTTGCAACTGCCTTAACGCCGTCAATAATGACTTCATCGCCGTCAGGATTGTCAACTGTCAGCATGTAAACCGGTTCGCCTGCACTGTTCTTTATTGGGCTGTTCTGAGAAATGTCGGGATGGTATATGCTCGTTGAGTACATAGCTACCGAACTGTTGTCAATATAAATGCTGCCTGCATTGCCATCAACGCCTGCGCCGTTTCCAATCATATCAGATCCGCAGGAGCCCTTCTGAACCAGCGAAACAACGCTGTTTTCGATATAGATCTTGTCGCCTGTTCCGTTAAAACCGCCGCCGATTATAGCTGCGTCGGACTGGCTTTCTGCGTAAACAACCGAGTTTTCAATTCTGATGTTTTCGCCGTTTGCATTCTGACCGCCGCCGATTGCTGCGCTGTAATCTTCTGTTACGGCTTTTACATTGGCGTTTGCTATTGTAATGCCTGAAGCGCTGCTTTCCTTACCGCCGCCGATCGCCGCTGCGCCGAAGCCGCCGACTGCGTTGATATTGCCGCCTAAAATCTTTATATTTTCAGCGGCTACAGATTCGGAGGAGTTAGAATCTTTTTCGCCGCTTCCGATCGCCGCTGAAAAGCCGTTGCTGGTGGCGTTGATATTGCCGCCGGAAACAGTGATATTCTTTGCTCCTGTGTAAATACCGCCGCCGATTGCTGCGCCGTGCTTTGAAGCCGCGGTGATATTGCCGCCCTTTACCGTAATGTTTTGAGCGGTTTTTCCGCTTAATTGACCGCTGGTCGAGCCGATTGCGGAGCCGTACATATTTGCCTTTGCATTGAGCGTGCCGCATCTTTCGTCACACTCGTGGGCGGGATCATTTGTAGCCTTTTCGCAGGTTATTGTCAGCGCGCCTGCGCCGTTCTTGGCAATGCCGCAGCCGTACATACTGTCGGAGATAAGGGTGTTTGTCGTTCCGTCTGCGAGCGTGATTACCGCGTTGTTGTCGTCAGCTATGCAGAGTGCCGAGCCGTCGTTCCACACGGACGGGTAGCTGATATTTACTCCCGCAAGGGTAATATCGGCATTCGCCGTCTTTACAACGATGGTGTCGCCCGTATTGGCAACGCCGTCGGCGTTTCTGATGATAACGGGAGCGTCCGTCAGCACCGTAAGCACGCCCGTATTGTTCAGGTCAGTCGTATCTATAACGTAAGTATAATCCTTGCCGTAAACAAGGCTCGAGCCGTCCGCCGCCGTGATGACAAGGTCGCTGCCAAGCTCTCTGAACATATTGTCGCTGCTGCTGTAGACATAGCGCTTTTCCGTGTTGCCTATCTTTACGGTGTGCGGCGTGCTCTTGTCCACGAAGACATAGAGGTTCTTGTCGGTGTCGCTGTGTACCTTGTACAGCAGCGCGTCCTCTTCGCCGTCGAGATAAACGTCCAGGCCATTGGGGTTGCTTATCTTCATCAGCGCGACCTCTTCGCCGCCCTGCGAGGTAGGCTCCTTGATGATGGCACTGCCGCCGTACAGCGTATATCCGTTGTTATCTGCGACTATATTTACGGAAGCCAAGCTATCTATATAAATATTGCCGTTGGTGTTGTCGACAGTGTATATGGCTTTATTCCCGCCGCCGTAGACGTTAATAATGCCAAAATCAAAGTATACATTTTCGGAGCCGCTGATCGCCGCAGTTTTTTCGCTCTTAACGTTAACAATTCCGCCCAAAAATTTAATATCAGCGGTCGACCCGCTGCTGCTCGTAATGCCATTGATGGCATAGTAGGTGTTGGCGTTTATATCAACATTGCCGCCATAAACGGCGATAACACCGCCTGTGGCTGTATAGCTCATCCCGACGGCATTGCCGCTGCCGGTCTGATTTATATCAATACTGCCGCAGTTTTCGCCGCAGATATGATCCCCATTATTTTCGAAGATCCCATAGCAATTTATTTCAAAATCATACCCTACAGTAACGGTATCGCTTATACCGTCCGTGGTAAGGTGGTTTTCGGAGCCGTCCGCAAGCATGAGGTAAACGGTACAGCTATCCGCGCAGGTTATCGCAGGAACATTCCTGCCCGAGGTGTCGATATTCACGCCGTCAAGGTACAGGCTGATATTGATGGGAGTACCGTCATTTCCGACAACGATACGGTCGGATGTGGGCGTTTCGGGGTCGGCGTTCTTTATGGTTACGTTGCCGGCGCAGTTGTTTACTGTAAGTATGCCCGTTTTGGCAGGGTAAGTGTACTCCAATCCGTATTCAAGGGTTTCGTTGTCGCCTTCAATAACAAGGTCGGATCCCATTTCCTCGAATATTCCTTCGTTAAGACCGTAGGAATACTGCTTGTCGCCTACCTTTACGCTTGCAGTGCCTGCTATATCCTTGGGAACGTAAGCATAAAAGGTCATATCGGAGCTGCTAAGGAATCTGTACTGCTGAGGGTTGCCGTTTATAGTGATTTCCTCGCCG
>CAKSPC010000061.1 GCA_934481445.1 uncultured Oscillospiraceae bacterium
TTTTGTGTCCGCATTTTCATGGTTTTGCAAAGCAAAATCGCGGACGACTGTCCGCGAAATGAAAATGTGAGCGTTTTTGCGCCAGCAAAACACGAGGAATGCGAAAACCAATACGCTACGCGGAAATTTTAAAGGTTTTTCGACAAGCTGGTGCCTCGTTTAAACGGGGCATTTCTTTTTTTATCCAATGTAAGTCTGCTTGACGATATCCCAGTTTTTTAGCATTGCCTGCGCAATTTCTGGGTCGTACATCAGACCCTTGTTTTTCTCTATCTCCCCGTAGACCACGTCCAGCGGCAGCGCCTTTCTGTACGAGCGGTTGGAAGCCATCGCGTCGACGGAATCGCACACGGCGATTATGCGCGAGCCGAGCGGGATTTCCTCCTGCTTTGCTCCGAAAGGATATCCCTTGCCGTCAAAGCGTTCGTGGTGGTGAAGAATTATCGCGGCGATTCGCGAAAACTGCGGTGCCTTTGCGAGTATATCCGCGCCTATTTTTGGGTGCTGCTTCATCAGCTCCCATTCCTCGTCATTCAGACGTCCCGTTTTCAGCAGGACGGAGTCGGGTATACCTATTTTACCGATGTCATGCAGGTGCGCGGCGATGTGTATTTCGCGGGTTTCGTCAACGCTCAGCCCGAGAATATGGCACAGGTCGCACGCCATATCACTTACGCGCCGCGAGTGATTGCCAGTGTAGGGGTCGCGGGCGTCCAGCGCCGAGGTTATGCAGTCAACTATGTCATGATATTCAAAACCGATCTCGCAGTTACAATCCATAATTATTCCTCCATAAATTAGCTTGAACTAATCCTTAATGATATAATATAACTATTTCATGAAAATGTCAAGTAGTAAATAAAAAAATACTCCGAAACCCTGCGGCTTCGGAGTATCGGATTTATTCGGATTTTTCGGGGATAAGCTTGATGTTGTCCTCGAACCACTTTGCTGCCATCATCGGGCTGAGTATCATATCCAGCGTTTCTTCGGCACCCTCGTATACGTTTTCGCAGGGGGCTGTGCCGTTTTCGCCGGGCTCGCATACATCGTATGTTACCTGCTGGCGGTACTTAATGCGGCAGTAGAGGAACTCCGGCGGGATATAGTCTATCATCGCCATTTCTTCCAGCCACAGGAACGGGGACATACCGCCGATGCTTACATCGTCGATCATCCAGCCGCCCGCCGCATTCGCGTCGTTGGCGCAGAGATAGAGCGTGAAATTGAACTTCTGCTCCTTTTCGCCGTTCATAAGTCCCACGGAGAAATTCTTCATTGCGAAGCTGTTGATAATGCCTGTTTCGTAGCCGCAGCACGGGCAAACGCCGCCGTAGCCGAACAGCTTTGCGTTGACGTCGCGGGCAAAGAAATTCTTGTACGCCTTGGACTTGGAAAGTCCCGCGATACGGCGCACCTCGCCGCGCAGAAACTCGAATTCGCTTCTGCGGATAGTGGGCACGGGCTTGTAGTAGTAGGGTATCTGGTCAAGCAGGATGAGGTTAGGCTCCTCCGTGCCGCTGTACAGCGACACGAGGTTCTGCTTGTTGCTGCCCGTAAGCAGGAACTCGACAAATCCCGCGAAAGCAGGCTTGGAAAGACCGTCGCGCAGAACAACGAACTTCGCCGTCTTGTCCATATCCGTCGGAGCAATAGCTTCGGCGAGGTCGGCAATTTTCAGAAGCTTGTTGTTTTCGTCAAGAAGCGCTATCTTATCAAGACCGAGGTCGCAGACATAGATCTTTGCGAGCATCTTTTCGATCTTGTCTACGGAGTCGCACTGGGGCAGCGCGGAGAGTATTTCTTCGGAGTCATAGCTGAATCTGCCTGCATAGAACGGGAAGTCGAAAACTCTGTTGTTGAACATTCCGCTTTCGATCAGCGCATATACATCCCCGACGATCTCGAGAAGATCTGCGTTGGTAATGTTCGGCGGTATCATGAACTGCTTTCCGTAAGCGGAGAAGCGGTAGCGCTTATTGATATCCAGCGCGAGGGTTACCTCGCCGCCCTGCGACTTGATCTCGCGCAGGAACTGCATTACATCCTTGCCGTTGGTAAAGGAGTTTACCATCAGGGTTACGACCTGATTGTATATCTGGTGGTTCTCAAAGCGCATTTCGTGCGAGGAGAGCACGTCGTATGCTTTCTTGAGGTTGCCGATGTTTATCTTGGATATCTCGAACTGAATCGTTGTTGTGCCGGATGTGATAACGAACTGGAAATAGCGCATGGAAATGCGGTAGTCCTCGCCGAACATCTCGTCGATAACACGGAATGCCTCGGCAAGTGCGTTTTCGTCCGCAACGGCGCCGTTTACGATGCAGCTGTTGAGTTTAAGGCTGATTATGCTCTTGAAGCCCGAGGACAACTCGTAGTCCTTTACGAATTTCGAGGAAGCGGAATCCATCAGATAGCGGCTTCCGTTTTCGTAGAAGGCGTAGATGAATTCGCTGCCGCTCTCGTCCGTGCCGGGCAGGTTCCAGTTGTACTTTGTCATGAGGACGTGGTCGTCGTCCTTGCCGTACCAGCGGTTCATCTGGTCGAGATCCTCAAGCAGGACATTGTTCATGCCGCCGCTTTCGTGATCCTCCTTGGTTATGCCGCTGTGCTCGTTGAAGAAGCCGTTCTCGCGGAGCGTTTCAAACTGGACAGGCTCTTCAATATTCGGAAACTTTACGGAAATGCCGTTCGTGAATATTTCCTTGAGCCCCTTTACCAGCGAGCTTGTGTTTATGTAGTTGTAGAAGAACTCGAATACATACTGGCGCGGGCGCATGATATAGCGTTCCGCGTTGTCGGGCAGGGGAACAAGCTCCAGCACGAACAGTCGCTTGTATTCCTCGACGGTTTCCATTATGCCCTGCTCGATCTTGCCGGATACTTCTTCAAGGCAGTCGTGGCGTATGCCCGCACGGTTGTTGGTGACATACTTGTTGGGTACGCTCACAAAGAACGCGGAAAGCTGCTCGTCCACGAACTGCTGGCTGTTGGCTCTTACAAGACCTGTCAGCTCAAACGTGGAGAAGTAGTTGTACTTCGTCATCATTACCTTTGCGGCTTCGCGCTTTGCACCCGAAATTGCGAAAGGAATGAGGTATACAAAGCCCTCGCGCTCCGACCAGATGAAGTCCGCAACGCTCTTTCCGTTTTCGGAGAAGCGTATCTTGGGGATATCGTTTGCGTCGCGGCGGTGCTGCTGTATCTTGTAGACGATCTCGGGCTTGCCGTAGTTGATGACCGCAATGTTGAAGGAGCGGTCAAGGGCTTCCTGCTCGTCGCCGGATTTAAGGTGCTTCTTTCTTATAAATGCGAAGCACAGGTCTACCATGTTGATGTACTCGCCCTTTGCGGAGGTGAGGGAGATGAGGTTCTGATGCAGCTTCTGCTGCTCGTCCTCGGGGAGGGAGAATACTATCTCGGTGTGGTTGAAGTTCGGCGCGGTGAGCTCCAGCTCGCGCACCTTCAGCGTTCCGTCGTCGTTTACAACGCGCAGGGAATAGCTGTTGGAGCGCATCTTGAACCAGTCTACGTTCAGGAACACGCTCTTTGCACCGAGGCCGAATCTGCCCTCGCGCTCTGCGTCGCCGTCGTTTCTGCCGACGGAGAGGTAATAGAACACCTGCTCAAGGCGGAAACCTGTTTCGTTATAGGTCAGCTTTACCTGTCCCTCGTCGAGGAACTCTATCATGACCTTGATGTCATTAGATTCGTAGTCGCAGCCGAATACATTCTGCAGCAGTTCGCGGATGATAGACTCGCGGGGATAATCCTTGATCATACCCTTGACATTTATCGCGCCTCTGCCCGCATACATATCATTAAAATAATCCATGAACGGACGGCTGTCGATCTCCCCCGATTTCAGCTTGAGCTGTATATCCTGGAGAACTGCCGACATACCCTCTTTGTCGCCCGCAGTGTGGCGTTCAAAGAAGTCACCGAGCAGCGTCTTGACCGTTTCGTTGCTTTCGCTCATAAATACGCCCCGTTTCTCCGCGCTGTTTGACAAGTTTTATCGGATACTGCTCCGCGCGGTAAGCAGTCAGTAAAGCTGTTTTATGCTCAGATACCGTCGTTGTAGATCTTTATGTAATCTCTGAACGAACGCCTGGAGCCCTGTTCGCGGACTCTGTATTTCCATATGCCGAAAAGCACGGGATACTGTATGCAGTCGGTGAGTGCATTCAGCTCCTGCTTTACTTTAAGGTGGAAGTTCTCGCTGCTGTGGATAACGTCGATGTGCTCCTTGGCCTTTGCAAGGCCGCTCACCGCCTCGGACGCAAAGGATTGCGACAGATAGCCGTCACCCTCGAAAGTTGCGCCCAGCGCCGCGAGTTTGTCCGCGGGGAGCTTTTCTATCCTGCCCTCGCCGTTCAGCGCGCAGAGCCCGTTCAGGCTTTCCGCCGCCGCGGTTATTTCCTCCGCGGTGGATTCGCGGGTAAGACCGAATGTCCTGAAAAGCTTATCCAGTGTTTTCTCCGCAAACTCTACGAGCTGGCGGCTGTTTGCGATTTTATCAAGGCTGCTGTCGGAGTAGTCGCACTTTACCTTTTTAATAAGGTCGAAGCAGTTGTCTATCTCGGAAGCGTAGCCCTCTATGTACTTGAGGTCTGCGATAACGTTGTTGAGATACCCTCCCTTTTCGGGGATATCGAAAAGAATGCTTCTCGACGGGAGCTCGCCGCAGAATCCGTCCGCCGCTGCGGGG
This sequence comes from uncultured Oscillospiraceae bacterium, assembly GCA_934481445.1. Classification (GTDB taxonomy): domain Bacteria; phylum Bacillota; class Clostridia; order Oscillospirales; family Ruminococcaceae; genus CAG-115. The sequence goes on from CAKSPC010000061.1 coordinate 4,712, forward strand.
AACAGCACCTTTTCCAGCATACGCGCGTCGAACATCCTGTTCGTATCGCGGAAGAATATGAATTTTCTGTCCGCTTCCATTGCCGAGCCGTGGCGTGTGCAGCGGCGCTCGAGCATTACAGGAGATTCGGGCAGTTCGTAGCTTACGATGCAGTTTATTCTGTCAAGTCCTTCGCCGACCGCGCCGAGGGCGTCCGTACCGAGAATTATCTTGGGGTAAACCGTGCTGTCGTCAACGCGGAGTTTTCTTATGATATCCTCACTGCGGAAGATCTCGCTCCTTGCCACGCGGACATCGTTTCCGTACAGGCAGGTGAGCACTTTTCTGAGGTAATCCAGCGTGCCCTTTTCACAGCAGTAGACCATCACGCGGCTGCTTTCGTCCTTGGTGAGTTCATCCATAAGGGTGAGGAAGCAGTCGAGCTTCTTGTCGAATTCTCTGAGATCCTCGACCTCGGAGCGTATGTAGGACGGCTTGAGATAGAGCTTCTTCTGCTTTTCGCAGTCATATTCCTCGAAAATATTGCCGCCGTATTTATATGTGGGAAGCCCCGAGCGGAGGTCAACGCGCCTGCGCAGGGTCTTGAGCATTTCATCGTCGAAGCTGTATTCGCGGAAAGATACGTTCCTGCCGCTGTCGGGGGTGTAGCTTCTCGCCGCAAAGCAGCGCATAACTGGGGAATCTCCGTCCAGTCCTGCGGCGTCTGCGGTGAAGCTGATGTCATCCGCCTGTGCTGCGAGCGACTTGTCGTCCAGCACGCTCCTGATAAGGGAGATGAGAGCCTCCCTGTCACTTTCGCCGGCGCAGGGGAAAGGCGTATTTATAAGCAGCTTCTCTGTTTTCCACGGGATATTCTTCTCGTATATCGCGTATTCGGGAACAGTGGTATGCTGCTCTTCGTCGATGATTATAAGGTCCCACAGGAAGCCGTCGCCGGCTTTGTCCTTTATGGCATTGTTTACAAAAAGGGCGTCGCGGGACATAAGGAACAGGTTGGGGCTGCTTTTGTCGAAGAAAACAAGGGCGTTGGGCGCGCCTGTGATTATCTTGAAATCCGCGCCGATGGTGGTCATAAGTATTCTGTACCAGCCGTAAAGCTCGCTGCCGGATGTGATTATAAGAATGTTGGGGTTATCTTTTTCCTGAAGGATATCATAAATGCAAAGACCGGCCTTGGTAAGCTTTTCCGAGCCGAATTCTCCGCAGTTGACAGCGAAGCCGAACTTGCGAAGCTTTTCCGCAGCCGCAAGGTTTGCCGCCGATAAATTCATCCCCGTAAGAGGGATCCATTTCATATCGCTCAATTCACCGCACCTCCGAAGTTAGATAAGGCAGTAGCTGCGCAGAAAATACGCGCGCATATTACCCGTATAGTGACATTATACACCAAATCGTTTCTTATTACAAGTAGACGAGGAGATATAAATATATAGAAATAATATGGTATAATTTTGTTTATTTTGCACAAAAGAAATCGTTAACAAAGTGCTTTACTTTTATTAGCTTAAATGTTACAATAAAAATACAGGCGTATTCACGCACGACACAGGAAGGATTGTATTATTATGGCTCAAATGACAGAACAGGAACTCAAGCAGGCTATCTGCGACGTAGGGCACAAGCTCTGGCAGCTCGGCTTTGTCGCAGCGAACGACGGAAATATATCGGTAAGGCTTCCCGACGGAAACTTCCTTACTACCCCCACAGGCACCAGCAAGGCGATACTCGAGCCCGGCATGATCATAAAAATGAACGCGAAGAACGAAGTGGTGGAGCCCGCGGAGCTTCCCGGCTACAAGCCCACCAGCGAATTCAAGGTACATCTGCGCTGCTATGAAGCGCGTCCCGAGGTGAACGCCGTTGTTCATGCACATCCCCCGACCGCGACCGGCTTTGCCATCGCGCATATCCCGCTGGACGACTACACCATGCCCGAGGCTATAATATTCCTCGGCAGCGTACCGATCGCGCCCTATGACACCCCCGGTTCGCAGGGCGTTGCGGATAACATCCTGCCCTACCTCGAGCACCACGACACCATCCTTATGGAAAACCACGGCGCGCTTACCGTCGGCGTTGACATCACGCAGGCATATTACCGCATGGAGACCCTCGAGCATTTCGCAAAGGTAAGCCTTGTTGCAAGGCAGCTCGGCGGCGCGAACGATCTTCCCATGAATAAGATCGAGGAGTGCTGCGAGATAGGAAAGAGCTTCCCGATAAGGCACCCGGGTTACAGAAAGTATCACTGATAGATTATTGACGTCACCCGCGCAATGTACAAAAAAGCGCGGGTTCAGTGAAGCGGGCACTGTGCCGCGTACATTTAACGCACTGCCGGATGTCACGCTTGTGATGCTTGAGAAGAAATTAGGAAAGCGCTGATTAAATCTGGTGTGCAGATTGCGCCGCAGATTTTTTGTCAGATTGTACAATGAGGACAACGCAAGGCTGACGCCTTGCTAGGACGAATTGTGCAATATGGCGGAAAATATGCAAGCAAGATGTGCGCCAAGCCGTCAGGCGTGATTTAATCAGTGATTTCTCAGACTGACAGGAGAATGCTGCCATGCCAAAAAGAGTTCTGGTATTTGATTTCGGCGCTTCGAGCGCAAGGGCGATGCTCTGCGGATACGATGGGGAGAAATTCAAGCTCGAGGAAATTCACCGCTTCCCGAACACCCCTGTGACCGAAAACGGCCATCTGCGCTGGGACATCGATGAGCTTTTCGAGCAGATGAAGGTCGGGATAAGCTTCGGAGTGTTCAACGGCGGATTTGACGCGATAAGCATTGACACATGGGGCGTTGATTTCGGGCTGACGGGTAAGGACGGCGAGTTGCTGGAGAAGCCCGTGCACTATCGCGATGAAAGAACGCAGGGAGTTCCCGAGGAGATATTCACAAGGATATCCCCCCTCGAACTTTACGAGGAGAGCGGCGTGCTACCGCAGAACATAAACACGCTGTTTCAGCTTGCGGCGCTTTCCATGTACGACAGGAACACTCTGTTCCGCGCGGAAAAAATGCTGATGATGCCCGATCTGTTCGCGTATTTTCTTACGGGCGAGTACCGCAGCGAGTACACCGAGGCGACCACCACGCAGCTTATCGAGCAGCGTTCCTGCGGGTGGAACATCCGTCTGATAGAAGCGCTGGGGCTTCCGAAAAGAATATTCTGCCCGCTGATCCGTCCGGGTGAAAACTACGGCGAGCTGAAATACGAGCTTGCCGAGGAATTCCGCTGCGATCAGGTGCCTGTTATCGCCTGTCCGTCGCACGACACCGCTTCGGCGGTGCTGGCCGTTCCGAGCACAGAGGAGCAGTTCGTGTTCATCTCCTGCGGAACGTGGACGCTGTTCGGCACCGAACTGAAGCGCCCCATCGCCACCGAGGAAGCCATGAAGATGGGTCTGACCAACGAGGGCGGGTACGGCGATACGTCGCTGCTTATCAAGAACATAATGGGGCTCTGGCTGATACAGGAAAGCCGCCGATATTACAACGAAAACGGCGGTGAATACAGTTTCGCCGATCTTGAGCGCGAGGCAATTGCGGCGGGTGATTTCGGTAGCTTCATCGACCCGAACGATCCGCTGTTCACTGCTCCCGGCGATATGCCCGTCCGCATTGCGGAATACTGCCGCAGGACAGGTCAGCAGGCGCCCGGGAATGTCGGCGAGGTAATGATATGCATTTACCGCAGCCTTGCCTGCGAGTTTGCTTCCGCGCTGGAAAGCATCGAGCGGCTGACGGGGAACAAGTACAATACCATCCATATGATCGGCGGAGGAACAAAGGACGCGCTGCTTTGCGATATGACCGCCTGTGCGGCGGGCAGGCGTGCCGTTGCGGGTCCTGTCGAAGCCACCGCCCTCGGAAACGGCATTTCCTCGCTTATCGCCCTCGGCGAAATAAAGGATGTAAAGCAGGCGCGCCGTATCATAATCGAAAGCGGGCTTACCAAAGAATATGCGCCGCACGACGCCGAAAAATGGCAGAATGCGCTTTCGGTTTACAAAAAGGTCACGGGGAAAATGTGAGTTCCTACAAATACAAGACAATTTTTTGTGTTTTTTAAACAAAACTCTCTGAAAATTGTTGATATTTTCGCAGAAATGTAGTAAAATACAGATAAGCTACAAACGCAGCCGCGTTGTAGCTTTTTTCTCAGGAACTATGTTTTTCGGGTGATTTATTTAATGTTAAAAGCAGTTCTTTCAAAAAAGGATCTCAGGCAGTGCGATGATTATTTCAGCTGCGTCAAGGATCTCATAGACGACAGGAACATCCTGCGCCTGTGCGAATTCAGCCACCACAGCGGAACGACGCGCTTTCAGCACAGTCTTAACGTATCCTATTATAACTTCAAGCTCTGCCGCCTGCTGCATCTCAATGCACGCGCGGGCGCAAGGGCGGGACTTTTCCACGACCTTTTCTTCTACGACAGGAGAGAGCACGAACCCGTAAAGGGCGAGGGATGGCACGGCGTGGGACATCCCAAGATAGCGCTTTCGAACACCAGCGAGATGTTCTCGATAAGCGAGCTGGAGGGCGACATGATATTAAATCATATGTGGCCGCTTTCTCCCCGCCTGCCGAAGCACCGCGAAACCTATGTAATAACGCTGGTCGACAAATTCTGTGCTATTGCGGAGGTAATGACGCATTTCTGTTCCGTGGGCAGGACGCGCTTCCGATTTGCGGAAGCGTTTGCGATGATGCTTCTCGTCCGCATGACACTCCATTGATACCAAAGCCGCTTCCGTTTTCGGAGGCGGCTTTTTTTCTGTTGACAAAACGCCATCGGAGTTATATAATACAAATCGGAACAAAAATATAACAGGAGCGGCTATGGAAACAAACGAATTATTCGGAACGGAAAAAATAAGCAAGGTGCTGCTGAAGCTGGCGCCGCCGGTAATGCTGGCGCAGCTTATTCAGGCGATGTATAACATAATCGACAGCCTTTTTGTCGGACATTATTCCGATACTGGGCTGACCGCGCTTTCGATAATCTACCCGATCCAGCTTTTGATGATAGCTCTGGCGGTGGGAACGGGAGTAGGTATCAACACCGTAATGGCGGCAAGGCTCGGCGAGGGCAGGGCAAAGGAAGCTGACGAATACGCAGGCGTCGGCACTCCGCTGGCGGTGATAATGTGGGTGATTTTCGCGGTGGTATGCTATGCGTTCATGCCAGCATACGCGGAGATGTCCACGAACTCCCCGGAGGTAGCGCAGGACGTAATTGTATATGGCAGGGTCGTCTGCGTTTTCAGCTTCGGGCTGTTTCTCGAGAGCATATGGACAAAGGTCATACAGGCAAACGGCAACATGAAAACGCCCATGCTGGCGCAGATAGTCGGCGCCGTGGTCAATATAATCCTTGATCCGCTGCTGATCTTCGGACTGCTGGGACTGCCGGAGATGGGTATAGCAGGCGCGGCGGTGGCGACTGTTTCGGGGCAGATAGCCGCGGCGCTCATCGTCATGAAAAAAGGCTTCAAACGCTCTCCCGGGCGCAGGAAATATCCTGCCTGCATAAAGACGATATACCGCCTCGGCACGCCGAATATCCTCATGCAGTCGGCGTATACGCTGTATATTTTCGGGCTTAATATGATACTCGTCACCTTCTCCGACCAGGCGGTGACGGCACTGGGACTGTACTACAAATGGCAGAGCATATTCTTTATCCCCCTTGGCGCGATGCAGACCTGCATTGTTCCTGTGATAAGCTACAACTACGCTGCGCACAACATCGACAGATGCAGGAAAACGCTGTCCGCTTCGGTGATATTCGGAATGGCGCTGATGTTTGTGGGAACGCTCTGTTTCGAGATAATCCCAGAGCAGATGCTGCGGGTGTTTTCGTCGGACGAGCTTGTAATTGCGATAGGAACTGTCGGGTTCAGATTTATCGGAATAAGCTTCATCCCGCTGGTGACGTCGCTGATTTATCCCGTGTTCTTTCAGGCGGTGGGCTCCAGCCTTAAAAGCTCCCTGCTTACGGTGATAAGAACGGTGGTTCTGTTCGTTCCGCTGGGGTATCTTTTCTCGCGGTTCGGGCTGGACTGGTTCTGGCTTACGTACCCCGTCACCGAGGTCATAACCACGGCGGTGGGAGTGATATTCTATGTAAAATTCCTTAAGGATCCGTACGTCACATCCGAAAAGAAAAAGCACGAGGATGTTGTTATCAAGCCGTCGCGTAAGGGTGTGATAATCACCATCGCCCGCCAGCACGGCTCATCGGGAAAGCAGATAGGAAAGCTTGCGGCGGAGCGGCTCGGGATACCGTTCTATTACAAGGAAATGACCGCCCTTGCCGCGCAGGAAAGCGGGCTGGACAAGGAGTTCATCTCGGATATAAACAAGAATTCCCCCGCGCTGCTGCATGATCTCTACCTCGGCACAAAGGTGGTTCAGCACGCAGTCACCGCGCAGAACAAGGTCATCCGCAGGATAGCGGAAAACGGAAGCTGCGTTATCGTCGGCAGGGCGGCGGATCATGTTCTGCGGGATAACAGGGACGTTGTGAGGGTGTTCATCTACGCTCCCGAGGAATACAGGACAGGCAGGGTCATGGAGGTCTACGGCGACACCCGCGAGGAAGCCCGGCGCAATATACGCCGTTCGGACGAGGCCCGCGGAGCGTATTACCGTAGCATTTCGGGCGCGCAGTGGGGCGATTATCACAACTATGACCTGATGATAGATTCTTCGATAGGCGTCGAGGCTTCGGCGAAGATTATCATGGAGTATGTGAAGGCAAGGGAAAAGCGGGAGCATTCCCATACGGCGTAAATACATGAAAATAAGGGCGGCACTAATCGTACCGCCCCCAGCTTGTCGAAAAAGTCAAAACGGCAGAAAATTTGCAATAGACTGTGGGGGAAAACTCTTGTTTTCCCCCACACCCCTTTAGCGCCTTTGAAGCCGTAAAACCGCACTGCGTGCGGAGTGGCGGGGGCTCTGGTCTGTCGGTCAGCCCCCTCTGTCACTTCGT
>CAKSPC010000062.1 GCA_934481445.1 uncultured Oscillospiraceae bacterium
GCTAAAGGGGGTGTGGGGGGAAAACAAGAGTTTTCCCCCCACAGTCTATTGCAAATTTTCTGCCGTTTTGACTTTTTCGACAGACTGAAGGGACGCCGTTAAGCGTCCCTTTAATATTATCGAAATCGTGCTGATTAAGCCTTGCCAACGGAACCGAACAGCTCCATCTTCTCCTTAACCTTAGCCTTGATAGCTTCGAAGCCGGGTGCGAGGAGCTTTCTGGGATCGAAGCCCTTGCCCTGAAGATCCTTGCCATCTTCGATATACTTTCTTGTTGCTTCCTGGAATACCAGCTGGCACTCTGTGTTAACGTTGATCTTTGCAACGCCGAGAGAAATTGCCTTCTTGATCTGGTCATCGGGGATACCTGTACCGCCGTGCAGAACGAGGGGCATATCTCCAACTTCCTGCTTGATAGCAGCCAGTGTGTCGAAGGACAGACCGGGCCAGTTTGCAGGATACTTGCCGTGGATGTTGCCGATGCCTGCCGCGAGCATTGTAACGCCAAGGTCAGCAATTGTCTTGCACTCCTTGGGGTCAGCGCACTCGCCCATACCGATAACGCCATCTTCCTCACCACCGATGGAGCCAACCTCTGCCTCGAGGGACAGACCGAGGATATCGCAGGTGTTCTTCAGAGCAGTTGTCTTTGCAACGTTCTCTTCAAAGGGAAGGTGAGAACCATCGAACATGATGGAGGAGAAGCCTGCGTTGATGCAAGCCTTTGCGCCCTCAAAAGAACCGTGGTCGAGGTGCAGAGCAACGGGAACTGTGATGTTCAGCTCTTCAATCATGCCCTTAACCATGCCAACGATGGTCTTGTAGCCGCACATATACTTGCCTGCGCCTTCGGATACGCCGAGGATAACAGGGGACTTCAGCTCTTCAGCTGTGAGAAGGATTGCCTTTGTCCATTCGAGGTTGTTGATGTTGAACTGGCCAACAGCGTACTTGCCGTCACGAGCCTTGTTCAGCATTTCCTTAGCAGAAACTAACATATTGTATTTCTCCTTTGAATTTAATGTCGGATTATAAATCCACCGTTTTCATTATAACTCATTTCGACGCAAAAAGCAATATCTTTTTAAATTTTTTTACTCTTTGCTGTCGACCGGGATATAAAAGCTTATGTCGGATGACGAATCGTCAAAAGATATTCCGTCCTCTTTTTCCTTTTCGCGCATTTCCTTGTAACCCTGCAGGATGGGAATAACAATGCAGACAACAAAAGTTATCAATGCGGCGATAATTATGACGATTATTTTCTGTTTTCTTGACCAGCAATGGATGGGGTGAGCTTCCTCGCTGACGGTGAAAGCGCTTTCAGGACCGCTCTGCGCCGCGCGGACGGCATACTGCTTCAGCTTGTCGTCAGCGGATATTTTAAGGCATATCTCTTTATAGTGCTGCTCCAGCGCTTCCGCAAGGGGCTCCGACAGCTGCTCAAGCTGCGAAAAAACAAAACGCTCGCTCTCCCCCGTTGCCTTTGCAATCTGCACGGGAGTAAGGTCGTTTTCGTAGCTCATGTGGATGATGGCGCGGAGTATCTGCGGCTTTGCAAACACTTCGCCCAGCAGCGCTTCCTGCTTCTGATTAAGCGATACCTCCGTGAGGGTCTGCGCTTCTTCGTTGCACTCCGCGTCGCGGATGAACGGGAATGCCGCCGCGGCGATATCCGCAAGCTGCGGCTCGGTATCCTTGACTGACAGCAGCGTTTTTATAAACACCTCCGAAGCCGCAGCGGGATCCTTTGTAACACACAACGCCAGCGCGTACAGATCATCGCCGTACTCGCTGACAAGCTTCATCATATCCATATCAGGTGTTGTGGTCGGAAACATGGAACTGCTTGAGGTTTCCGATTTTCTTGCTGCGTTCTACCATTATTGTTTCGATATCCTCGACGGTTACGCCGCGGTCGGCCATCATAACGATCATGTGATACAGCAGGTCGTTGATCTCATTCGCGAGTTCGTCCTTGTCGTTGTTCTTGGCGGCAATGACCATTTCGGTGCACTCCTCGCCGCACTTTTTCAGAATCTTGTCAATTCCCTTGTCAAACAGGTAGCAGGTGTAGGAACCCTCCTGCGGGTTTGCCCTGCGGTCAACGACAACGTCGTACATATCCTTGAATGCGTCCATCATGATTAATTCTCCTTTATTCCAAGCGCCTCGGCGAAAAATCTGCGAAAACCTCCGCCAAAGCTTTCTTCAAGCAGGTATTCTTCCTGCGTCATATCGTAGTAGTATTTGCCCGTGCGCGTATTAATTGATATCCTGTCCAGCGGATAACCGTCGATTTTTTTAGGGTGCGGCTTGTCTACAATGTAAAAGCTGCTCCCGGAAATATCTGCGCCCATGTGCTCGTAAATTTTATCCTCCGACAGCACAAGGCATATCGCGTTGAGATACTGCGCGGTAATTCTGCCGTATTTCCTGGCAAGACCGCTGTAATACACGGTCATTTCTTCGTCGGACAGGCGCTTTCCGTTTACATTGCGGACGTGCGTCCCCGGCTGAAGCTCGCTCGGAAGCCCTTCGAAATACAATCCGCTGTCGCAGGAAAACACGGGTATACGATATTGCCTGTAATAAGCAAGCGCTTTGAGCCGCGCATTTTCCAGCGGGGTGCTTCCCGTTTCGATGACGGTTACAGGAGGCTCTTCCATGTCAGCCGGCCCGACAAGCTTTATACCCATACCCTTAACAGAGTTGCGCATTGAATTCAGCTTTGCGGGATTTCCGGTGCCGTAAAGCAGCGTCATTTCCATCACTTTATCTTGTTGAAAAAGCAGGTGCGGCTGCCGGTGTGGCAGGCTGCTCCCGTCTGAATTACCTTTACAAGCAGCGTATCATCATCGCAGTCGCCGTATATTTCAACGACTTTCTGCAAATGACCCGACGTTGCGCCCTTGTTCCACAACTCCTGCCGCGAACGGCTCCAGAACCATGTATAACCTGTTTCAAGGGTCTTTGCCATGCTCTCCTCGTTCATGTACGCCAGCATGAGCACCTCGCCGTTTTCGGCGTCCTGAACAATTGCGGGGATAAGCTCCGCTTTTTTAAAATATTTTTTCAGATCCATTTTAATCTCCGTTCGGTAGAAATCAATACAAATAAATTATAGCACAAAAAATGCCGCAATGCAATAGCTTATCCTCAATCCCACCAAAAATACCACACAGAGGACTGCATGAGCATTCCCGCAAGATTTCCGACGGATTCGGTGCCCTGATATACGATGTCATTGCAGAAAGCGAACTGCTCCAGCGCAAGACCGAGCGCGGCGCTTTCATCCTTGACGGGCATTGCCGCAAATTCCAGCACATCATGCGTGATAACGGCGGGAATTGCCTTGTAGCGCTCGTACCAGTATCTGCCGATCAGCACCATTTCCTCGGGGGCGGGGCATTCGTTCCAGCCGCCGAATGGCAGCCACGCGAATATCTCCCATGGGTTTTCGACGGGGATCTTCGCGAGGATTACCTCCCCTGCCTTTCCCGTGGTGTAATCCACAAAGCCGCTGAAGCGCGTTTTATTTCCGCCCTCAATGCTCTCTACCTCGCCGATGACTTGTGCGTCCCAGTCTTCGCCATACTGATTTTTCATCTCCGTAAGGCGTTCGGAGAACCATTTTTCCGCGCTGCCGAAAGCTTCGCCGATGATTTTTCTGCGCCTGTCGCCCATGGTTTCCCCGGGTTCAAGCTCGTCGGCGAACATCTCCAGCGTTTCCGCAAGGACATTGTCAACAAGGATTATCACGGGATAGTACGGCTCACGCTTCACCTCGGCAAGAGCCTGCTCGTATGCGCTCTGTATGTGCGCAGGATTTTTTCCCGCGGGGAAATACTCGTACTCGCAGCCGAGAAAGTCGATTATCTTTCGGGCGTTTTCGCCTGGTTTATGACCGAACATAGGCGCTCCTTATCTCACGTTTTTTCTTACGGGTATGTTGTGCTCGGAAAGGTGCTGCTTCACTTCGTCGACGGTAAGCTCCTTGAAATGGAACAGCGAAGCCGCCAGCGCCGCGGAAGCGCCTGTTTTTTCAAACACCTCGGAGAAGTGCTGAATTGCGCCGCAGCCGCCGCTTGCGATCACGGGTATCTTTACCCTGCTGCATACAAAGTTCAGCATATCTATATCAAAGCCGCCGCGCACGCCGTCGGTATCAATGGAGTTAAGACATATCTCACCCGCGCCGCGCTCTTCGATTTCCTTTACCCAGTCGCCGAGGTCAAGGTTCATATCCACTCTGCCGCCGTTAATGAACACGGAATAACCGCCCTTTCCGTTGCGCTTTGCATCGATGCCGACAACAACGCACTGGCTTCCGAATATTTCGGCGGCGTCGCTGATGAGCTTCGGGTTCTTCACCGCCTGCGAATTTACGGACACCTTGTCCGCGCCTGCGCGCAGCGTATCGCGGAAATCCTGCACGGAGGAAATACCTCCGCCCACGCACAGCGGCACGAAAACCTGCCGAGCCGTGTTCCTTACAACGTCCAGCATTACTCCGCGACCCTCGTAAGATGCGGTTATATCATAGAAAACAATCTCGTCGGCGCCCTGCCTGTTGTATTCAACGGCGAGCTCAACGGGGTCGCCTACGTCCTTTATACCCTCGAAATTCACGCCCTTGACTACCTTTCCGTTTCTTACGTCAAGGCATGGGATTATTCTTTTTGCAAGCATAATAAGGCTCCTTTCTTATCGGGAAATGTTTACTGCTTCCGCAAGGTCGAGCGTGCCGCTGTATATGGACTTTCCGCATATCGTACCGTACAGCCCGAGCTTCTTGCAGACGATGATGTCGTCGATGGTATGCACGCCGCCGCTGGCGATTATGTTGCATGGGCAGGCGCGGTTTATTTCGTCAAGCTGCTCGGCATTTACTCCCGAAAGGGTGCCGTCCTTGGAAATATCGGTGAAGATTATGTACTTGACCCCGACATCCGCCATTGCCTTTGCAAGGTCGGTGAAATATACATCCGACCCCTCAAGCCAGCCCTCGGTGGCGACATAGCCGTTCTTTGCGTCAATTCCCACGGCAATTCTTTCGCCGTATTCGCTGACGGCGGTCTTGACAAGCTCGGGGTTCTTTACAGCCGCAGAGCCGATGATAACGCGCTCTATCCCCTGCGAGAGATACATCTCCACGGTGTCCATGGAGCGTATTCCGCCGCCTACCTCAACCTTTAGTCCTGTGTTCTTCGCAACATCGAGGAATATTTCCTTGTTCTGCTGCGAAGCGTCCTTTGCGCCGTCTAGATCGACCATGTGTATCCACTCAGCGCCCGCCGCCTTGAATGAGCGCGCAGTATCCATGTAGTTATCAGCGACTTTCTGTACGGTGTTGTAATCCCCCTTGAAAAGTCTGACGCAGTTTCCGTCCTTGATATCTATTGCAGGTAAAATAACCATTGGTTTTCTCCTTGTATTGCGTAAAAGTTTTCTTTTGCGTAATATATTTTTATAATTACAGTTCTGCGAAGCAGCGCAGAATGTTCAGACCGGTTTCACCGCTTTTTTCGGGGTGGAACTGCGCGCCGTACACATTGCCCTCGCATACCAGCGCGGGTATCTTCATGCCATAATCGCAGTACGCAGCAACATTTTTGCTGTCACATTCCGCCGCGTAGGAGTGCACGAAATACACATACTCCCCTTCTGCGCATCGGTCAAGAAGCCTGCACGGAGCATTCTTTTCAAGGCTGTTCCAGCCGATGTGCGGCACAGGGAGATCTCCCGCGGGGTGCATGAGCCTTACGCTTCCCTTTATAAAACCAAGCCCGTCCGTTTCGCCGAACTCGTAGCCTTTTTCAAAAAGCATCTGCATTCCAAGGCAGATACCGAGCAGCGGCTTTTTCTGCACCTCCTCCTTTATAACGTCAACAAGACCCGATTCGGAGAGCATTCTCATCGCGTCGGGAAATGCGCCTACACCCGGGAGAATAAGCCTGTCCGCCGCGCGCAGGTCGTCGGCGTCATTTGTTATTTTGTTTTCGATGCCGAGGTAATCCAGAGCATTTTTTACGCTGAAAAGATTGCCCGCGCCGTAGTCGATAATCACTGTCATATCCATGATCCTTTCTTTCGGAATATCCTGTCGCTGTTTATCTTTATATGCTCGACGATATGCCCGATGTTTCCTTCGCCCGCAAACCTGTTCATATCAAAAAAGTTGCAGTCCATGCCGCTCCAGAGAAGCGGATTTTCGTTGCCAAACGGCTCTGTATCCCGCGTGAGCTGTCCCGCATAAACCTCGACATAGCAAGGATCAAGCGGGTACGAAAAATCCATGAGATGAACGAGGGAAATATCCCCGCGCGTTATCCCTGTTTCTTCAAAAAGCTCGCGGTACGCCGCCGCTTCCCCGTTTTCGTTCGGTTCTATCTTTCCTCCGACGAAGTTCAGAAGCCCTTTGTAGGGATCTTTCACCCTTTTGCACATGAGCACCCTTTCCCCGTCGGGAGAAAACACTGCGATAAGATTATATCCCTGCATCACAGCATTCCCTTTGTGGAAACCACGCTGCCGTCGCTGTTGCGCTTTATCGCCTGCTTGAGAGCATATGCGAGCGCCTTGAACAGCGCTTCGATTTTGTGATGATCGTTAGCGCCGTACTCACAGCGCAGGTGGAGCGTTATCCCCGCGTTGAATGCAAACGCACGCATGAATTCCTCCGTAAGGCAGGTATCGAATGCACCTACCCTTTCATTTGTAAACTCCGCATTAAACACAAGGTACGGTCTTGAGCTGATATCCAGCGCGCAGAATGCCAGCGATTCATCCATGGGAATGAACGCGTTTCCATAACGCATTATACCCGATTTATCGCCCAGCGCCTCCCTGAAAGCCTGCCCGAGTACGATACCGATGTCCTCGGTGGTATGGTGCGGGTCAACGTAAAGGTCGCCGACGCACTTTACATAAAGATAAAATCCACCATGTACCGCAAGCGCCGTCAGCATATGGTCGAGGAAGCCTATGCCTGTATCTATTTCCGCCTTGGGTGCGGCGTCGAGGTCAAGCTTTACGGTGATGTCGGTTTCCTTTGTTTTTCTTGATATCTGCGCGGTTCTGTTCATATTCATGCTCCTTTTTTATGGCTAACCGCGGGGATACGGCAGGCGCACCCTCGCGGCTGAAAAATTGTTTATCAGTTTTCCTTGCGGACTCTGATGGAATTTGCGTGCGCTGTGAGCTTTTCGCGCTCCGCGAAAAGGATTATATCATCCGCGGCGTCAAGAAGCGCGTCCTTGGTGTAGCAGATGTAGCTGGAACGTTTTACGAAGCTGTCCACGCCGAGTGGAGAGAAGAAACGTGCTGTTCCGCTGGTGGGAAGAACATGGTTCGGACCCGCGTAGTAATCGCCGAGGGGCTCGGGGGAATACTGACCGAGGAACAGCGAACCTACGTTGTCTATCTTGCCGATGTACTCCGTTGGGTTCTCGGCAACGACTTCCATATGCTCGGGAGCAAGCTTGTTTGCAATTTCGATCGCGTAATCCTTGTCGTCGCATACGATTATAGCGCCGTAGTTGGAGATGGAGTAGTCGATAATGTCCTTTCTGGAAAGAGTTGCAGACTGGCGCTCGATCTCTTCCTGCGTTCTCACCGCAACATCCATGCTGGTGGTTATCATTATTGCGCTGGCAAGCTTGTCGTGCTCTGCCTGCGACATAAGATCCGCCGCGAGGTATACGGGGTTTGCGGTTTCATCGGCAAATACAAGAATCTCGCTGGGACCCGCGAACATATCAATATCAACAGTGCCGTAAAGGAGCTTCTTTGCGGTTGCAACGAAAATATTGCCGGGGCCTACTATCTTGTCGACGCGCGGGATTTCATCCGTACCGTATGCCAGAGCCGCAACAGCCTGTGCGCCGCCTGCAAGATATATCTTATCAACACCGCAGAGCGCCGCCGCAACTAGGATATCCTTATTTGCTGTGCCGTCCTTCAGCGGAGGAGTTACCATGATAACTTCCTTAACGCCCGCGATTTTTGCGGGGATAGCGTTCATCAGCACGGAAGAGGGATACGCCGCCGTGCCGCCGGGAACATAAAGACCTACCTTATCAAGTCCGCGCACGCGCTGACCCATCATAACGCCGTTTGCTTCGGTAACGCAGAAGCCCTCGCGCTTCTGTCTTGTGTGGAACGCGGTGATGTTCTCGACAGCGTTCAGCATTGCATTCACGAAATCGGGGCACTTTTCGTTTGCCTCGGTGAGGGCGTCGTTTATAGCCTCATCGGGAACGCGGTAATACTGTGCGTTGGGGCAGTCGAACTTTGCCGTGTAGGACTTTACAGCGCTGTCGCCGTTTTCCTTTACGTCCGCGAGAATGCCGCGTACTATCTTTTCTACGTCCGCATTGACTTCGCCCGCGCGCTTTTCAACATCCGCGAGGAACTGCTTTTCTGCACCGTCTGCCTTGATTATCTTTATCATTTCAAATTCTCCTCGATAAGTCTTACTATTTCCGCGATGCGCTCCTGCTTGAGCTTCATGCTTACCGTGTTAACGATAAGTCTTGCAGAAATGGGGGCAACATCCTCCTGCACCTCAAGGCCGTTTTCCTTGAGTGTCGTTCCTGTTTCAACGATATCGACAATGCCGTCTGCCAGTCCCACCAGCGGGGCGAGTTCAACGGAGCCTTCTATCTTAACTATATCAACGTCCATGCCCTTTGCTTCAAAGAAGCTGCGAGTAACCTCGGGGTATTTCGTAGCTACGGTCTTAACTCCATAGCCGTCGTAGAAATTGTGTCCCTTTTTTACCGCGAGGGCAAATTTGCACCTGCCGAAGCCGAGGTCGGAAACCTCGAAGAACTTTCCGCCGTGCTCCATTATCGTATCCTTGCCGACAACGCCGATGTCGCACACGCCATGCTCGACATATGTGATAACATCCGCTGCCTTGGCAAGAACAACTTCTATATCCTCGCCGGGGACGTTAAGTATAAGGCGCCTGCCCTTTTCGCGCAGCTCCGTAACATCGTAGCCGATTTTTTCAAGGAGGTCGACAGCCTTGTTTTCAATTCTGCCCTTTGTGAGAGCAATTCTTACTTTTCTGTTTTCCATGCTCACACCTCCGATGTTGTTACAGTGCCGTCGGCGGAAACGATATCCAGCCGCTTTATGTTATGTTCCTGCGCGTATTTCTTTGCGCATTTCGGGCATTCCAGCAGAGAATTACGCACCATATAACCCTGCTTGATAAGCTCTGAGCAGTGCTTCAGTGCGGCGGTTTCCGCGCCCTCTTCCCCGAAAACAAGGATATCGGGGTTCTTCACCAGCGAAGCGCCCGCCTTTTTCAGCAGCACCTTTGCAGCCGCTTCAATGTTTATCGCAAATCCGACCGCAGTGAGATCTCTTCCGAAATCGCCGAGCAGAGAATCGTAGCGTCCGCCCGAAAGCACGGGAAGCCCGTAGCCCTCGACGTATCCGCGGAAGATTATTCCCGTATAATAGTTCTTCTTATGTACAAGTCCGAGGTCGACCTTTAATCTGCCTTCAAGTCCGCAGGCGCAGAGGTCGTTGTAAAGCATTTTAAGCCCGCTGAGTTTTTCTTTCAGCTCGTCGGTGTACATGAACTGCTCTGCCGCTTCAAATACTTCCGCGCCGCCGAACAGCTTCGGTAGCGCTTTCATCGCCTTTGCCGCGGGAGAATCGTTGTCGGAAAGCAGCTCGTTCAGCGCAGGATAATTCTTCGCCATTACAAAGCCGCGTATGTTTTCCGTCTGCTCGTCGTCAGCGCCGAGCTGCTCAATAAGTATCGGGAAAATACTGCTTTCGCCTATTTCGAGGCGGAAGTCCTCGTCGCAGACCGTAAGCGCTTCCGCCGCCAGCGTGAGTGCTTCGATGTCCGCCGCGCAGCTTTTTCCGCCGAGGATCTCTATGCCGCTCTGGGTAAATTCATCGTCGCGGCCGCTGTTCTTGGGGTTTACCATAAAAATGGACTGATTATAGAACAGCTTCAGCGGGAGCGGCTCTTCTTTAAGGCGCGTCGCCGCAAGGCGCGCGATGGGCATGGTATTATCGGGGCGGAGCACCATCAGCCTGTTTTTGCAGTCCACCAGTTTATACATGGTTTCCGGCGGATAGTAGCGAACTTTTCCGTTAAAGAGATCGTAGAACTCCAGCCCGGGCGTTATGACCTCAGAATAACCGTAGCTCTCAAATATTCCCGTAAAACGCTCCTGAATAGTGCGCTTCGCCGCGCATTCCTCAAAAAGCAGATCCCGTGTACCCTCGGGGGTGAGCAAATCGTTTCTTTTCAAAATAAACAACCTTTCCCTGCACTTTACCGTAGTAGCATAGTAGCATGATATTACGTTACTATCATATATTATCACATTAAAGCGCTTTTGTCAATAGCAGGCGGATTTTTTGTCAGTATCAACAAAACTTTTCAAGAAATCCGCCGATAAATCACATATCAAACAGAGATATCTGTGCCGACTGGGGTATGCCAGCAAAGACGCCCATTTCTTTCAGCTTGTCTATAACGGAGCTGTTTACGCCGCTGACCTGCTGAATTTCGTCGATACAGCCGCAGTCACCCGATTTGATAGCTTCCTTGAGCTTGTACGCTGCGGTTTCGCCGCAGCCGGGCACCGCCAGAAACGGCAGGCGGATGTTTCCGTCCTCGACGTGGTAAGTTACCGCGTTGGAAAGCTTCGCGTCGACGGGAAGAAGCTTTATTCCGCGAAGCATAAGTTCAAGCACAAGCTGCAAAGCAGCAAGCTTAAACTTGTCCTTGCCCGTTTCGCCCTTACCGCTTCCGGAATCGCTGTCGCCGTCGGGCTGGGCGTCGCCGAAGCTTGTCTTGGGGGAAAGCTCGCGGATACGCTGCATTATCGCGCCCTTGCCTTTCATGACAACGTCAAGCTCGAGATTTTCTGTGTGCTTGGTGAGCGTTGCCGCGTAGAATTCGCAGGGCTTGTAAATCTTGAACCAGCAAAGCTTTATCGCCGCGGTTACATATGCCGCCGCATGAGCCTTAGGGAACATATACTGGATCTTCTTACAGCTCTCGACATACCATTCGGGAACGTTGTTGTCCTTGAATGCCTGATAAATCGTGTCGTCGAAAAGCTTCTTTGCGTTACCCTTTCGGGTTATTTCCATTATCTTAAATGCAAGGCTGGGGTCAAGTCCCTTATGCATAAGGTAAACCATGATGCTGTCACGCGTACCGATAACCTCAGAAATCGTGCAGGTGCCGTTTGCGATAAGATCCTGCGCGTTGCCTGTCCATACGGCGGTTCCGTGCGAAAGGCCAGATATCTGAAGCAGGTCGGAGAAGCACTTCGGACGCGCTTCGGTAAGCATCCCCATTGCAAAGCTTGTGCCGAACTCTGGAATACCGTATGTGCCGCAGGGAGCGCCGAGTTCCTCCGCCTTTATGCCGAGCGGCTCGGTGGATGTGAACAGCTCGTAAACTTTGGGGTCGGATGTGGGGACGTCGGCTATCTTCATGCCCGTCATGTCCTCAAGGTGCTTGTACAGCGTGGGCACATCGTGACCCAACTCGTCAAGCTTGAGGATCGTATCATGCAGCGCATGGA
>CAKSPC010000063.1 GCA_934481445.1 uncultured Oscillospiraceae bacterium
GGTTTTCGCTTCCTTTTGACACAAAAGGAAGCGGGGGTTGTGGGGGCGGAGCCCCCGCCACTCCGCACGCAGTGCGGTTTTACGACTTTAAAGGCGCTAAAGGGGGTGTGGGGGGAAAACAAGAGTTTTCCCCCCACAGTCTATTGCAAATTTTCTGCCGTTTTGACTTTTTAGACAGACTGAAGTGCCCCGTTTACCACGGGGCACTTTTTATAATCTTATCGTCTTATCCGCAAGAAATTCGCACTCGCGGCTGTCGTGCGTAACAAGCGCCACCGTCCTGCCCGCCGTCATGCTTTTCGTATATTCCATCACCCGCAGGCGGGTTTCCTCGTCCAGCCCCTTAAAAGGCTCGTCCAGAAACAGCACATCGTACTCCGCGAGAAGCGCCCGCAGCAACGCCGTGCGGCGCTTCATACCGCCGCTCAGCTCGCGCACGGGTTTGTCGGCGCAGTCGTCAAGGCGCACCGCGGAGAGGTGATTTTTAAGTTCCTCGTGAGTGTACCTCTTCCCTGTTACAAGGCGGATGTTCGCCGAAACGGTGAGGTTTTCGCACAGCCTGTCCTCCTGAAAAACCGCGCTGACGCGCGTTTTTTCGGGCATCTCCACCCTGCCGCTGTCCGCGGGGATAAGCCCCATGAGTATCATCAGCAGCGTACTTTTTCCGCAGCCCGAGCTTCCCATCACCGCCGTCAGCTTCCCCTCGGGAAACTCCTCCGTAAAATCCTCCAGCACCCTGTTTTCGCCGAAAGACTTGTAAATTCCCACCGCCCTCATGACTACATCCTTTCTATCCGCTTCACGACCGCTCCCACGGCGGCAAGAAACAGCTTCTCGCACACCCAGCTGACAACGATTATAACAAATGTCCACGCAAAAAGGTCGGCGGTTTCAAGGTAAATTTTTGCCATATACAGCTTCTCGCCGATGGAGCCGCCCGGGATGCCGATAACTTCCGCAGCGGCTCCGGATTTCCAGCACAATCCCACCGCAAGGGCGGATGCAGAACGGAAATACGGCAGCAGCTGCGACAGATACACCCCCGCAAACCGCTTTGCAGCGGGGATACGGAACACATTCGCCATCTCGGTAAGCTTCGGGTCGAGGGACTCTATCCCCTCCAGCATATTGGAATAATATATCGGCATACATATCAGAAACGAAACCAGCACCGACAAATTCCGCGAGCTGATCCATATCAGCGCGAGTATCGTAAACGACGCCACGGGGATGGACTTCAGCGCCGTCATCAGCGGCGACAGCAGGCGTTTTACTATCTGCGACTTACCCGCAGCGGCGGCAAGCAGCGTCCCCGTTACAAGACCCATCAGAAACCCGAGCAGTATCCGCGCAGCGGAAAAGCCTATGCTCTTCCAGAAATCCGCATGGGGGATAAGCTCTATAAGCCGCTTTGCGGCGTTTATCGGGGTAACGAGGAATATCTCGCGGTCGAGCGCCATCGCCCCAAGCTGCCATACAACGAGCCAGAACAGTACGCAGCCCGCAGTGATAAGCCGTTTTTTCATTTCTTCACCTGCCGAAACGGGCGGATAAAACCTATCCGCCCGAAGTTAATTATGCGCCGTAGTAGAAATCATCCGCGGGGAGCGCTCCGCCAACGGAAGCGGGAAGCTGCTCGAACAGAACGTTAAGATAGCCTGAAAGCTTCTCTTTCATCTCCGTGCCCGTAATGCAGACGATGTTGCAGGCAGGTATCGCCTTTTCTGCGACCGCCGCAGGAACTATGTCGTACTTGCCAACAAGCTGTGCGCCCTCGGAAACATTCTCGTTGACGTATGCAACGGAATCCGCATAGCGCCGGAGGAAGAGGTCGACCACATCGGGATTGTTCTCCGCAAATTCCCTGCGGGCTATTATGATACCCGTGATGAGTGAGCTGCCGTTGCCGAGCTTGTCCCATTCGGCGGTAAGGTCAAGGACAACGCTGATGTTCTCGTTCTTGGTCTGCGCCGTGGTTACGAAAGGCTGGGGGAGCATTGCAACGCCGTTTTCGTCCTCAAGCAGAGCCGCGAGGCACTCGGAATGCTCGCTCTTCCACTCGATGGTGACATCATTTTCGGGGTCGATGCCGTTCTGTTTGAGGATGTAATTCAGTGCGTATTCGGGAGTTGCGCCCTTGCCGCTGGCGTAAATCGTCTTGCCGCGGAGGTCGTCTATCGAGGAAACCGTGCTGCCGTTTTCGCAGATATAAAGCACGCCGAGGGTGTTCACCGCGAGGACTTCAACGCCGCCCTCCGTCTTGTTGTAAAGCACGGAGCCGAGGTTAGCAGGCACACAGACGATATCCGCCGTCCCCTGCACTACCATGGGGGATATCTCGTCCACCGCCGCCGCGATGGTGAAATCGTAGTTGTAATCCGATGTTTCGTCATCGTCCATCAGTTTTGTCATGCCCATTGCCGTCGGACCCTTGAGTGCCGCTATCTTCACGGTGACATCGGATACTGTGGTGTCCTCTGTGTCGGAGGATTCGCTTTCATCGGAGGTCGCAGGCTCCGTCTGCTCGGAGGAAGTTTCTGTGTCTGCCGCTTCGGAGGAGCTTTCGGAGGTTACTGCGGAGCTGTCTGCGCTGTCGGAGGATACCGTTGCATTTGAGCAGCCCGCTAGCATTCCCGCACAGAGAATTGCCGCAAGAAGTGATTTTGCGCTTTTTGTCATTGTCATAACTGTCGTCCTTTCGTTTTCCGGTGCTATGGAAAAGAAAAACGCCCCGAAAGGCGCAGACAAACCAAGCCCCATTTTATAGGGGACAGTTATATCGGTCCTTTCGGCTCAAATCTCTTTTCGCCGTCAGAATAATGGTTGAAAATTCATCGCATCGGCAGAAGCCTTTGTTTTGAAGTGATTAACATATTCATTATATATCAAACCAAGCTATTTGTCAAGACATAAAAACACGGCGCCGCACAGACGCCGCAAATTATTCTCAAAGATTATTGTCTATCCACTCCGCGCGGTTTCTGATGAACCTGCGGACATACTGCACCTGCTCGTTGTAGGTGGAAAGATCCTTCATGCGCTGCGGCTGATAGCCGTTTGCAATTGTGAGGGTGTCCCACACGCGGAAATTCAGCGCCGCAGAGGAAGCAAGCTTCTCCTGCGTGCTGTCGATGGCGGTGTTCGCAGCGTCGAGGACTTCGTCCCTTATCTCATCCCAGCGCGCCCGCGCCTTGCTGCGGAAGCTTTCGTCGGTGAGAAGATAGTTGAACCATGTAACGCCGATGTAGGAGCTGCTGTTGGCGCTGCCCACCGTTGCCCAGTCGTCGTAGTCGGGGGGATCAAGGTACATATTTCCGAACGCAAGGTCGAAATCCCACACGGGACCCATCTTCAGCTTTCCGCCCCTGTCCTTGTACATAAAGCAGCTTCTGTGGAAGCAGGAATCAAGGTTGTATGTCAGCTCGTGCAGCAGAAACCAGTCGATGAAGCTGTCGACGTCGATATATGTTTCATAGTTATCAAGGGTAGTTACTGCCTTGTCGGCGATGCACATATAATTATATATGAAATCGTAATTTTCCTGCCTGAGCTTTTCATCCTTGGGGGACTTTATAAGTATATCCTTTGCGCAGCCCGACGGCAGGTCGAAGCAATCCTTGCCTTTAAGGTTAACATCGGGTTCTGCACCGCCAATTTCGATAAGGTAGCCCGTGTTCGGAGTGTCTTCACGGTAATCAAGCTCCAGCCGCGAGGACTTTACCTCTATCTGCTCGCCGAGGGTGTACACGCCCTGATAGATCCCGTTCATGTAGAGATTTACGGGAATGGCTTTCGGCGTGAACCGGAACGTGCCCATCGCGTCCGCAATTGCAAAGGCGGTTATGTTGCGCATAAGCGATTCGTCCGCGTAATTCGCGATCAGCACCCACTCCTTGGACGCCGTCATGCCGAGCAGCGGCTGCTTTTCCTCAAGCTTTATCTTGTACGGCTTCTTCGGCCACTCCCATGTGGAGTGCCCCCTGCCGCGTATCTTGGCGGCAAGCTGCTTTGTGCCCGCGTATTTGTCCGTCATGGATGCGTCTATCTGCACGGTGCATTCGGAATAAACATCGCGCTGTATCTCGCTTCCGCAGGTGAGGAACACCGATGGTATCTCCGCGTCGGTGGTCATGCCGGGCTCGCCGGTTATCTCCTCGCTCATACCCTTCCACCCCGAAGGATCGGGGATGTAGTTGGTCTGATAGTAGCTGTCCTCCAGAGGAACAACAGTTTTTTCAACAGGCTCGCCCCCCTCGGGGACTGCATCTGATGACGCGTCCGTTTCGGGCAGAGTGCTGCTTTCCGAACCGCCGCAGCCGCTTATCAGCATGAGCGCCGCAAGCAGACCCGCACATATTCTGCGCCGCATTGACCCACCTCCACAAACTGATAAATTCTATACTATAATTTATATTATAATCCATTTCAGCCAAGTTGTCAATAGTCTGTAAACGATGCCATAGCAGGCTTTGGCAATATGTCAGATTATACAAATTCCCACCGTATTTTTCTTATATTATTGACAATCTGATATATTTGTGCTATAATAATTAATATATCACTATATATTCGGTATAGTGCGAAAAACACATATAATAACAAGAAATTGAGGTCATATATGATCAAGGCGGTAATTTTTGATATGGACGGTCTTATCCTCGACACCGAAAAGCTGCTGGTGAAATACTGGTGCGCCGCAGCGAATGAAGCGGGATTTCCCATGCAGCGCGAACACGCACTGAATATCCGCAGCCTTGCGAGGAAATTCGCGATACCGTATCTTCAGGGGATATTCGGCGAGGACTTCGACTATGCAAAAATCCGCGGCCGCCGCATGGAAATGATGGGCGGGTACCTCTCCGAGCACGGACTTGAAACCAAGCCCGGCCTTAACGAGCTGCTCGACTGGCTGAACGAGCACCATATCCCCGCCGCCGTCGCCACCGCCACCGATTTTCAGCGCACCGAAAAGTACCTTACGGAAGTCGGCGTGTTCCATAAATTCGACAAAATAGTCTGCGCGTCCATGGTGGAGAGCGGCAAACCCAAGCCCGACATCTATATATATGCCGCAAAACAGCTCGGTCTGGACCCGTCAGAATGCATGGCGCTGGAGGATTCCCCGAACGGGGTGCGTTCCGCCTCGGGCGCGGGCTGCGTCACCGTTATGGTGCCGGACCTCACTCCCCCGGACGACGAGCTGCGCGGGCTTATCTTCGCAGAGGCGAAAACGCTCGCGGATGTTCCCGCGCTTATAGAAAAGACCTGATTTTACGGAGGAAAACGAATGGCATTTGATGAAAGCATTATAGATAAAATTCCTCCGAAGGAGCTTCTGCCGCAGACGGAGGATGGCCTTCCCGCCATAGACGGGCGGGTTTCCGTCACCGCCGACCCCGAGGGGATGCTGGCAAACATGGTGCTGTATGCCCCGCAGAACGGCGGCAGACCCATCACGACGGAAAAGGTTCTTGAAGAGCTCAAGAACAATGGCATAACCACCGGCATAGATGAATTCGACATCAACGATATGATAGAAGCGCAGGTGTACGAAACACCAGTGTGCGTTGCGCGGGCGATTCCTCCGAAGCGCGGACAGAACGGCTCCATCGTATATAAATTTGACAAGGATCACAAGCTTACCCCGCAGCGCGATGAATTCGGCATATGCAACTACCGCGAACTTAATTCCATCGTGCCGATACGCAAGGGGGAGATAATCGCGGTCATAACCCTGCCCACCGAGGGCACCCCGGGGGAAAATATCTACGGAAAACCCATCCCCGCGGAAGCGGGCATTCCCGCGAAATACACCGTCGGCAGGAACACTATGCTCACCGCCGACGAGAAAATGATCGTCGCCGCCTGCGACGGGCACATTCTTTTCAGCAAGGGCGGATTTATCGTAGAGGATACCGTCACTGTTAAAACTGACCTCGACATCTCCATCGGAAACATCAATTTCTTCGGCGACGTGCATATCAAGGGCAACGTTATGGAGGGCTTCACCGTAAACGCGGGCAGGAACGTCCGCATAGACGGAAGCGTTTTCGGCGGTGAAATAATCGCGGGCGGAAAGGTCACGATAGTCGGCGGCTGCATCGGCTCGACGGTGCGGTGCGAGGGCAGCGCAGACATAGGCTTCTGCGAAAATGCCACCATCCGCGCAGAGGGCAACGTGGTTTCAAAGCAGTTTGCATTCTGCGATGTTTTCTGCTACGGCGCGCTCACCGCAAAAGGCACAAACGGCGTTATCGTCGGCGGAAAAATAACCTCCATGCATGACATAAACGCGGGCATAATCGGCTCGGACAAATATACACCCACCGAAATAAACATCGGCGACGGCTCTGTGCTTTTCAACAAAAAATGCGAGGCGGAGGCGCTGCTCAAGGACGTAAAGAAATCTCTTGACAACGCCGTAAGGAACCTCGATTTCCTTAAATTCAGAAAGAAGCAGCAGGCGGGAATACTCACCGACGCCCAGCAGAAACAGGTCAAGGTGGAAACAAGGGCGAAGCTGCTCAATTCCATGCGCAAGAAAGAGCTCGAGGACGAGATACGCCAGCTCGACGAGGACATAAAAGGCAAGGACAATCTCTGCGCGAGGGTCACGGGGATAATCTACCCCGGTGCGAAGTTCTGCGTAAACTTCCTTACGCTGGAAATAACCGAAAAAACAAAGCGCTCCCGCGTAACCATAGTCGACGATAAGCTTACGACCGTGTCAATGTGACACACGGAGGATAAAATGACCGCTAACACCATTCTGTTCAACGACAACTGGCAGTTCTGCCTGACGGATATCGACGAAATAAAGGACATCGGCGAGCTTCCCGAAAGGCACTGGTACAACGTAGAGATACCGCACGACTGGCTCATAGGAAACACCGCGGAGCTTTATAAATCCGGCGAGGGCTGGTACAGAAAAACGCTGACCGCAGACGCCGAAATGCTCTCGGGCCGCGTGCTGATAAACTTTGACGGCGTTTACATGGACAGCACGCTGTATGTAAACGGCAAGGAAGCCGGAGGAAACACCTACGGCTACTCCGCTTTTGAAATCGACATAACCGACCTGCTGCATGAGGGAGATAACAAATTGCTGGTAAGAGTGCGCCACCGCTCCCCGAATACCCGCTGGTACAGCGGCGCGGGCATTTTCCGCGATGTTGAGCTGAAAACCCGCCCCACGACATACATCAAAACCAACGGCATATACATCCACAGCGACAGGCAGGAAAACGGCTCCTTTACCACTGAAATAGAAACCGGCATAGTCGGCGCGCCGACTGATATCCGCCTTACGCTGGAAGTCGTAGCTCCACACGGCGGCGTTATCGCGGGGTTTGAGCAGAAAGCTGTTTTCGGCGGCGGTGAGGAATGCTTCCTAAATACATTCACCATCGACAACCCCATGATATGGGACATTGACACGCCGTTTGTATATACCATGAGAATATCCCTCTTCGGCGCGGACGGCGCGCTTCTTCACAGCGCGGAGGAATGCTTCGGTTATAAGACCGCGGAATTTATCCCCGAAAAGGGTCTTGTGCTGAACGGAAAGCAGATAAAGCTTCACGGCGTTTGTATGCACCATGACCTCGGTGCGCTCGGCGCGGCGTATAATTTTCACGCGCTGCTCCGACAGCTTCGTACGATGAAGAATATGGGCGTAAATTCCATACGCACCTCTCACAATATGCCCGTAAAGCAGCTTATGCAGATATGCGACAGGATAGGTCTGCTGGTGAACAGCGAAAGCTTTGATATGTGGGAAAATCCCAAGACGGAATACGACAACGCGCGCTTCTTCAGGGAAACCGCCGAAACCGACGTTAAGAGCTGGGTGGAGCGCGACAGAAATCACCCTTCCCTGCTGATGTGGAGCATCGGCAACGAAATAAGCGACACCAACGACCCACACGGCATCGAAATAACCAGGCGGCTGCGGGATTACGTCCACAAATACGACCCCAAGGGCAACGCCCCCGCGACGATAGGCTCCAACTTCATGGGCAGCGAAAACGCACAGAAATGCTCGGATGAGCTGAAAATCGCAGGCTACAACTACTCTGAAAACCTCTATTCCAGGCACCACGAGCAGTACCCAGACTGGACGATATACGGCAGCGAAACCGCTTCCGCGGTACGCAGCAGGGGCATATACCACTTTCCCGCAGAACTGCCGCTGTTGACTTATGAGGATCTTCAGTGCTCCTCGCTGGATAACAGCGTGGTCGGCTGGGGAAGCTCCGCGGCGAAGTCATGGCGGCTCGACCGCGACTGCGATTTCTGCGCGGGTCAGTACATCTGGACAGGCTTCGACTACATCGGCGAGCCCACGCCTTATTCCACAAAGAACAGCTATTTCGGCATTGTCGATACGGCGGGCTTCCCGAAAGATATCTACTATTTCTATCAGAGCGTATGGCTCCGCCCCGAAAAGCATCCGGTGCTTCATATCGTGCCGTCCTGCTGGGACTTCAACGAGGGGCAGAAGATAGATGTTATCATCTACAGCAACGCGCATTCCGTGGAGCTTTTCCTCAACGGAAGATCCCTCGGAATGCATGAAATGGCTCTTTCTGACAGCGAAGAAATGCGCGCGCATTACATCGTTCCGTTTGAAAAGGGCATACTAAGCGCAAAGGGCTACAGCGCCGACGGTGCGGTGATATCCGAGGACAGGGTGATATCCTGCGGCGACCCCGCAAAGATAATCATGAAAGCCGACAGGAGCACCATATCCTGCGACGGCAGGGATATGTCCTTTATCGAAATTTCCACTGTGGATAAGAACGGCATTGAGGTCGGAAACGCGCGCAATCGCATAAAGCTGGAGGTCAGCGGCGCGGGACGCCTTGTCGGTCTTGACAACGGCGACAGCACCGACTACGACAGCTACAAGGGTGACAACAGGCGCCTTTTCAGTGGTAAGCTGCTTGCGATGATACAGTCCTCTGACGAAGAGGGCGAGATAACCATAAAGGCAAGCTCCGTCGGACTTGAGGGGGCGGAAATAGTCCTCGCGGCGGTGGAAGCAGCCTCCTGTACGGGCATAAACGTTGTAAAAGAAAACGCATTCCCCGTTGTTACGACGGAATATACCGATGAAGTTCCCGTGAGAAAAATCGAGCTTAGCGGCGGCGGAAAACTCGACAGCGAACACCGCTCCGCAGTCGTGACCGCAAGGCTGTTCCCCGCGAATGCGACATACAATGAAATAACATGGAAAGTCATCCGCGAAACCGGAGTTGAAGTGCCGCTGGCGGAGATAGAGCCCACAGAAAACGGCGCCGTTATAACCGCAAGGGGCGACGGAGAATTCCTGCTGCGCGCTTCCGTAAGCAACGGCGGGGATATTCCGCAGGTGTACTGCGACCTGCCTTTCACCGTAACGGGAATAGGCGCGGCGGTACGCAGCCCGTACGAATTTACCTCCGCCGTAACGCTGGACGACTCAGATATCCCCGTAAACTACATTGAGGACGGCGCCCTCGGCGGATTTGACGGCAGGACGGTCATGTTCTACGACAACTTTGACTTTGGAAAGACAGGCTCCGAGGAGATTCTTCTGCACATCGGCACCTGCTGCGACGCTTCCGTGGAAATATGGGACGGCGACCCGGACAGCGGCGAGCTTATCGCGGGAGGAATATTCGCGAACAACGGACACTGGTGCGGATTTGCCCCACAGTCGTTCGCGCTTTCGCACAGGATACGCGGCGCTCACCGCATCAGCGTTGTTATCGACAGCCGCATTATCTTCGGCGGATTTGCGTTCGTACCGATAAACAGGGCGTTCGACGAGAATTTCACTGCAGAGTGCGACAGCATTTACGGCGACGACTTCGCCACCGAGGAAAGAAGCATCGTTAAGATAGGAAACAACGTTATCCTGAACTATTCCGCGCTGGATTTCGGCACGGACGGGACAGATTCCATCGTTATAAACGGCGCAACGCCCAATCCCACAAATGCGGTCCAGCTTCGCTATACCCCCGCGGGCGGCGAACAGGCGAGCGTGTTCCTAGATTTTGCGCAGGCGGACGATCCCACCGAAAGAAAATTCAGTATCCCCGTGCTTACGGGCGTCAACGACATAAGCTTCGTATTCCTCCCGGGAACAAAATTCGACTTCATAAGCTTCAGATTTGAAAAACGCTGCAATAAATAACATACTATATTGTAACCGTTTTGTAAGTAAATTGTAACCTGTACGTTATTGAAATATCAGTTGACATAGTGTATAATTAAGATAAACAGGTCGTAAGTGCCATCAGACACAAAAGTGTAGGCTGTTTACATACAGAGGTGACATTATGAAAAACAATATTTTGCTTATTATCGCGGTGACGATTATTTCCATGGGAATAATCGCGGCGGTCATAGTTTTGAGTACTGTCGGGAAAAATTACGGCGAAAGTTCAAGCGGCAGCTCCTCCAATCCGGTGAGCATATCCGTGCCCGAAGAGGAGAGCAGCATGCCCGAAACTGAGCCCGCCGAAACAACCACCACCATAAAGGAAACCGAGGAAAACCAGCCGGTCGAGGACGACACGACAGAACCCGTCACTCCCGAAGCGGAGGGCATCATTCTGACAGCGGAATCGCTGATCGGAACGCCGTTTGTCGACGGCGGCGAAACCCCCGACGGCTTTGATAATTCGGGATTTATATACTATGTGCTCCGCCAGAACGGCTATATCACCTGCCCGAGAGGCGTTTCCGCGCAGTCGCAGATGGGCATTGCCCTTGCATACGATGATCTGAAAAGCGGCGACCTTGTGTTCTTTATTAATGACGGAAGCTCTGTTGCGGGCTTCGGCGGTATCTACATCGGCGACGGAAAGATGATCGCCTGCCTTATGCCCGGCACAGATGTGCGCGAGGTCGATATTTCGGGAAATTATTATATTGAACATTTCTATGGCGGCGTAAGCCTGTCGTAATGCAGCGGAAAATTACATAAAAAAATCCCCCTCCTGCCGAGGGGGATTTTTTTATGCCAGATGGAATATCTGAAGCAGAAACAGCCAGCTGAGTCCATAGTAAGTCACCACCGCCACAAGGTCGTTCAC
>CAKSPC010000064.1 GCA_934481445.1 uncultured Oscillospiraceae bacterium
TATCCCGCCGAATGTCATGACCTCGGGCGCAATGCCCGTCATTACAAAATCGGCCTTGAACAGCAGTGTGACCGCACCGAGAAATCCCATCATCAGCCCCGCGGGCACGCCGACCGCCGCCGCAAAAAGCAGCAGGAACATCAGCGCAAAAATCACGGCAAAAACAACGGCATACGCCGTCATGATGAGTGCAGTCTTAAATCTGTTCAAAGCCTGTTCTCCTTTTTATTCCGCTTCGCGGAGCTTCTTTCCCATAAGCAGCGGCAAAAGCATTCCGCCGACGGCGTTGCCGAGGATAACGACAAGGATAAACAATCCGTTCTTCAGCGTGAACGTATCCGCGCCGACAGCAAGCCCGTTGTAGAACGAATTTGCGATGGAATGGTCAAACCCGCAGAATATGAACGTCGGTATGCCGAGGAACATTCCGAGCTTGCGCCCCCTCTTCCCCGTGTCTACCGCGATGAACATTATCAGCCCGCAGAACACCGCCGAAAGGAAGCTTCTGAAAACAGAATGCTCCAGCTTTGCGGCGTACATCTCCGCCGCCTTCGCGGAAAGCTCCGTAAATGCAAGGCTCATCAGCGCGCCGACCGCGAATGTAGCCAGCAGGTTGAAAAGCAGCACCAGCGCCACATGACCTATGTACTTCACATTCCGGAAATCATAGGCGATATACCCGACCTTACCCGTATAAAGGTTAAAGCCGTATTCGCATATCGTATAAAGCCCGAATGTGAACAGGATCGCACCCAGCCAGCCTATTCCCGCAAGGGTGCAGCTTATGTAAACGCTGCCGCCGATGCAGATAAGCAGTCCCGAAATTATTGATTTTCTGATGTCTGTGATCATATTTTGTGTTCTCTTTCTAATTTTGTTATACACATATATAATGATTATACCACATACCGTCCGTGATGTCAATAAGCACGCGCGGCAAAAGTGCGCCTCTCCGCCGCACTTCACATCAGAAAAACAAAACGTATCAAAATCACAGGGCGTTCGTGCCCAAAATGCATATCAGTATCAAAAACAAATATCCCGCGCAGGCAATCCGCGCGGGAAACTCTGTAAAACTCAGAAGATATCCTTTTTCTTCTTTATATGCCGCCTTATCAGCACGAAGATTATTATCCCCACGCATATCACAAGGAATATCGGCACCAGCAGCCTGTTGGTGCTTTCTTCTTCGGCAGATTTCATCTCCGTCCAGAGATTCTGCATTTCGCGGTTGGCTTCGTCGGAAAGGTTTACGAAAACCGTTGTGTTTTCGGCGATAAATTCCTCGTCGGGATAGGACACGGGGTTCTCGCGCACTTCCTCGTCCAGCATTTCGTATGCGGCGGAATGCGGCGTGGAATAGCAGATGTAATCAATGTTGGAATACGCGATGTCCGGCTCGCACATGAAGTTGATATACATTTCCGCGGCTTCCTTCTGCTTGGCGCCCGTCGGAATGCACATTGCGTCGATAAATAGGTTTGTGCCGCTCTTCGGTACGACGTAATCCAGCGAATCGTTGTCCTCAAGGATGGTGAGCGCGTCCCCCGCATAGTACGGCGCGATAAGCGCCTCGCCCGCGGTCATTTTGTCGAACACCTCGTCCATGACATACGCCTGCACGACCTTTTTCTGCTGCTTCAGCAGCTCTGCGGCTTTCTGAAGCTCCTCGCTGTCCTCGGTATTGAGGGAATACCCCAGCGAAATTTCCGCAATGGCGAATGCGTCGCGGGGATTGTCGAACATCAGTATCTGATCGGCATAATCCTCGTTCCAGAGGATGTCCCAGTCGATGTCCTCCTTGTCGAGGTCTATCACGGAAGCGTCGTAGATAAGCCCCACGGTGCCCCATGTGTACGGCACGGAATATTCATTCGTGGGGTCGTACGCCTGATTTCTGAAATTATCCATGATATACGAAAAGTTCGGGATATTGTCGAAATCAAGCTTCTGTATCATGCCCTCCTTTATCATCTTGCTTATCATATAATCGGAGGGGATGATGATGTCGTAGCTTGCTCCGCCGCCTTTCAGCTTCGCGTAGAGCTCCTCGTTGGTGGCGTAGTTGGTGTAGTTGACCTTTATTCCCGTAAGCTCGGTGAACAGCGCGTTTACATTCAGCGTGCCCTCATCCGCGCCCGTGGAGATATACTCGCCCCAGTTGTAGACGTTTATCGAAATGTCGTCATCCTTGAAGCGGGTATAATAAGCGGGGTCGGAAACGGTGAGGGTCTGCGCCTCGGTTTCCTCCTCGGTATCGTCCGCGTCCGTATCAGCAGCAGTATTAGCGCAGCCGCACAGAAGCACCGCGGACATCATCAGCGCGGCAAAGTTCAGTTTTTTCATGCGTTATCTCCTTTGCCGCCGCGCCTTGCCGCACGGCTCTCCACAAAATTCTTTACAACAAGTATAAGCACCACCGCCACGAAAATAAGCGTTGAAAGCGCGTTTATCTCGGGAGAGATCTTCCTCCTTGTCATGGAATATATGGTTATGGGCAGCGTCTGCGATGTGGAGCCGCTGGTGAAGTAGCTTATAACGAAATCGTCCAGCGAATAGGTGAACGCCATCAGAAATCCGCTTACGACGCCCGGCATTATCTCGGGAAGAACGACCTTGATAAACGCCTTGAACGGCCCGCAGCCGAGATCCTGCGCGGCTTCGTAAAGGTGCGGATTCATCTGCCCGAACTTCGGCATTACATTAAGTATGACATACGGCACATCGAACGTGATATGCGCGATCACCAGCGTAACAAAGCCGAATTCAAGGTTCATCCTCGCGGCGAAGAACACGAACAGCAGCATCAGCGAAACGCCCGTAACTATCTCGGGGTTGATCACCGGCATATTTGTTATGTTCATTATGACCGCCTTGGGGACTTTTCTCATGCGGTATATGCCTATCGCCGCGAGGGTGCCGAGTATCGTGGAAACAATGCTGGCGATGACCGCGATGACGATGGTGTTGACAAGCGAGGAAATGATTATCTCGTTTCTGAACAGCTTCTCGTACCACTCGAATGTGAACCCGCTGAAAACCGAGCGGCTCTTGCTCTCGTTGAACGAGAATACAATCAGCACGAATATTGGCACATAAAGAAACATGAGCACAAGCGCCATGTATATCTTTCCGAATTTTTTCATGCGAGCCTCCTTACATCAGCACCTGATCGTCGGGGCTGAACTGGTTCATCAGCGTCATTATAACAAGTATTATGACCATCAGCACCAGCGATATCGCCGCTCCGAGGTGCGGGTTGTAGGAATTACCGAGGAACTGCATTTCGATAAGGTCGCCGATAAGCAGGTTGGAGCCGCCGCCGAGCATTCTGGAAATGATAAATGTCGATATCGCGGGGACAAACACCATCGTTACGCCCGAGGTGATTCCCGGCACGCTTAGGGGGACGATGACCCTGAAAAGCACGCCCATCGAGCCGCAGCCGAGGTCGGACGCCGCTTCGATAAGGCTCTTGTCTATCTTGACCATCACGGAATACAGCGGCAGTATCATGAACGGAAGGTAATTATAAACCATTCCGAGAACCACCGCTCCCTGCGTGTTTATCAGTTTAACAGGACCAAAACCTATAAGACCAAGCAGGAAGTTGATTATGCCGTTGTTGCCGAGGAGAGTCATCCACGCGTAGGTTCTGAGCAGGAAGTTCATCCACATGGGAAGCATTACTATCATCAGCATGGTTCCCTGTCTGTGCTTTTCCATGCGGGAGAGCATGAAGCTTACGGGATACGCCATCACAAGGCAGATCGCCGTTGCGATAAGCGCAAGCCATATCGACCGCACGAATATGTTCGCGTACTGCCCGACGTCCGAAATATTGTCCAGCGTGAAGCCGCCGTCGTCCGTCGTGAACGCGAACACCGCCACCATTATCAGCGGAACAAGTATGAACACTATCATCCACACAAGATACGGAGCGGCGAATATCTTTGTTTTCATCAGCCGTCCACCTCCGATTTCTTCATGATGTGGATATCGTCGGGGTCGAAGTGCATGCCTATCAGCGTGCCGACGGGGGCGTGCTTTGTGGAATGTATCATCCACTTGTGGTCAACGCTGTCCACTATCATTTCGTAATGAACGCCCTTGAATACCACGGATTCAACTATTCCCGTGAGCTTTGCGCTCTCGGCGGGAATAATTTTGATGTCCTCGGGACGGATAACAACGTCGACGGTTTCGTTCGGCGAGAAGCCCTTGTCCACGCACTCGAACTGCTTTCCCGCAAACTCAACAAGGCAGTCGCGGGGCATACTTCCGTTTACGATGTTGCTTTCGCCGATGAAGTCCGCGACGAACGCGTTCACGGGTTCGTTGTATATATCCGTCGGGGAGCCTATCTGCTGTATGCTGCCGTTGTTCATTACGACAACGGTGTCGCTCATGGTTAGGGCTTCCTCCTGGTCGTGTGTAACGTAGACAAATGTAAGTTCGAGAGCCTGCTGGATCTTGCGCAGCTCGGTCTGCATCTCCTTGCGAAGCTTCAGGTCGAGGGCGCCCAGCGGCTCATCCAGAAGCAGCACCTTGGGACGGTTTACCAGTGCACGCGCGATGGCAACACGCTGCTGCTGTCCTCCCGAAAGGCGGTTTACGGAGCGCTTTTCAAAGCCCTTGAGGTTGACAAGCTCCAGCATTTCGCCGACGCGCTTGAGCACTTCCTTTTCGGGGGTCTTTTTAACGCGCAGGCCGAAGGCGATGTTATCGTAAACATTCAGATGCGGAAACAGCGCGTATCTCTGAAACACGGTGTTTACATTGCGCTTGTGCGGCGGCACGCCGTTTATGCGCTTCCCGTCAAAAAACACATCGCCGCTCGACGGTTCGAGAAATCCCGCAATAATTCTGAGGGTCGTGGTTTTTCCGCAGCCCGACGGACCGAGAAGCGTGACAAACTCCTTATCCTTGATGTCAAGATTTATCCCGTGGAGTATCTGCTCACCGTCCTCAAAGTTTACCACAAGATTTTTCAGACTTACAATATTGTCCATCTTATTTCTTTTTATCCTTCCTTTTTTCCTTACGGAACAATATAGCATACCTAATATAATATACCCCAATTCGACGCGGATGTCAATAGAATTTGCACAAAAACCCCCGCACCGACTGTTATCTCCATTTTGTTTAAAAAAAGTGCCGCTGAAAAACGGCAGACTTGAATCTGTCGAAAAAGTCAAAACGGCAGAAAATTTGCAATAGACTGTGGGGGAAAACTCTTGTTTTCCCCCACACCCCTTTAGCGCCTTTGAAGCCGTAAAACCGCACTGCGTGCGGAGTGGCGGGGGCTCTGCCCCCACAACCCCCGCTTCCTTTTGTGTCAAA
This sequence comes from uncultured Oscillospiraceae bacterium, assembly GCA_934481445.1. Taxonomy (GTDB): domain Bacteria; phylum Bacillota; class Clostridia; order Oscillospirales; family Ruminococcaceae; genus CAG-115. Next base: position 5,344 of record CAKSPC010000064.1, read on the forward strand.
AGGAAGCGAAAACCAATACGCTACGCGGAAATTTTAAAGGTTTTTTGACAAACTGGAGTGCCGCCGAAAAACGGCGGCACTTCATATTTATTTATGTATTTGTATTACTTTCCGAGAACCACAGACAGCCTGATCTCCTTTTCGTTCTCGCTGAGGTCAGCCGCTCCGCCGTCCTCTATGACAACGTGAACCTCGTACAGTTCTTCCGCGGAAAGCTCCGTCGGAACGGAACCGTCCTCAGTCTTGATGCTCCACAATTCGTCCGAAACTTCCGCAAGCTTACCATCGGCGCCGTATGCATACAAATCGAATTCATCCGCCTTGCCCGAAAGGCCGTTCATGCGGATGGCAACGGTGGTTTTCGGGTGAACGTTTTCAACCGTCACTGTGTTCAGCCAGCCCGCAACGCTGCCCTGTCCGCCGTCGGCGGCAAATTTATCCTGCGAAAGCACGTTTCTGTTTGCCTTATCAAGATCAACCTTTCTGTACGGCATATCGGGCAGGTATACAAATCTGTCCTGAAGCCTTACAAGCTCAAGATATCCCGTGGGGCAGTAAAGCGCGTTTCCGCTGTTTCCCGCATACATTCCTATCGCCATGTTATTGTATCCGGGCTTGTTTGCAACATCGACCGCAAGTACGGTTTCGCCAGTTTCAAAATCCAGCACGACATACTGCCACATACCTGTTTCGATATCCTGAACATAGCCGTAAACATATCCCGTCGCGGTGGAAAGCTTCATCATGGACGTATCCCTGAGGTCGTCCCTGCACCATACGCTCTTCATTTCGTAGCCGCTGTCGGTCTTTATGGTGTCAACGCGCTCTACGCCCGGCATGATCATGACATTGCCCTGTGTGAGCCAGTTTTTGTCGTAAATGTTCTCGTAGCTCTGGATGGAGGAGTCGCTGTCGGGCTTTGCGAGGTTGGGGCTTCCCGCGCCGAACCAGGTGCACACTATCGTGCTTACAGTGCCGTTTCCGTCGTCGTATACGATGGCGGAGTTTTCTATGGACACGGGCATATCGTCGGGCAGCTCGTCGATAACGGGCATGCTTGCAACCTTTTCTCCCGTTTTCATGTCAAGCGCGATGAGGTTTACGGGGTCGAGGTTATCCGTGAACATAACCAGATCCCTTGTCAGCGACGGGGAGCAGCCGCCTCCCCATGCAAGTCCGCCGCCGGTGGTGGCAGCGCCCTCCCTGCTGTCCTTGGCGCCGCTGCTTTCGTAGGGCGTGCACCATACCTTGTTCACGCCGTTGTCGGCTTTGAAAAGGTAGCAGTTCAGGTTTGTAAGGATGACCGCGCCGTCCTTTGAAGCCGCAATGCCGTTCTCCGCGCCCTCGCCGGGCTCGGTTTCATACACGAACACCGCCTTGGAAAGGTCGGTTTCCCTGCCGTTAAGGATATCATCTATCGCCGGGCGGGAGATATATCCCACTGCGCCGGTCTGCTTCCTGTCGGGGTAAATTCTGAATCCGCCTGTTGCGAACCACAGATTGCCGTCGTAATCGAACACAACGGAGAGCAGGTTCTGCTCCAGCGTTTTTCCGAGCGCCTGCTCCGCCGCCGCCTTTATGTCGATATCCAGCACCTTTTCAAACTCGGGCAGGACATTTCCGTTTTCATCCGTTGCCTTCAGCATAAGCACATGGTTGTTGCTGGTGGGGCAGACTATCCTGTTGCTTTCGTCCACAAAGGAATAGGAGCTCTGGATAACATATCCTCCGCCGTCGTGCTGCTTCGGCGAGAAATAACCCAGGGTCTGCGCGCTGTCGGCGTTTATATCGCGGATGGCTATGCCGCCGAGAAGCGGTACCACCGAATGTCCGTATGTATCAAAAAATACCGCGGGAGAAGCGTTCGCGTTCTGCTTTTCATAGGAAACGTTCACCTCGGGATAAATCCCTATCGGGAATATCTCGTCGCTGGAATCGGTGTTGTAGCAGTCGTGATGTATGTTCGCGTCGCTCTTCGCCATGTAGGGATTATCGTCCACAGCCTTGGCAGTAAGAGGCTTCAGCGGGAGCACGGACGAGCCGCCCGTGCTCGTTTCCGACGCGGGCGTATTCGTCATTTCCTTTCTGTTGTTGATAAGCATGCCCGAGGTGCAGCAAAGCGCCACGGCGAGCACGGAAGCGACCGCAGTGAGTGCGGCAGTTGATTTTTTCATAAAAATCCTCCAATATTTTTTGTTTAAACAATTATAGCATTTTCTGCCTGCATTTACAACGCTTTCTGCGCGAATAGGTGACGAAAATGCGCGAAAAGCCCCCGCAGCTTCTTTCAGGTCTGCGGAGGCACGGAGGGAATTTATTAAAGGTCACCTCTAAAAACCTCGTTTGAGTGAAAATGTGTATAGCACACCGCCTGCTTCGTTAAGCCTCCTCGTAAGGCATACAGCCTTACTTCGTCGGCTTTCCTCGCATTCGGTGCACTCTACCCATTTTCCCCTTTCAAGTCGGTTTTTAGAGGTTCCCTAAAGATTCAAAAGTACATTCACACGGAAAATGTTGTTTTCGGTTTCTATCATGACCTTTCCCCGGTATTTGTTCGCGACGCTCTTTACGGACGCCAGCCCAAGTCCGGCATCCCTTGTCCTATCCGGGAGGATATCGTCGCCGCAGCGATTTATCTCGCCGCTGTACGGATTTTCCACCACCATTCCTATCATGGCGGGGCTGAGCATCCTGCATATCACAGTGATCCTGCGCTGCTCCTGCGGGAGGGCGCACACAGCGGTAACGGCGTTTTCCACAAGGTTTCCGATGGTCATGCAGATGTCCGCCTGCGCGATGGAAAGCTCCTGCGGAAGCCCAAGCTGCCACTGCACGGCAACGCCTTTTTCCTTTGCGGCGATGTCATAGTACCCCGCAATGGCGTCCACGGCGGCATTTGCGCAGTACATCGCACGCTCGTCCCCAAGTTCCGTTTCGTATCTGCTGATATACTGCCGCAGCTCCTCCGTCCTGCCCGAGCCCGCAAGCCCCGAAATGACCCTTATATGCTGCCTGAAATCATGACGCTGCTGCCTGCTTCTCTCCATATATCCGCGAAGCTGCTCGTAGCGGCGGGATTCTATCGCAAGCAGGCGGTTTTCCCGTTCAAGCTGAATATTGCGCACGAACTCCCTCGCAATGCGGTAAAACAGGAATATCGAAAAGAAAAACGCCCCGAAAGAAATCACCGCAAGTATTATTGAGATCTGAAACACGCGGTTTACAAGTATCGTGGCGGGGTCGCTGGGGATTATCATAATATACAGAAGCGTAAATCCCAGCGGGATAACCCATACCACCTTCCAGATACGCTCGTAGTGATATTCCTCCACCAGCCACCTCACCCAGCGCGAAGCGAGCAGTATGTATGCCGCGCATACCACCGCCTCGCAGGCAAGGCATATGAGCGACGTTGAAGCAAGGCTGACCGCGTCGGTATTATCCACCTCCGCGGCGGCGTTGAGTATCACCGAAAGCATAACGCACACGGATATCAGCAGCGCGGATGTAAAGAAAACGAACATCGCTTTCCATATGGTTATCCTGTCTTTCAGGCAATGATAAAACAGCGTCAGATAAACCGCCGCCTCCGGCAGAAGCAGACAATTGCCCTCCAGCGAAAACACGGTGCAGACAAGAGCGGAAACAAGCGACACCGCAGTTATCGTCGCAAAAGCCCGGAAAATTGCCGCAACATGGCTTTTCATTATCCGCGCCACGGGCACGAAGCACATTATTGCCGCAAAATACAGCGACGCAAAATCAAGAAAATACCGAAGAAAAATATCCGTGCGCATATCAGACCTCGTTTCTTATGTGCCGGAACTGGTACTGTGTAAACTCGCCGAAAAGCTTGGTGCGGTCCTTCTGCCTTACGGGGAAAACCGCGCCGTCGGGCATTTCGATGGCGTCGCTGTCGAATCGGAGCACCATGTCCATATTGACGATAACGCCCCTGTTGCAGACAAGAAACCTCGGGTCGGCACAGAGCGCGTCCTTTATGCTTGAAAATGTCGCGGCGCTCTGGTAAACCGTATTTTCCACAGCAATATTGACCGCGTGATTCTGAGAGGCGACATATGATATTTTTGAAAACGGAACGCTGAATTTCTGCCTTGCCACCATTATTTCAAGCTCGGGCTCTGCCCTGCCGATTATTTTCAAAAGGTCGGTGAAAAGCTTATGTACCCGCTCGCTGTCATAGGATTTTAAAAGATAATCAAACGGATGTACCGAAAATGAATTCCACACATATTCATCCGAGGATGTAACGAACACTATCGGGACGTCGTGCCGCTCCCCGCGCAGTTTTTCGGCGGTTTCTATGCCGTTTGTGCCGTCCATGCAGATATCAAGAAAAATCGCGTCGTAGCTTCCGCCGGCGGCAAGCAGGTCGTCGCCGCTGGAAAAGCAGCTGTACTCAACAATGCACACGCCCTCGGCGGCTTTTTCTATGGCGGATATCAGTTTATTTAAGTCGCTTTCCGAGTCATCGGCAATGGCGATTTTGAGTTTCATATAAAGCTCCCCTTTTCCGGCGGCGGCACACAAAGAATGTGCGGCACAGCCATTACTTTTACAGGCAGTATAGCACAGTTTCCGACAATTTGTCAAGATATGTGAACTGCAAGACGTGTCGGAAAAGACGAAAACATCACGTTTGATTTAATAAAAATCGTAAAAAATGCCTATTGCAAAAATCCGTCGGAAGATATAATTGCAGCTTGTCGAAAAACCTTTAAAATTTCCGCGTAGCGTATTGGTTTTCGCTTCCTTTTGACACAAAAGGAAGCGGGG
>CAKSPC010000065.1 GCA_934481445.1 uncultured Oscillospiraceae bacterium
TGGAAGTTTAGCTCAGCTGGGAGAGCATCTGCCTTACAAGCAGAGGGTCATAGGTTCGAGCCCTATAACTTCCACCATTGCGGATTTAGCTCATCTGGTAGAGCGCCACCTTGCCAAGGTGGAGGTAGCGAGTTCGAGCCTCGTAATCCGCTCCATAAAATAACCGCCTTTTTGGGGCGGTTTTTTTATTTGGAATGCATCTTTTTTTTATTTCGCGGGCACCGCCCGCGATTTCGCTGCGCGAAACCATGAAAAACGACGCGCGGGGCGCCTTGGTTAGGCTATGGCGGATTTCCATGGGGTATTGCGGCTTTACTTTAATAGTAGTTGCTTATTTGAGGCGTATTGCTTTTCCGCAATCGTTCGTGGCAGTCTAACCGGGTTGGAGCGGATTTTTCCGGTATGATAACCACGAAACCAATATGCTTCACTCTTGACAAATTCCCGTAATATGGTACAATATAAACATAACAAAATGCGAGGTGCACAATGAACTACATAAATATTTTTCTCGAACATATATACGAAGCCTGCGCCCAGCGCGGAATCGGGCTTGAACAAATGCTGAACGAGGCGCATGAGATGGGCTATACCGGGCTTGAATGCGACCTGTGGCGGCTTTCCGACAAAAGTATAAAGGAAGTGTTTGACCGCTGCGTAATGCGGGTCGCTTCCGTTTATTCGCGCTTTGATTTCGCGCACGACAGCGCCGAAGCTTCCATTGAAAAAATAACATTCTGCCTTGAAACGGCGGCGTATTTCGGCGCTGACAAGGTGCTTGCGATATCCGGCTTTGTTAATGATGGGGAAGACCGCGGCGATGTTTGCGGACGTATCTGTGAGGGACTATCCGTTATGTGTAAGCGCGCCCGCGATCTCGGCATAACCGTCACCCTCGAGGATTTTGATGATATTTCCGCGCCGTATTCCACCGCCGCAGGGCTGGAATACTTCATGCGGAATGTCGACGGACTGAAAAACACCTTTGACACGGGAAACTTCGCGTATTCGCTTGAGAGCGCCGAAAAGGCATACGATATCCTGCGCCCGTGGATAGTCCATGCGCACCTTAAAGACCGCTCCCGCGACTCCGCAAGGGCGTCCCACGACGGCGGCAATGCCAAGGCTGACCTCGGCGGCGAAATGATGTACCCCTGTGAAACAGGCGGCGGCTACATCGGTGTGGAAGCGCTTGTAAAGCGTATGCTGCGGGACGGCTATACGGGTGATTTCTCAGTGGAGCATTTCGGCGCGGTGGATCAGACGGCGTACATGAAGTTATCCATTGATAACATAAAAAGGTGGATAAAGGAGGCGCAGTTATGATAAACGTGCTTATCTGGAACGAATATCTGCATGAAAAGCGCCAGCCGCCCGTGGCTGAGATATACCCCGATGGAATACACGCCGCGATAGGCGAGTACCTCGCGGGGGATAAGGAAATAAGCGTGCGCCTTGCCTGCCTTGACGACCCCGAGCAGGGGCTGAGCGAGGATGTCCTTGCGGAAACGGACGTGCTGATTTGGTGGGGACACATGGCGCACGACAAGGTGACGGATGAAAACGTCGAGCGAGTGCGCCGCCGTGTGAACGCGGGGATGGGTCTTGTCGCGCTGCATTCCGCGCACCATAGCAAAATTTTCCGCGCACTCATGGGAACAAGCTGTAATCTGAAATGGCGCCACGGCGACCGCGAGCGTATATGGACGGTCATACCGACGCACCCCGTCGCGCAGGGGATACCCGAGCATTTCGAGCTGAAAAATGAAGAGATGTACGGCGAGCCTTTCGACATACCGACCCCCGACGAGGTGGTATTCATGGGGTGGTTTGCAGGCGGCGAGGTTTTCCGAAGCGGAGTTACCTACCGCCGCGGTGCGGGGAAGATCTTTTATTTCCAGCCCGGACATGAGGAATACCCGACGTTCAAAAACGAAAATGTGTTGAAAATAATCAAGAATGCGGTGCACTGGGCGGCGCCTGCGGAAAATTCCGCGCAGATAGAATGCACAAATCCCGCGCCGTTGGAATGAAGATAGTTATATGGATAAAATATGGAATGAAATGTACGAGGCCGCAAAGGCGGTCTTAAACCCGCGCGAAATATCCGAAATGATGGAAGCGGGCGGAGTTGCTGCCGCAATAGAAGCAGGCTCAGGCAAAATCTACGTCGGAGTATGCGTGGACAGCGCCTGCACGCTCGGAGTCTGTGCCGAGCGAAACGCCTTATTCAATATGATAACCCACGGCGAAACCCAAATAAAGCGCGTGATAGCAATTAACCGGGACGGAAAAGCGATGGCGCCCTGCGGAGCCTGCCGCGAGTTAATGACGCAGTTTATGCCGAAAGAATACAGGGGCATTGAAATAATGCTTGATTACGAAAACAACAGTGTTGTGACCCTCGGGGAGCTTACGCCGGAATGGTGGATATGATACAATAAAAAGAGCCGCTTTGATAAGCGGCTCCTATTTTTTAGTCCGAGCATCTTATGCCGTATTCTCTGAAGCGGCAGGTGCCTTTCATGTTGCAGTCCTCGCAGTTGCGGCGTTTCTTTTCAAGCTCCCCCCTGGACAGCCCCACAACGCCGATGATGGTCTTGCGCGGGGTGAGCATATTCGTAGCGGTACAGCAAACGCCTATCTTTCTTACCGCGTCCACGGAAGCGATAAGCAGCGGCGCCGATTCAATCGGGAAATCGCCGTAGCCTGCGCCGTAGCACCATGTCGTGGAGTAGCCTGGCATATTATTCAGCACGTCCTTGCGGGCTTCCTCGGAAACCTGCTCCACCATCGCGTTTGCGAGCGCATCTGTTATAAGCGCTTTCATGCTGTCGCTGACGTCAAGCTTCTTGAGAAACCTGTCGGTATCGGAGGAGAGCGTCGAGCAGATAACAGCCGCCTTGTCGCAGCCGCGGAGGTGCTCGGCGATGTCGTGACCCTCAAGTTCGAAATCGCATTCCGAAAGGGTTAGGCTCTTTCCTATCCGCTGGAGGTTGAACACGCGCCATACATACTGCGGGCGCGCAGCTTTGAGCAGCTCCTTTTCGCATTCGGAGATAAGCTCCATAATGCGGTCGTCGGGTTTTTCCTTGTATCCCATGTAGCGGAGCGCTTCAGTCTTGTTTATTGAGCTTACTTCACTTATCATGACTTTAACACCTTTTCAACGCTTTCGCTGATTTTTCTTGCAACATACGGGTTATTCATCGTGTAGAGGTGGATACCGTCAACGCCGTTTGCCGCGAGGTCGATAATCTGATCCACCGCATATGCGATGCCCGCGTCGCGCATTGCCTCGTCGTTGTTCTCGTAGCGCTGTATCATCTTCGTGAACTTTACGGGGAGGCTGGCGCCGCACATTGTTACCATGCGCTGTATCTGCCGCGCATTGGTGCAGGGCATTATGCCCGCTTCTATCGGTACGTTTATCCCCGCGATCCTTGCCTTGTCGCGGAATTCATAAAAATGCGCGTTGTCGAAGAAAAGCTGCGAAATAAGGTGATCCGCGCCCGCGTCGACTTTCTTTTTTAGGTTGAGGATATCGTCGATCATGCTTGCGGAATCCTGATGTCCCTCCGGGTAGCAGGCGCCCGAGAAGCTTAAATTGCTGCGCGCCTTCATGTAGCTGATAAGGTCGCTGGCGTGGGCGAAATCATGCTTCGGCGGGAAATCCGGGTTGATGTCGCCGCGCAGTGCAAGTACGTTTTCAATGCCGTATTCTTCAAATTCGCGAATTTTCTCGTCTATATCCGCAAAGGTGGAGTTAACGCAGGTGAGGTGCGCGATACTTTCGGTGTGGTATTTTTCCTTGATGATAGAAACGATCTCCCGTGTGGAGCATCCAGCCGCCGTGCCGCCCGCGCCGTATGTAACGCTGATGAAGTCGGGGTGGAGGTCGGTGAGCGCGTCGAGGGTCTTATAGACCGTGTCTATCGAGCCGTCTTTTTTCGGCGGGAATATTTCAAAGGAAAAGACCGTTTTCGACTTTCCGAAGAGTGATGGTATTTTCATTTTATCTCCTGCTCCTGTTTGTTCTGTATTTTATTTCTGACTTTTTGTCCATTCGTCAGCAACGGCCTTTGCCACTGCGTCTGCGACGGATTTATCGAGGGCGCTCGGGATTATATAATCCACCGCGAGCTTGTCCTCTGTTACAAGGCCTGCGATCGCGTATGCCGCGGCAAGCTTCATTTCCTCTGTTATCTGCTTTGCGCGGACGGAGAGCGCACCCTTGAATATGCCCGGGAATACGAGCACGTTGTTTATCTGATTGGGGTAGTCGCTTCTGCCGGTGCCGACGATATATGCACCGCTTTCCTTTGCGAGGTCGTAGGTTATCTCGGGATTGGGGTTAGCCATCGGGAAGAGCACAGGCTTTTCCGCCATGGACTTTACCATCTCTGGGGTAACAAGGTTGGGTCTGGAAACGCCTACGAATACATCCGCGCCGCGCATTGCGTCCGCAAGCGTGCCCTTGATGTTGTTCTTGTTTGTAAGCTGTGCTATCTCCGCATGGGCGGGGTTGTCGTAGTGGTCGTCGCGGTTGATTATGCCGCAGACATCCACCATGATAAGGTTGCCGATGCCGAGCTTCAGCAGGAACTTTCCTATCGCGATGCCCGCGGAGCCTGCGCCGTTAATAACGACGGTAACATCGCTCATCTTCTTGCCCGCAAGCTTTACAGCGTTCATCATTGCGGCGCCGACAACGATCGCGGTGCCGTGCTGGTCGTCATGGAAAACAGGGATATCAAGGCGCTCCTTGAGCTTGGCCTCTATCTCGAAGCAGCGGGGCGCGGAGATGTCCTCAAGGTTGATTCCGCCGAAGCTGTCGGAGATAAGCTCGATGGTGCGAACTATTTCATCGGGATCCTTGCTCTTTATGCAGAGAGGGAACGCGTCGACGCCGCCGAATTCCTTGAACAGGCAGCACTTGCCCTCCATGACGGGCATACCCGCCGCGCCGCCGATGTCACCAAGACCGAGCACCGCGGTGCCGTCCGTGATTACAGCAACAAGGTTGCTCCTGCGGGTGAGCTTGTAGGAAAGCTCGGGGTTTGCGGCGATCTCAAGGCAGGGCTGAGCTACGCCGGGGGTGTAGGCAAGGGAAAGATCCTCTCTTGTTTCAATGGGAGCGCGGGAGATTACTTCTATCTTTCCGCCCCATTCGTAATGCTTCTGTAATGCTTTTTCTTTGATATCCATTTATTGTCTGACTTCCTTTGTGATATATTACAGGGCTTTGCCCTTAAAATTCAGTATTCTGTTAAGGCTTTCCTCGGGGGTGGTGTTGCTGCCTATCTGTATTGGATAGTGGTTGTAGAATCCGTGGAAATCCGAGCCGCCGGTGGTTATGAGGTCGTATTGTTTGCACAGGTCTAAAAGCTCGCTGCGGTATCTTTCGTCAGCGCTGCTGTGCCATATCTCTGCGCCGTCTATGCAGCCCTCTTTCGCAAGTTCTTCCAGCAGGTCTATGCTGTCGTATACTTTAGGGTGGGACATCACCGAGATACCGCCGGACGCCTTGATAAGCTTTGTTACGAACTTCACTTCGGGGTAGAAATCCGCCTCTGACCTTACTTCATCCGCGCACAGACCGTCCGCCGCGTCGAATATTTCCTCGTAGACGCTTCCGTACAGGTCGGTGGTATAGCCGTAGTCCATCAGTGCGTGCATGATGTGGCACTTGTATATGGCCTTGCTGCCCGCGGAATAGCGCAGGATGCTTTCGAGGGTTATCGGGTATTTGTCAAGGACTTTCATCGCCATGCATTTACCGAGTTTCATTCTGCCCTCGGATGTGCGCAGGCACAGCCCCTCGAGCCTGTCGGGTTTCTGCGGCATATAGCAGAGGATATGTACCTTTCTGCCCCTGTCGGGGTCAAATGCGGAAAACTCCGCCGCGGGTATCACCGTGACGTTGTATCGTTTTCCGAGCACAGCCGAGCGTGACAGCGAAGCAAGGCTGTCGTGGTCGGTTATGGCAAGGTACCTGACGTTGTCCCTGTCGGCTTGCCTGATAACGTCGGAAATGCCGAGGGAGCCGTCGGAAATTGTCGTGTGGCAGTGCAGATCAGCTTTCATAAGTCACCTCAGAACAGGCGGCGCAATGTTCCGCCTTTAATCGAATCGGGAGGGTATGTCCGTCCCATAACAATTTATAGAGATCCATCGGAAAATATTCCAATGCGGGGCAGTCCCACACGATACACAACTGTCACTTCCGACCGCTGATGACATTCTCCCCTTGCAAGACTTTAGTAAGGTAAAAATACCTATTTCATTATAACACACTTCCAAAAATAATGCAAGGCTTTTTGCCGCCTGATTGTTAAAAAAGTGGCAGGAAAAGACACGTTCCGCCGCCATATGACCGCCGCAGACCGTCATATATTCACGCACTTTGCCTCGGCGCATATAATAATGTAGCGGGCGCGCTCCGGAAGAGCGCGTGTGCCGCACTATGCAAGGGAGCTGACAGCAATATGAAGAACATGACTGTATATATAAAATCATTCACCCGTGCGGAGAAAGCGCGGGGATACCTCGCGCAGCACGGGATACGCTCGGTCATTGAGAGGACATCGGGCGGCGGCAGGGGATGCGGGTTTATTCTGAGAACGTGGCTCAACGGCGTGGAGCCTGCGGAGGTTTGCGCTCTGCTGGGTCAGATAGGCATAGCCTGTGATATACCTCGATAATGCGGCGACGACCTATCCCAAGCCGCGCATGGTCTACCGCCTGTGGCAGCAGGCAATGAGCGCATACGGCGCAAACCCGGGGCGTTCGGGGCACCGCTTTTCGGCGGAGACCGCGCAGGCTGTCTACAAAAGCAGGGAGCAGTGCGCCGAGCTTTTCGGCGCGGAAACCGAGAATACGATATTCACACTCAACTGCACCCACGCTCTTAATTTTGCGATAAAGGGTGTGGCGCGGCGCGGTTGCCATTTTGTCGCGAGCGATATGGAACACAACGCCGCGATACGTCCCGTATACGCCGCCGCGGAGCACTACGGCGGCACTGTGACGCTGTTTGAGGCGCTGGAGGACGAGGAACAGACGGTATGGAATGCCGAGCGGGCGATAAGAAAGGAAACCTGCGCGCTGGTATGCACCGCGGCGAGCAACGTTATCGGGCTGCGCACGCCGATAAAGGAGCTTGCGGCGCTCTGCCGCAGGAAAAACATCTGCTTTATCGTAGACGCGGCGCAGGGCGCGGGGATACTGGATCTTAAAATGTCCGATGGGATAAACATTCTGTGCGTCGCGGGGCACAAGGGGCTTTACGGGCCGATGGGCACGGGGCTGATGATAACCGACGGGAAGTATCCCCTTTCCACGATAATCGAGGGCGGTACGGGGAGCGCCTCCGAAAGCCTTACCCAGCCCGACTTCACTCCGGACAGATTTGAAAGCGGCACGATAAATACTGCGGGCGTCATCGCCCTCGGTGCGGGGGCGGAGTTCGTGCGCAGGCGCGGCACGGCGGCGATACTCTCGCATGAGCTTGACCTGTGCGAAAGGTTCTGCGCGGGCGTCCGCAGAAACCCGAAAATACGCCTTTACAACGACATAACCCGCGAAAACTCCGAAAAATACGCCCCCGTGGTGTCGTTCAATATTGAAGGGATGAGTTCCTCGGACGGAGCGGCACGGCTCAGCAAGCGCGGGTTCTATATGCGCGGCGGGCTGCACTGCGCGCCGCTGGCGCACAGGAAAATCGGCACGCTGGACGGCGGCACGATACGATTTTCACCCTCGGTGTTCACGACATCGCAGGATGTGGATATGCTGGTCAGGGAGCTTAGTATCATTTCGGTGTGAGGAGTGCTGACCTATATAAAAAATACCCGTCTGCCCAAGCAGACGGGTATTACAGCTTGTCGAAAAAGTCTTGCCCGCGAAGCGGGCTTTTTGAATCCGTTTTTTGCCTCAGCTTTGCCGAGGCAAAAAACACTTCTATCCGCACAAGTGTGTTAGCGACAGCTTCGCTTTACGCTTAATTGTCGGCTTTGCCGACAATGAGTGTGCGCAGGGCGGATGTACCCTGTCGGAAAAGTCGTAAGACTTTTTCGACAGACTCTTAGCTTATTCAATTATATATCCCATCCCGACCTTAGTAGAGATAAATGCCGAAAGTCCCGCCGCTTCGAGCTTTTTCCGAAGCCTTGCGACATTTACGGTGAGGGTATTTTCATCAACATAGCTGTCGGTTTCCCACAGCTTGTTCATCAGCAGCTCTCTGCTGACGACCCTGCCCTTGTTTTCCATAAGGGTCTGAAGAATGCGGTATTCGTTTTTCGTGAGCTCAATGCGTGCGCCGTTATAAACAAGCGAAGCGTCCGCAGTGTTGAGCATAGCGCCGCGGTGCTCTATCACCCCGAGGGAAGCGCCGAAATCATAGCTTCTGCGCAGCATGGCCTGCACCTTCGCAACCAGCACGCTCATATCAAACGGCTTGCACACGAAGTCGTCCCCGCCCATGTTCATCGCCATTACGATATTCATATTGTCCGAGGCAGAGGAAATGAACACTATCGGCACCTTGCTGACCTTGCGTATTTCCGAGCACCAGTAAAATCCGCTGTAAAACGGAAGCATTATGTCCATCAGTACGATATGCGGCGAAAACTCCGCAAATTCCGAAAGGACATTACGCAGGTCGTCCGCGCGGCGCACTTCAAGTCCCCATTCCGAAAACTTCCTCGAAACTGCCCCGGCGATGCCGTCGTCGTCCTCCACGAGAAATACCCTGTATGTCCCGCTCATGGATTGTTGAGATTTTTAACGCTCTCGCGGCGGACAAGCTTGCCCGTTACGAGGGTGCGGCCGCGCTTGTAGCTGCCGTCGCGTATCTTGTGCAGGAGAATATCCACCGCCTCGCCGGACATCACGCGGCTGTTTACGTCAATGGTCGTAAGGCGCGGCGTGCATATCGTGGAGTAGATATGGTTATCGTATCCGACTACGGAGATGTCATCAGGCACCTTGTAACCCGAGATCTTGAGCTGGTTTACAAGCTTATATGCGGTTTCGTCGCAGTTGCAGACGAATGCAGTGGGCATATCCTGCGGAAGCGTGAATGTGGGGTAGATGTCGCTTTCATTGGAGCGGTCGCTGATCACCCAGTCCTGTCGAAGCGGGATCCTGTTTTCAAGCAGCGCCTTGTAGTAGCCGAGGTATCTGTCCTGAATGCTGGATGTGCTGCTTATGCTGCCGAGGAAGCCTATGCGGCGGTGTCCGTTGGAGATAAGGTGGGAGGTGAGCATATATGCGCCGTAGAAGCTGTCGGAAAGGACGGTTTCGGCGTCCTCACGGCTGCCGTAGAAATCAAGAAAAACTGTGGGGATATAGTGCGCCATGAGCTTGTCGATATATTCATCCGAAAACTGCCCCAGAACGATCAGTCCGTCGACCTTTTTGTCCAGCACGGAGTTTGGTATCTCGCGGCTGCCGCCGTCTGCGTCGTCGACTACCTCGAGCATCCCGTAGTAATTCTGCTTCTGGAGAAGTTCAACGATGTAGCGGTAGATTATCCAGTAGAAAGCCGAGGCGTCGCTGATGAAATGCCGTGCCACGATTATTCCTACATTATAGGTAAGGCCGTCCTTGGTGCCGTGACCGCCGGTGTGGATTCGGTATCCCATTTCGGTAGCTTTCTGCTTTATGCGCTCGCGCAGCTCGTCGCTGACGCCCTCGCGGTCGCCGAGTGCCTTGGATACCGTTACGGTGCTAACATTCATGACTTTTGCGATATCGCTCATGGTAACAGTTTTTTTGATCATTTTTCTGTCTGTTCCTTTCCCTAGGGTTAAGGC
>CAKSPC010000066.1 GCA_934481445.1 uncultured Oscillospiraceae bacterium
CCTCCGTAGCTCAGTCGGTAGTAGCACCTGACTGTTAATCAGGGTGTCACTGGTTCAAGTCCAGTCGGGGGAGCCAGGTTAGTTAGCATCTATACAGGGTTCTGTATAGATGCTTTTCTTGTTTTCCGATAGTATTGCATTTATTGAGTCTTCGACTATCTGCAGTTATGTATCTGCCATATGATTATGCCGTTATCATTGTTATCAACATATATCCGTGCTATGCACGAATTTATCAGTTTTCTGACACTTGGCATTGAACCTGTCCCTTTTATAATAATATCATATAACCATGACTTGATCTCGCCAACTTTTGTCAGCGTATTCTTCTGTTGTTCTAGCTCAGCAATCTCTTGCTTTAACTCAATGATACGCTTGTTTGTTTCTGAGAACCTTGCTTTGAGCACATTGCTTTTTTCATTATCTTGATCAAGAATAAATGTCAGTAGCTATATTGGCTCATTGCCATGCTCATTTTCAAGCTCACCATTGAAATACCATTCCCCTATATACTTGCGGTTTTTGAGCATATTCTCGAAATCTTTGAATGACCATGTTCCCCTTATTGGTTGTATCAGACCTTTTGATTGTAATTCTGCAATCTGCTGTTTAATTATGAGTGAAGTTATATTCTCAAGTTCAGTTTCATTTATCTGGTCAAAAAATCGTGTAAGGTTATTCCGGTAGCTTTTTATCGTGCGTTTTGAATAGCTCTTAATTGAGCAGTTGACTAAAAATTCCCTGATAATGCTTTTTACCTGCATAATAATACACCCCTTGATTATTGTCAAGGGGTGTTTGATGTACTTCATCGTTGAGGTAATGTACGTCGATGCTACTGGAATGTATACACTCGCAAAAGCACTAACTCACGAAATCCCCGCAAACGGGGTTCTGCATCAGTCCTCGTCGTCAGCCTCGGGAGCGTCCCAGTTGTGCCATACGTTCTGAACATCATCGTTGTCGTCGAGGGCTTCGAGGAGCAGACCCATCTTCTTTATCTGATCTTCGTCGGTGAGCGTAGTGTATGTAGATGGCACCTGCTCTGCCTCGGCGGAAATTACTTCGTATCCGCGCTTTCTCAGTTCTTCCGCAACATTGCCAACTTCGGCGGGATCGGTGGTTATTTCAACGCAGCCGTCCTCGAAGCTGAAGTCATCAGCGCCGGACTCGAGAATATCCTCCATAGCCTTGTCCTCGTCGATATCGCCGTCCTCGTTGTTCAGCACTATAACGCCCTTCAGAGAGAACATGAAGCTTACGCAGCCGGTCGCGCCCATGTTTCCGCCGAACTTATCGAAGTAGTGGCGGATTTCGCCTGCGGTACGGTTTCTGTTATCGGTGAGGCAGTCAACTATGACTGCAACTCCGTTGGGTCCATAGCCCTCGTATACGCAGTTTTCGTAATCGTTCTTCTCTGCACCGCCGGCAGCCTTTTTCAGCAGTCTGTCGATGTTGTCGTTTGGAATATTATTGGACTTTGCCTTCTGAACAAGGGTGAATAGTCTGGAGTTGTTCGCGGGATCCGCAGAACCTGTTTCCTTGATGCAAACAAGGATCTCACGGCTGATCTTTGTGAAAACCTTCGCTCTTGCGCCGTCCTTTTCGCCCTTCTTGCGCTTGATGGTGCTCCATTTTGAATGTCCTGACATTGGTCTTTCTCCTTTATTTTAATTTTCTTGTTTATGAAAGCTTGCTGAAGCCTTTTCCGAAAACCTCGCCCGCGTTCGTTACCACAACAAATGCGGCTGGGTCTATCTCCTTGATTATCCGTTTGACCTTTGCAAAGTCACGCTTGTATATCGCCGTAACGATAACCTGACGCTTGTCGCCGCTGTATGCGCCCTCGCCGTTTAGCAGGGTAACGCCACGGCTCTGCTCCAGCAGTTTTTCTGCAATATCCTGGTATTTATCCGAGAATATCATAAGCATTCTGCTTTCAAGGCTGCCGTAAACTATCGCGTCGATGATCTTCGACTGCACAAATATAACAACAATTGCATACAGCACGATATTAAGATCGCGGTACACGATAAGTCCCGCCAGAACAACGCAGCCATCTACGGCAAATTGTATCTGCCCGAGTTTGAAATTCGGGAAAAACCTGTTGACTATTTTCGTGACGATATCCGTTCCGCCGGAGGATCCCTCGCGGCTGTACGCTAAACCGAGCCCTATGCCGAGAAGCACGCCGCCGAATACGGAAGCGAGTATGCCGTTGCCGTTTTCCGCAAGATACTGCGGGATGCCAGCGAAAACATAGTCCGTAAACACCGTTATCGACGCTACGGAGATGAGCGTTTTTATCATCGTTTTCCTGTTCAGCAGGATAAATCCCGCAATAAGAAGTGGGATGTTGATAATCCCGATGAGCGAGCCCACCGAAGCCCCGGAAACGCCCGAAATAATTATAGCGATACCCGTCGCACCGCCCGGGGCGATGTTGTTGGGCGAGATGAAGCAGTTAACGCCGAGGGAATATATCGCCGCCGCAGCGATTATCACCGCGATGTCGATTATCCACTTGCGCACTGCGCTGCTTTTGTTATCGTTTTTCATACATTATTGACCGCCGCCATGTCTTTTGTCGGCAGCGCCTCGCATATTTTCTCAAAAAGCTCTTCTACGCGTTTTTCCTGCCCCGAAAGGCTAAGGTAGCCGAACAGCGCTTCCAGCGCGGTGGCACGCCTGTATTCGGATGGTTTTGCACTTTTCGGGACGGATATTCCCCCCGCGTTTCTTCCGCGGCGGAGTATATCAGTCTCGCGCTCTGTCAGCAGCGGCTCGATAACGCTTACCGCCTCGGACTGATAGCACGCGCGCACCTGTTCCACCGCCATATCATGCAGCCGCCCCGCGCTCGTGTTTCCGCGCAGAACTACCCGCCGCCTTACCATGACCTCATACACCCCGTCGCCGTAAAACGCGAGAACATTCGGGCTGTATGCCGCAGCTTCCTTTTCGCTCAGCACCATCGTATCATCCTTTCAGAATGTAATAGACATAGCTGTATTCCTCACAGTGAAGCTCGAACATTTCCTCTTCCTTTGTGAGCACGCTCATGCCGGCCGCCGCGTCGCCGTCGTCCTGCCCGCTGAACCTTCCCGCCGCTTCGGAGAGCGGCTTGTAGTGGTGCACTGTCCAGTCGGATTTCGGCGCGATGTAGAAGTCCTCCACGCGGAATCCCTGCTCTTTCGCAAGCACGATGACCCTGTCCAGCGGTTCCAGTATCCCGAAGCGCTTTTCGCAGTAGCTGAGCGTGTCGGGGCTTGGTTCGATAAGCCAGCACAGCGTTCTGTAGACCGCCGTTCCGCTATTTGCAGTGAGCTGTTTTATCTGCGCAAGCCGCCTGTCCGCGCCGTCGAATTCCACCACGCCGTTATACCACAGCAGGTCGTATCCGCCGTCAGTTTCGGGTATCTCGAACGACTGCACGCTGATGGCGTCAAGCCCTGCGGCGGCAGCCTTTTCCGCGCGTATTTCATCGGCGTACGCTGCGGTGACATCGCAGGAAAATCTGTCCCGTATCAGAGTTGGCGTAAAGCAGTCGTCGCCGACGAACACCGCCCGCTTCGGGACAATTTTTCCACACAGATCCAGCACGGCGCGCGATGTTTCCTCGCTTCCTGCCGAGCCGAAATCCAGGTTTTCAAGTAAGCTTCCCAGAAAATTCATATTTGCCCCCGATCATCCCGCTCGGGTAATATATCTCTGTATTGTCCGATTATCTTACATAGTTGAACTCGAAGTCGAAGATGGACACAAGGTCGTCCTCCTGAATGCCCTGACGCTCGAGCTCATCGATTATGCCGCTGGAACGAAGCACGCGCTGGAAATACTGAAGGCTCTCGTAGTCCTCCATGTTGACGGTGCTGAGTATCGGCGCGAGCCATTCTGCGTCGACAACATAAACGTCGTCGATCTTCTGCACCGTGAAGCTGTGCTTTTCGGTTTCCATCTTTTCGATTTCTTCGAGGGTCAGCGGCTGCACCTCAAAGCGCTTTGCGGGAGGAAGCTTGTCCAGCTCCGCCGTTACGCAGTCCATAAGCTCCTCGGTGCCCTGTGTGGTCGCCGCGGAAATAGGGAAGAACGGCAGCCCCTGCGCCGTGATGAACTCGCGCAGAGCGCTTATCTGCTCCTCGGTCGCCATATCGCACTTGTTCGCCGCAACGATCTGCGGGCGCTGTGCGAGGTCCTCGGAGAAATTCGCAAGCTCCTGATTTATCTTATTGAAATCCTCGATGGGATCTCTGCCCTCTATGCCCGAAACGTCGATGACATGGACGATAAGGCGGCAGCGCTCCACATGGCGGAGGAATTCATGCCCAAGACCCACGCCCTCGCTGGCGCCCTCGATAAGACCGGGGATATCCGCCATGACAAAAGACTTCTCGCCGCGCTTTACAACGCCGAGAACAGGGGTGAGGGTGGTGAAGTGGTAATTTGCTATCTTAGGCTTTGCGGCGCTTACAACGCTTATCAGCGTGGACTTACCCACATTCGGGAATCCTACAAGACCGACGTCCGCAAGTAGCTTCAGCTCAAGCACCACGTCGAATTTCTCGCCGGGGAAGCCGGGCTTTGCGAAGCGGGGGATCTGTCTTGTGGGGGTCGCGAAGTGTACGTTGCCCTTGCCGCCCTTGCCGCCGTGTGCAACAATTACAGGCTCGTCGTCGGATATATCCGCCATGATCCTTCCCGTGTGCGCGTCCTTTACGATGGTTCCCCTCGGAACGCGGATAACCGTCGGCTCCATGGAGCGGCCTGAGCAGCGTTTTGCGCCGCCGGGCTCGCCGTCGGGGGCGACGTACTTCTTTTTATAACGGAAGTCGATCAGCGTCGAGAGGTTGTCGTCGGCAACGAAAACAATATCGGAACCTTTTCCGCCGTCGCCGCCGTCAGGGCCGCCCGCGTTCACATATTTTTCTCTGTGGAAGGAAACAGCGCCGTTACCGCCGTTGCCTGCCTTAATGGAGATCTCAACCTTGTCTACAAACATTGTTTTCCCCGCCTTTCATAGTTTGTTTTTTCCCATCAGCGGCAGAATATTCACCCGCCGAATAACGACAAATAAGGCGGACTGTCAACAATCCGCCTTATGATGTTACCTAATTGTCCGCGAAAACGCGGGTTCCCAACAGGTTAATCAGTCAGCGTATACGCTAACCTGCTTTCTGTCTCTGCCAACGCGCTCGAACTTAACGGTACCGTCAACCAGAGCGAACAGTGTGTCGTCAGAGCCGATGCCAACGTTGTTGCCGGCATGGATATGAGTGCCTCTCTGTCTAACCAGGATGTTGCCTGCCAGAACGAACTGACCGTCAGCGCGTTTTACGCCAAGTCTCTTGGACTCGGAATCACGGCCGTTCTTGGTGGAACCCATACCTTTTTTATGAGCGAAATACTGTAAACTAATTCTAATCATCGTTTTTTCCTCCTGTGTTGTGAGTTTCAAGCTTAATCTTGCTGTGTTCTTCGGCGATAATTTCCATGTGGGCGTAGAATGATTCGAGCAGCTTTTCCGCCGCATCGTTCTGTTCCTTCAGTTTAAGGGTTATGCGGTTTTCCTCAACGGAAACGTCCGCCGCCGCACCGAAAAAATCAGTAACGGTATTGCAGACCAGCATAACGGCCGAACTGACCGCCGCACAGACTATGTCCGTGCCCTCAACGCCGTAACCCGCGTGCCCCGTGACGGTAAATCCGACGAGAGCGTTGCCGCGCCGATAAAAAACAGCTTTCAGCATTATGCGTTGATAGCTTCGATTCTTACCTGGCTGTACGGCTGTCTGTGACCCATTTTTCTCTTAGAGCTCTTCTTGGGCTTGTAAGTGAAAACTGTGATCTTCTTAGCCTTGCCATTCTTCAGGAGAGTAGCCTTTACGGAAGCGCCGTCTACATAAGGAGCGCCAACGGTCACGCCGTCATCCTTGCCTACCATGATAACCTTGTCGAATGTAACTTCGCCCTCGGCCTCAAGCTTCTCGATGAAGAGGATGTCGCCCTCCTTGACCTGATACTGCTTTCCGCCTGTTTCGATTACTGCGTACATATTTTTTACCTCATTTTATCAGACTCGCTGCGTCGGGGCGGTTTTCTTCAAACACTTACAATACACCCTGCACATGCGGCTCTATTATTATATCACACCTAAACGGCTTTGTCAAGGGCTTTGTGCGGTTTTTTTGTGTTTTGTACGCTATGCTTAATTTAAATCGGATACAGCACATATTTTATAGAAACTAACACAAAAAAGGCTTGATGAATTGTCCTTGACGGCGATATTATGAATAAAAAAAGAACCGTTCAATTTGAACGGTTCTTTGGTGCGAGTGACGGGACTTGAACCCGTACGTCGTACAACACACGCACCTCAAACGTGCCTGTCTGCCTATTCCAGCACACTCGCATAAGATATTTTGTCATTCATTCCTGACGACTTGTATATTATATCACACCGATTTGATTTTGTCAATAGCTTTTTTCAAATTTTTTTATTTTTCTGCGAACAGAAAATTAAAATAAAGAAAAATCCGTTTCAGCAAAGGCTTATACACATTATAAATAACAAACGGAATGTACTGGACAACCCGCTGATTTTGGAGTATAATAGGTATATAATCTTGCGAGGAGGAGCAGCAATGCCAAAAATCATCCAAATAGACAGCTTAGAGCATGAAGGCACGGAGGTTTTTTCCAAGCTAACCGAGGCGCAGCTCAGAAACAGGCTGGAAAAGGAAAAGGGCATTTTCATCGCCGAAAGTCCCAAGGTCATAAAAGTTGCACTTGAAAGTGGATTTGAACCCATTTCTCTTTTAATGAACATGGACACGAATGACGCGGAAACAAAGGAGCTTCTTCCTTTGTTTGATAAATACGGGGATATCCCGCTTTATTCCGCCGACAGCGGCGTTTTCTCGGGGCTGACGGGCTATCTTCTTACGAGGGGAATTCTCTGTGCAATGCGCCGTCCGATTCTTCCCGAATTTAAATCGATATGCGTAAATGCTGGCAGAATCGCTGTGCTGGATAATATTGCCGACGCTGTAAATGTCGGCGCGATTTTCCGTTCGGCGGCAGCGCTGGGGATGGACGCGGTGCTGCTGACTTCCGACTGCTGTGACCCGTTCAACAGGCGCGCCCTGCGGGTGAGCATGGGCACTGTTCTACAGATTCCGTGGGCGTACATCGAAGCCGACGCGGCGGAGGCTTATCCGAAACAATTGAACGCGCTCGAATTTAAAACCGCGGCGATGGCGCTTACGGATAAATCGGTAAGCATCGACGACAAAAATCTTTGCACGGAGGAAAAGCTTGCGATAATTCTCGGTTCGGAGGGGCACGGACTTCCCGCGGCGACTATCTCAGCCTGCGACTATACGGTGAAAATTCCCATGTTTTACGGCGTTGATTCGCTAAACGTTGCGGCGGCAAGCGCCGTTGCATTCTGGGAGCTTCGGAAACGATAATTGAATTATTCAAAAAACAGACCCGCTCGCGGATAAACGAGCGGGTCGATTTTTGTGTTGAAATAAATCAGTCTGCAAGAAGCTTTTCAACGCTTGCAAGCTTTACGCACACGCAGAAAACTTCCATTGCCGCGCGGAGTTCTTCGACTGTCGGGAATGTGGGCGCGATACGGATGTTCTTGTCCTTGGGATCCTTGCCATAGGGGTAGGTCGCGCCGGCGCCCGTCATAACAACGCCTGCTTCCTTTGCAAGGGAAACTATGCGCTTTGCCGTGCCGTCGAAGCCGTCAAAGCTGATGAAGTAGCCGCCCTTGGGGCTCTTCCAGCTTCCTGCGCCTACGGGAGCGATCTCCTTGTCAAGTATCTCAAGAACTGCCTCGAACTTGGGACGGATTATTGCAGCGTGGCGCTTCATCTGCTCCTTTATGCCGTCGGCGTTCTTGAAGAATCTTACATGGCGGAGCTGATTGAGCTTGTCAAAACCTATGGTCTGATATGTCATCTGGCTCTTTACGAAGTCGATGTTAGCCTTGCTTGCTGCCATAACTGCAAGACCGCTGCCGGGGAAGGATATCTTGGATGTGGATGTGAACTCGAATACCATATCGGGATTGCCCGCCTTTGCACACTCGTCGATGATATTGAGAAGTGTGTCGTGGTCGTCGGAGAGGTGGTGAACGCAGTATGCGTTATCCCAGAAAATGCGGAAGTCCTTTGCAGCGGGCTTGAGAGCCGCCATGCGCTTTACGACTTCGTCGGAGTAGGTAAGACCCGTGGGGTTGGAGTACATCGGAACGCACCAGATGCCCTTTATGGATTCATCGGAAGCGACAAGGCGCTCGACTTCGTCCATATCGGGACCGTCTTCCTTGTACTCAACATTTATCATCTCAATGCCCAGCGACTGGCAGATAGCAAAATGTCTGTCGTAGCCGGGAACGGGGCAGAGGAACTTTACCTTGTCATACTTGCACCAGGGTTTCTCGCTGCCGAGAACGCCGAGCTGAAGCGCGCGGATGATGGTGTCGTACATAAGCTGAAGGGATGCGTTGCCGCCGACGATTATGTTTTCGGGCTTAACGTCCAGCATTTCCGCGAACATTGCCTTTGCCTCGGGGATACCGTCGAGGACGCCGTAGTTTCGGCAGTCCATTCCGCCCTCGGTCTTGTAGTCGTCGGTGCCGAGAATGGTCATCATATCCTTGGTGAGGTCAAGCTGCACGGGTGCGGGTTTTCCGCGGGACATATCAAGCTTCAGACCCTTTGCCTTGTGTTCGTTGTACGCCTTTTCAAGCTGTGCCTTTTCTGCGGCAAGCTGCTCCTTTGTCATCTGTGTATAAAGCATTGTTCCATAGTTCCTTTCCGTAATTGCGGCATTGCTCCGCTTTCTTTCTGCATTTCATTATAACATAGCAATTTTGCTTTTGCAAGTGCTTTTTGCACTTCTTGCAAAATAAAAATTCATTTTCGGGAAAATGACAAATAAAACACCGCCGCGTCGTCTGTAATTGAGCATTTTACAGAGCGCGGCGGCTGTTTTATAAATTTCATACTGCTTTTTTATGCTTTTTTGAGAACTGCGCGAAATAATCCGCTTCACGCTTTTTCAGCCTGTGCCATACTATTGTAAAGCATATTATGTGCACCAGCAGGGTTACTATCCATGTTATCGGGTAGGACACATACACGGTGAAAACATTGTGGTATTCCTCCATCTGAAACACGGTGGCTATCCACAGTATTCTTAATCCGCAGGCGCCCGCGAGGGAAACTATCATCGGCAGAACCGAGTATCCCAGTCCGCGCATCATTCCCACCATAACATCCATTATGCCGCAGAGGAAATATGTCGTGGAGATAACGCTCATGCGGTCTATGCCAGCGTCTATCGCGGCGGGAGTGCTCGTGTAAATGCTGAGCAGGGGACGGCCGAGGGCGAACGCCGCCCAGCCGAGGATAAGCCCCGTTGCAACTACGCAGAACTGCGCACAGAAAAGTATGCGCGGTATCCTTTCAAACTTCCGTGCGCCGACGTGCTGCCCCGTGAATGATATAGCCGCCTGATAGAACGAGTTCATCGCAATGTAGATAAATCCCTCAATGTTCGCCGCGGCGGAGTTTCCCGCAACAACGATGTCGCCGAAAAGGTTTATGGACGACTGTATAACAACGTTCGACAGCGCGAATACCACGCCCTGAAATCCCGCGGGAATGCCCACGCGGAGTATCTCTCCGAGATTTTTTCCGTCTATGTGCAGCTTCCTTATATTAAGATGTATGCCGCCCTGTTCGTGGATAAGGCAGCGCACCACCAGCACCGCCGAAACGGATTCGGAGA
>CAKSPC010000067.1 GCA_934481445.1 uncultured Oscillospiraceae bacterium
TTAAATCCGCATTGGAGAAGGCGTTGCTGCTGATGGAAGTGACAGAAGATGGGATAGTTACACTTGTAAGCGAAGAGCAGCCATCAAATGCTTTTCCTTCAATCTTAGTGACTGTGTTAGGTATCTCAATCGACTTGAGCCATATGCAGCTCTTGAACATACTATTGGGTATTGTGCTGATTCCCTTTCCGAAAGTAACCGTTTCAAGCGAATCGCAGCCTGTGAAAGCGCTGTAATATCCGGTTGTGGTAAGAGTAGCGGGTATGTAAACGCTTTTTAGGTTCTTGTTGTTGGAGAAAGCGTAGCTTCCGATGGATGTAACGCCCTCGGGAATGACAAGCTCCCGTATATCCGCATTGGAGAAAGCGGAACTTCCTATGGATGTTACAGTATCGGGGATAGTAATTTTTTTCAGGCCCGTGCAGTTCTTGAACATATTATCGGGGATAGCCGAAATGCCATTTCCGAAAGTCACGTTTTTCAGATTGCTGCATTTGTAGAACACCGAATCGGCGCTTACAGTGGTAAGAGAAGCGGGTATGTGAATGCTCTCAAGCATGGAGCATCCCCAGAATGCCGTTGAGCCGATCGAGGTCACGCCCTCGGGGATAACGACCTTTTTGACCTTTGTCTTGTTGAATGCGTTTACACCGATGGCGGTTATAGTGTAGCCCTCGATGGTCTGCGGGATGGTAAGATTGGTTTTCTTACCGTTGTATCTTGCAAGGGTGGCAGTATTACCGCTGTACACGATAACATAATCACGGGTAGTGGCTGTGCCGCTGTCCGCGGTGGAAACATCTATTTTTGTGGAAGCTGCGCTGCCCTTGACGGTGACTGTTCCCGAATTGTCGGCGTAGCCTGCCTTGTTGGTGGTTATGTTGTACTTGCCGTTTTCAAGGTCAAAGGAAGTATAACCGTCGCTGTTGGTGTAGTGCGATACCTTATTTATTGTAACTCTTGCGTCAGCGAGCGGTTTGCCGGCGGATGTCACCCTTATGCTTACCGGGTATTTCGGCCTTGTAAGGCAATAGGACACAGACTGATTTTTTCCCGATACCTGAATTTCGCGGGAGATGGAATTGTATTCGCTGCCGGTTATCAGTATCTTATATGTTCCGTTGGGAAGATCAAATGCAGCCTTTCCGTAATTGTCAACGGATTTCATAATATCGCCGACCTTTACGAATGCATCGGTGACGACTTTATTGTTGTTATCCTTTAATCTGACCGTCAGCGTGTACTTTTTGGGTGCAGGCGGATCGGCAGGCTTCGGATTGATCTTCAGAGTTATGGTCTTGCTTATGTTGGAATCGGGCACGACAACGGTTCCTGTAGAGGCGGAAACGCCGTCTTTGGTTACCTTTACGGAGTAATTCCTGGTGTCATTCTTTGATGTTATCTTGATGAATGCAGAGCCCATGGAATCGGTGGTCCTGCTGATGGTTATTCCGGAGCCGCCCTTTTCTCTTCCGCTGAATACCACATCTGCGCCGGCAACCGGATTATTCTGAAGATCCACGACCTTGACGTTGAATGCGGGCTTGCTTTTGAATGTATAGGGCACCACCGAAATATTGCAGTATACGGTCGCGTCCTCGTCATCGGGCACATTTATGGTTGGGGTGGTGTCATGATAGTTTGAACCGGTTACATGCAGGCTTGCCGTCACAGTTCCGTTTTCAACGGGAAGATATACATAGAAGCAGCCGTATTTATCGGTTGTGTATTCGCCGTTTGTGGTATTTTCATAGACATCCGTATCTGAAATATATTCTCCGGTATCGGCGTCGATGAGCATAAGGCGGCACAGGCGGCTCATGTATTGGCATTCGCCCAGATGAAAGCCGTTTTTATGTCCTTTGCAGTCTATGCAGCAATGGAATTTCAGACTGTTCAGCGGTATTGTGATCGTAAGCAGGTCAATGTCGAACGAAAGTTCGTTGATACCGAGAACGCTTCCGCTAATGCCGCCTGTAATTATAATGGACGGACTTGCTGAAATGCATATAGTGCAGTTGTGAATCGTGGCGGGAGTTTCATCGCCTGTGCTGCCAAATCCGCCGACATAAGGCGACGCTTCAAGCTCTGCGACAGCCTTTGCATATATGCCGCCATGGGCGACGGATAGCGGCCCCAGCCCTAGTTCTACGCCTATATCAAATTTCAGACCGATATCTACCGTAAACGTAATTCCTGCTTCTGCTTCGGGATGAAGCGGTTGGAACTCAAGACCGTGTGTGTCATCATTTTTTTGTATTCCGCTTCTGTTCGGGCTGTTTGATTTGATGTATGTTATGCTTGTGCTTACCGTAATGGAAACAGTTGCAGAAAGCTCCATTGAAAAGATCAGACGGGGAACTATAGTTACCTGAAGCCCGGGTACAGGCGTCGGTATGGTGATTTTGGCCAGTGGTATTCCTTCATCACCGTTTTTGTCTTCCAGTTCGAATCCTACGGACGCGCTCAGCGATGCACTGAGGGTATACTGAAAACCTATTTCAAATTCTTTCAGGTTGTCCTCGTCGGAGAGATACAGGCGATAAAGGAAGTTAATTCCGACGCTCAGGGTAAGGCTGGTACCATCAAGTTCATTAAAATAATCGCCAAGATCTATTTCTTGCTCAATACTGGGTCCGACGAGCACTTCCAGCGGGTCGGAATCGTTTTCTATCGGCCCCATGATGCCGTCCTGTTCGGCGGAGGAAGCTTTGCCGCCTATGCTGCCGCCGGTGACGGCGTCATAGGTGTCGTATGCAAAAACGCATTTTGTCGGGTCTGTTTCTATAGTGCCCGTTCCTGTGACGGAAACACTTTCCTCTGCGGTGGTTTCGTCCAGTTCAGCGTTTTCAAGGTCTGAGAGATCGTTGATCTTAACGAAGGAATAGATCTCCTCGATGGAGGGCTGAACACCCGTGATCGTGACCGTGGTGCCGCTGCAGGAAATGTTTGTGACCTTTGCGATTACGGAATTATCTCCGTCCTCGGGATAATTCAGCGCGAATACGTCCCCGTTTTTAAGGGCAGTGACCCTGCTGTCGGCCTTTTCGATGACATAGACGGTTTCCACGGGGTCAGTTCCTTCGGTATCCGTGCGGGAAACGACGATATTGGTGTCTTCCTCCTCGCGTTCGATCATTATGAAGCTCTCGTCATAAACTGCGAAATTGTTTTCACTGTTTCCGTCGAAGTCAACAACAAGATCAGGGTCGAAGTCATCGGTTGTTTTTGCAAGGAAGTTCTGCATATCCCTTGTGTATGTATTGTTTGAATATTCGCGGCTCAGCGGACGGAGCGTTTTGCTGTCCACCAGATAACCGCACAGAAGAAAATATTCCGGCAGCTCGTTTTTGTCAATATTGACGTACGCAATATTGGAATCTGCGGATACCTGAATTTCAACGCTGGTGATGAGCTGCTCGGTTTCCTCGTCGATGAATGCTACGACTGCTGTACAGTCCTGCTCGGCGGTGTAGCCGACGGATACTGTATTTCCGTTGATAAGTATGCCGTAGACTTCGGATAGTGCTTCGTCGTCTATTTCACCGACGCTTCCGAATTCATCGAATGCAGACCGGAACACTTCGCCCATCTGATCCGTTGATTCCAGCGAGAAGTCATATCCCGATATATCGGACGATATGCTTTCGCTTTCCGCCGCTGCCGGTACAGAAGCCCACACGCTTGTGAACGTCATTATACCCGCCATTGCGGCTGACAGGATACGTTTTAGATTCATTTTTATACCTCTCTTTTCATTTTTGAAATAATGCACCAAACCATACCATAAACGGCAGCATTATATACATTATAATTTTACTCCTTTTTATTTGTATTTTCAATATATTTTTTGTACAAATCATTTGAATGATAAATGTTATAAATGTGCAATAAGACCTGTTTTAATTTTGAATGCATAATATGTACCGGAATATAAAAAATGGGCGGCCAAACGGCTGCTCATTGATCGTGTTATAAGCTGCATAGGTATGATAGGATTATCCGATTTGCACCGTCTAAAAACATTTCTTCGGATTCGGCGGTCTGTAGAATCACCGCAGGGGGCGTTGAATTCATGCAGCACCGGCGGGGTGACAATTATGTCGGGGCGATGGCATTCAGCCTTGTCGACAGTTTCTTTGCAGCTGCCGAAGAGAGCGACCTTTGCTCCGTTTTTCAGAAACACCTTAACTATGGCGAAGCCTATTCCGCGTGTTCCTACGGTTACGATGGCTGTTTTTCCTTTAAGGATATGAAGTTTCTTCCTGCATTTCTTGGGCAGGATATCTGCACCAAAAAATACATAGTATCACTTTAAATGGCTTTTGTCGATATATGCTTATAAATCCGACACAAAAGCTTATTTTGCCGAAAATGGCGAGCTTGGTAGATGTCCGCGCAAAAATACCGACCGAACGCCTTTGAAAAATGGTTCGGTCGGTATTGATATTTTGTGATGATCAAACGGCAAGATATTTCTTGGCGAGGTCGTCGTTCAGTTCTCCGATTGCTCCCTGCGCAACGACGGAGCCTTTCTGGAGGATTATAAAGTCCTCTGCGATGCGCTTTGCGAACTTTATGTTCTGCTCAACCAGAATAACGCTGAGGTACATTTCCTTTGAGATACGGTTCAGGGTCGTGGCTATTTCGGAAACTACGTTCGGCTGGATGCCCTCTGTTGGTTCATCCAGAACCAGTATCGAGGGTCTGCCCATAAGGCAGCGCCCGATGGCGAGCTGCTGCTGCTGTCCGCCGGAGAGCACGCCGCCCTTTCGGTTCATGTGCTCCTTTAGCGCGGGGAAGTAATCCAGCACGACTTCGATCTGCTCCTTGTAGCTTACGGAGCTGTGCCCGAGGCAGCCGAGTTCAAGATTTTCCCGCACGGTGAAATCGGGGATTATCTCGCGCCCCTGCGGAACGTACCCTATGCCCATCTGATTGTGCATATAGGCGGGCATTTTCGTGATGTTTTTGTGGTCCAGCGTGAGGGTGCCCTTTCCCTCCACAGGAAGAAGCCCCATGATGCATTTCATCAGCGTGGTCTTGCCGACGCCGTTGCGACCGAGAACGACCAGCTTCTTGCCGCCGTTGACGGTGAACGATACGTCGGTTATTACACGGCTCTTGCCGTAGTTTACATTGATGTGCGATACCTCCAGCATATTCTCACGCCTCCTTTGCCTCTTCGTCCGAATCGTCCTTGAGGTACACCTGTATAACGCGGGGATCCTTTTCGACTTCCTCGAACGTGCCCTCCGCCAGAAGCTGACCGTGGTGCAGCACCGTTACGGTCTGCGCAACCTGCTTTACGAAATCCATGTCGTGCTCGACCACCATTACGGTGTGGTCGGAGAGCAGTTCTTTTATCATCTCGCCGGTCTTGTAGGTTTCGGCGGCGGTCATGCCGGCGGTCGGCTCGTCAAGGATGATAAGCTTCGGATCCTGCGCGATGACCATGCCTATTTCAAGCCACTGGCGTTCGCCGTGGGAGAGGGAAGACGCGATGATGTTCCGCTTTTCGCTGAGCTTTATCATCTCAAGCACGCGGTCTATTTTCTCCTTAACTTCCGCCGTGCGACGGAATGCCAGCGCCTTGAACACCGTGTTGTAGCCCCGCAGAGCCACCTCGATGTTCTCATAAACCGTCAGCATATTGAAAATGTTCGGGTTCTGGAATTTGCGCCCTATGCCGTATTTCGCGGAGATGTCGTAGGGTTCCTTGCCGGTAATGTCCACGCCGTCGAAGAAAACCTTGCCGGAGGTGGGCTTCGTCCTGCCGCAGATGAGGTCCATCAGCGTGGATTTTCCCGCGCCGTTGGGACCTATCACCACCCGCACCTCGCCTTTGTTTACGGCGAGGTTTACATCGGTCAGCGCCTTGAATTTCTTAAATTCTACGCTCAGATGTTCCACCCTGAGCAGCGGCTGTGCTTCACCCATGATTTTCTTCCTCCTTTGCCGATAGCTTTTCGAGGGTCCTCCGTGCGGAGATGTTGTACTGTATCTCTTTCAGCTTGCCGATGATACCCGTCGGGATAAGGAATATAACCGCAAGGATAAGCGCACCGAGAACCAGCGGCCAGATATCCGCGGAATATTCGGAAAGCAGCGTCTGAAACCAGTTTATAAGCACCGTTCCGAGCATTGCACCTGTGAGGTTTCCTCTGCCGCCGACCGCTATCCAGATAAGCACCATCGTGGAAAGGGAAATGCCAAGCTCGGTCGGGGATATCATTCCGTTGAACGGAACGAACAGCATTCCCGAAAGACCCGCCAGCATACCGGACAGCGCGTAAACGGCTATCTTGAAATGCGCGGGATTATAACCGATGAAGGAGAGTCTGCGCTCGTCCTCGCGCACGGACATCAGCACCTTGCCGAACCGCGAATTGGTCAGCCACAGGCACAGCAGATAAACCAGTATAACAATGCCTATCGTAAGGTAGTAGAACGGCTTTACCTTCAGTTCGATGCCGAAGAAGCTGCGGGGAAGTCCGCCGAGTCCGCTGGTGCCGTTGGTATAGGCGGACTGGTTCGCGAAGAATGTTTCAAATATCTGCGCCAGCGCCATCGTTATCAGCGAGAAGAATATGCCGCTGACCTTGCTTGAGAATATGAAATACCCGAGGAACGCCGCAAACGCCGCGGGAATAATAAGCCCCAGAATCGAAGCGACGATGTTGTTTTCAAGTATTTTAAGGAACCACGGCAGTTCCTCAACGCCCATTCTCGACATAAATGCCGGAATGCCGTCCTGAATGGAGAACGAAAGCCCGACGATATATCCGCCAAGCCCGAACAGCGCTGCGTGGCCGAAGCTCATAAGCCCTGTATAGCCCCACAGCAGGTCGAGCGAAAGGGCGAATATCATGTACGCTGCGGTCTTGCCCATGAAGCCCGTGCGGTAGTCGTTGAATATAAGCGGGAAAATAAGCAGAAAGATGAAGAGTGCGATATCTACCCATCTGTTTACGGGCATTTTTTTAATGCGTTCAAGCATATTATCTCTTCTCCTTTCTGAAAAGTCCGTCGGGGCGGAATCTGATAAGCACTACGACTATAAGGAACACGAGTATCTTTGCGTCGACCTCGTTCCAGAAGCCGCCGAGGATAGAAGTGGACTCGCCGATGAGCAGCGAAGAAAGCGTTGTGCCGAGCATGGACTGAAGCCCTCCGACGCAGACGTTGATGAACGAGTCCGTTATGTAGGAAGCTCCCATGAACGGCGATACGCCGCGGATCGGAGCAAGCACCGCGCCCGCAACTCCCGCAAGACCTACGCCGAACGCAAACGTCAGGGAATCCACCGCGTGGGTATTTATTCCGAGGCATTCGGTCATCGGGCGGTTGCTTGTAACGGCGCGCATCTTTGTTCCGAACGGAGTTTTATAGAATATCAGCCATGTTATCAGCAGGATGACTGCTGCGAACAGGATGATGAATATATTGTAGTAAGGGATAGTTACGCCGCCGATATCGAAATGACCCTCAAAGGGTATCGCGATGTATTTAAGTTCCGAGCCGCAGATAAGATTTATCAGCTGCTTAACGATGAGTGACAGCGCATATGTCGCAAGCAGCGTTTCCGCGGTCTTTCCGTAGAGCTTCCGTATTACCAGACGTTCTATCAGCAGGCCGAACATTGCCGTCACAATAAACGACATTATCAGCGCCACGAAGAACGGCGCTCCTGCGACTGTATTGATATAGTAGCAGACGTAGGCTCCGAGCATTATACATTCGCCGTGCGCCATGTTGACCACGTTCATGTGACCCATGATCACGACAACGCCGAGGGAATATATCAGCAGAAGCGCAGACGCCGATATACCGTTTACCAGCTGAGCAGCGATAAACATAAAATGCACCTCATTTCGGTAAATGGAGCGACAGCCGCTGCCGCTCCATTCCTTTTGGAATAATGGATATTGCCGTTACTTTGTGGGGTCGGGCTTGATAAGCTCGGGGGATTCATAAACTACCTCAAACTTGCCCTCGTCGTTTACCTTGGCAATTCTGCCTCTGAGATAGAGGTGGTTGGTTTCGGGGTCAAACTTGACCTCGCCCTCGGGAACTTCCAGCGTGATGCCATCCATTGCCTTGATGATGGAAGCCGCGGAGTAGTCGTCGGTCTTTTTCAGAGCCTCTGCAAGAAGCTTAACGGAAACATATGTTTCCTCGCCGACAACGGTCATCTCTGCGTCGTCGCCGAACTTTTCGTGATACTTCTTCAGAAACTCGTTGTTCGCGTCGGTATCAAGGGTGCTTACGTAGTTGATGGAGGTGTAGTGACCCGCTGCTGTTTCTGCGCCGAGGGCAGCAACGGTGGATTCGTCCAGCAGGTAGGAAGCCACAGGCATTGTGGAAGCGTCCAGACCGTACTGCTTGTACTGCTTGAAGAAAGCAACGCCCGAATCGCCGTTAAGGTTTACGAACAGTACATCGGGGTCGGCTTCCTTGATCTTTGTGATGATGGAGGAGAAGTCGTTGTGCGCGTTGGGAACGTATTCCTCGCCGACTACCTCGCCGCCGCATTCCTCAAGGCTCGCGCGGCACTGGGTGTTGATAAGCTGCGCATAAACCGTATCTGTGCCCAGCAGGAAGAACTTCTTGCCGACGTTTTCCACCAGCCACGGTACAAAGATATCACCCTGCTGGTTAGGAACTGCGCCTGTGTAAACAACGTTGTCGGACGGCTCCTCGCCCTCGTAGAATGTCGGGTAGATAAGCAGCGAATCGTTGTCCTCAACAACGGGCTCGCAGGCGATACGGGAAGCGGAGGTGTAGCAGCCGACCGTCGCGATCACCTCGTCCTGCATGATGAGCTTCTTTATCTTCTCTGCGGCTGTTGCGGCGTCCGTCGCGTAGTCCTCAAGAACGTAGGTTATCTTCTTGCCGTTGATTCCGCCGGCTTCATTCACCTCGTCGATCGCCATCTGCGCGGCGTTTATCATACATTCCTCGGTGATGGCGGTGGCGCCTGTTTTTGAGAACAGCAGACCGATTTTGATTTCATCGGATGAGCCGCTGTCGCAGCCTGTCATTCCTGTGGCGATGCCTGCGCAGGTCGTTACTGCCAGTGCCGCGGATAGGATCTTCTTTAAGAATCGTGATTTCATTGTTGTTTCCTCCTTGTTTTTCCTTTTGTTCTTTTTTTATTTAGTAAAGCGTTACCATTGCGGGTTCGCGCTTCATGATAACATTGCCGTTCTTTACAGAATAAAGCACGTCCTTTAAGTACTGGACCGCCTCGAAATCATCCTTTGCGTCGATGATGAGGAAGTCTGCGGGTTTGCCCTCGCTTATTCCGTATCTGTCGGTGAGGTGCATCGTTTTCGCACCGTTTTCCGTGATGAGGTCAAGACTGTTGGAAATCTCGTCGTAGCCTATGTAGTGGCAGACGTGAAGCCCGAATTCAAGCACCCACAGCATATTTCCTGTGCCGAGGGGGTACCACGGGTCGGAGATGGAATCCTGACCAAAGGAAACATACAGTCCTGCGTCGAGGAGTTCCTTTA
>CAKSPC010000068.1 GCA_934481445.1 uncultured Oscillospiraceae bacterium
GTAGAGTGCGCCGAATGCGATGAAAGCCGACGAAGTAAGGCTGTATGCCTTACGAGGAGGTGCAACACGATGTTGCAAAGCGAAATAACCGGGCGACGGCATGGACGCCGTCGCATCAGAAATTTCGCTCGTTGAAAGAAGCAGGCGGTGTGCTATACACATTTTCACTCAAACGAGGTTTTTAGAGGTTACCTCAATAAATATATCGCACGCCGCACTAAAATTCCCGGGCTGCGGCACAATGCCTGGATTCCGCATGAGACTGCGGTTTTACGCGTTCCTTGAAAAAATGCTTGCATTTCTGCGCGAATTGTGATATCGTATATTTGCAGGGAAAAACTGCGTCAGACAGAATTGTGCAGAACAACAAGGAGGAATCATCATGGATTTTCAGATCGTGCTGCCGGGCAAAACAATAGCCGGCAAAGGCGCATTATCCCGCGCGGGACTGGAGAAATACGGAAAGAAGCCGCTTATCGTCACCGGAAAATATACGGCAAAGTCGGCCGCTGCGGAAGAGCTTCTGAAATACGCGCCGAACGGCGTTATTTTTGACGGAATAACCGGCGAACCTACCGTTGAGATGATAAACGCAGGCGTTGCGGCGTATCACGATAATTCCTGCGACCATGTCATCGGAATAGGAGGAGGGAGCGCGCTGGACAGCGCAAAGGCAATAGCCGCCATGTCCACGCTCGGCGGAAATATTGCGGACTACATGGGAAGGGAGATCGACGGTGCATTTCCGCCGATGATACTTATTCCTACCACCGCGGGAACAGGCTCCGAAGCGACAAAATTCACCATCATCACCGATACCGCAAAGGATATCAAAATGCTGCTCAAGGGTGATAAACTTCTGCCCGACCTTGCCGTGCTGGATTATTCATATACCATCTCGTCGCCGAAATCCATTACCGCGGCAACGGGGATGGACGCGCTGACTCATGCGATAGAAAGCTACACCTCCAGAAAGGCGAACCCCATCACGGATACCTTCGCGCTGTCTGCGCTGAAAAGAATTTTCACTAATCTTCCCGTCGCGTATAATGACCCCGAAAATGAATATGCCCGCGAACAAATGCTGATAGCGGCGTATGAGGCAGGCGTATGTATAAACAATGCTTCCGTAACCATAGTCCACGGAATGAGCCGTCCCATCGGCGCGCTTTTCCATGTTCCGCACGGTATATCCAACGCTATGCTGGATATCAAGTGCCTTGGGTTTGCAGCGCAGGGGGCTGCGGATAAGTTTGCGGCAGCGGCACGCTCGACAGGAGTTTCCGAAAGCGGCGATGATGATGCGGCTGCACAGGATTTCCTTACGGCGCTTGAGAAGTTGTGCCGCGCAGTAGAGATACCCACGCTTGCAGAATACGGCATAGACCGTGAGAAGTTTTTCTCCGTTATGGATAAAATGGCGGACGACGCCATCGCGAGCGGAAGCCCGTCGAATACCATCAGAGAGGTAACAAAGCAGGATATACTGAACATTTATGCTTCCCTGTGGGATTAAATCTGTTGTGCCGCGGCATAAACAATCACTGTGCTCGGGGCACAAATTACGCATATTTGGCGCGAATTTTGCGAAAGAGGTTGACACAGCACAATAATCACGCTATAATCAGATATATAAAGCAACGGCGCTTGAAGCTCAAAGAGTTTCGGGCGCCGTTTTGTTTTAGTAAGACAGAAATACAGAAGCAAAGGAGAGTTTTTATGTACACTTGCAGCTATGACAGAATGAAGGACAAAATCGAAACTTTCAGCAAATTCGGCGACGCAGGGCACGGAGGAATTACCCGTTATTCGCTTTCGCCCGAAGCTATTCAGGCAAGGAATGAATTCCGCCGCAGAATGGAAGCGATAGGCGCGACCATCGAAGTTGACGATGTTGCTTGTATGTATGCAACGCTCCCCGGCTCCGACCCGGATGCAAAGCGCATTGTAATGGGCTCCCACGTCGACAGCGTAAAGAACGGCGGCAACTACGACGGTATCCTCGGAGTTATGAGCGCTATGGAGGTTCTCGAAACCGTTGCCGAAAAGAAGATACCGCACAAGCACCCGCTGACAGCAATGATCTGGACAAACGAGGAGGGCTCGCTTTATCCCCCCGCAATGATGTGCTCGGGCATTATCTGCTACGATTATCTGCCGGAGGATATCAGAAGCAAGTTCAAATTTGAGGATATGATGGCTTCCAGGAGCATTCTCGACAACAAGTCGACATTCGGCGAAGCGCTGGATAAGTCGGGATTCAAGGGCGACAGAAAGTACCGCATTTCTCCCGAAAAGTATATGTATATGTTTGAAACACATATCGAGCAGGGTCCCATCCTTGAGGACGCGGGAAATGATATCGGCGTTG
Source organism: uncultured Oscillospiraceae bacterium (assembly GCA_934481445.1). GTDB lineage: Bacteria > Bacillota > Clostridia > Oscillospirales > Ruminococcaceae > CAG-115. The sequence goes on from CAKSPC010000068.1 coordinate 2,372, forward strand.
TGGACTGCGTACTCGGTATGTTCAACTACCGCCTGAAATTCTATGGGCAGACAACTCATGCGGGTACATTCCCCATGCCAAAGAGAAAGGACGCGTTCCTTGCAGCTTCGCAGGCGCTGTGCTATCTGCATGAGGAAATTGACAAGCTGGGCTATCCCGATTTGGTTTATACAACCGGCGAGGTCGTATGTCATCCCTGCGTACATACCTGCGTCCCCGATTTCTTTGATTTCTCGTTCGACGCGCGCCATGAGGATCCGAAAGTGCTTGAAAAGGTGCTTGCAATTGTAAAGAGCTGTGCTGAGAAAACATGGGCGGGCTGCACCTGCGAGGTAGTCAAGGCATGGAACCGCGACACCGTTTACTATGATAAGAAGCTCGTAAGCTATGTAAAGGCCGCCGCAGAGGAAACAGGCATCAAGCATCAGTACATCCATTCCGGCGCAGGTCATGACGCGCAGTTCTGCGCATACATGATACCCACGACAATGGTATTCGTGCAGAGCAAGGACGGCCTATCCCACTGCGAAAAGGAGTTCAGTTCCGTGGAGCACTGCACAGAGGGCGCAACAGTGATGCTCAACGCTGTGCTCAAGGCTGATGAGGACTGACAGGCAATAAATTAAATATAGTTATCCGGGCGGCTTAGGCTGCTCGGATTTTTTTGTGAGTTATGAATAAATGTGATTTGAAAATAGCTTTTGTGCATATTGTTTTAGAACGACTTGCAGTTTGTTTGCTGCTTCCGTTGGAACAAGCACAAAGCAGCGGATATTACAGGAGTTAATATGGAATGGCGTCAGAAATTTGTTGTGCCAATGCACAAAATACATAGTTATGCGGAAGCACAAACTGATTTTCTGTGTACAATCCATATATGAAAAAACGCTTTTTGGTGAATAATGTTGTGCAATTAGCTTAAATGTTCCGCGGCACATTGACAGCCAGCACATTTTGCTGTATAATTGCATCAAGAACAAAGGATATGGAAATGAATAAAACAAATCTAAATCCTGCAAAAACAATAAAGATATATGGTCAGGGCAAAGGCGCCGAAGATGATGCTTTTGCCCTGATTTTTATTTTGAAGGAGTGATCGATATGGCAAACGAGAACACAGAGATCATGCTGGACAGCATCGGCATGGTGTACAAGGATCAGGGCGGAAATGATGTAACGGCGCTCACCAATGTAACGCTGGACATCAAGAAAGGCGAGTTCATCTCGCTGCTCGGACCGTCGGGCTGTGGCAAGACCACTCTTCTCAGAATAATCGCGGATCTGCTTCATCCGACATCCGGAACGATTACGGTGGGCGGAGTTACTCCCCGCGAAGCAAGGCTGGCGCAGCGCTACGGCATAGTATTCCAGAGTCCCGTGCTTTACGACTGGCGCACGGTACGAAGGAACGTGATGCTTCCGCTGGAGATAATGCATGTTCCGAAGAACGAGCGCGAGGATATCGCGGACAGTATGCTGGAGATGGTCGGGCTGACAAATTTTGCGAATCATTATCCAAATCAGCTTTCAGGCGGTATGCAGCAGAGGGTCGGCATTGCAAGGGCGCTGGCGATACGCCCCGAGATACTTCTTATGGACGAACCTTTCTCGGCGCTGGACGAATTTACCCGCGAGAAGCTGCACATAGATCTTCTGAAAATCTGGCGCAAGACCAACAAGACAGTTATTTTCGTAACGCACAACATTTCCGAAAGCGTGTTCCTTTCCGACAGGGTTTGCGTATTATCCCCGCATCCCGGCAGGCTTTCCGCGGTCGTCGACATCGACCTGCCGAGGCCGCGCACGCTGGATATGACAGACACGCAGGAATTTACAGACCTCGTCGCAAAGGTACGCGGCAGTTTCGAGGGAGTATGAGGAGGGAACGGCATGACGGCAGCAAAACAGAAGCGCGGCGGCCCTCTTGCGGCGGTGAAACGCTTCGTTCATTCAAAACACATGGTAACGCTGGTGTGGATACTCGGAATAGTTGTTATATGGGAGATATTCGCATGTATCGTGGCCGCGACAAAGCGGACCCCCGTTAACGTCCTTCCGCACCTTTACGAGATCATCGGTTCGTTTTTCAGCGACAAGAAAGTCACGGGAAAGATGACGATGATCGAGCTTATCGGCACCGCCTGCGGAGAAACGCTCTCCCGCGCGGGTATAGGTTTTCTGGCAGGCATTGCCGCGGGGTACATCCTCGCGCTGCTGATGAATCTTTCAAGGGTGGTTGAGAAGATAGCGTTCCCTTATCTGATGATAATTCAGATGATACCTATTCTTGGCATGGCGCCGATAATCCTTTCGATAACAGGTGACATCAATTCCGCGAGAATAGTGATCGCCGCTATACTTACTTTCTACCCTGTTTCAACAAATGTTCTTGCGGGTTTCCGCTCGGTGGAAAGAGAAAAGCACGAGCTGATGTACAGCTATGCTGCGAACAAGTTCCAGCTTTACACAAAAACGCTTATCCCCGCCTGTATCCCGTATTTCTTCACCGGGCTGAAAATTTCCGCGCCGATGGCGATAACCGCTTCGATACTGGTGGATACGCTTCAGGGCGGCAACGGACTTGGCTGTATGCTTTCGCAGTCGCTGAAAGGCGGCATGACCCGACTGGTATTCTGGGATATCGTGCTGATAAGCGCGGTGATAGGCATTCTGAGCTTCGTGCTGATGGGACTTATCGAGCGCATTCTCTGCCCGTACAAGCGCAACAGAACAAGTGATTGAGGAGGGATAGCATGAGAACGAAAAAATGGCTCGGAATGCTTTCGAGCGTCGGTCTGCCGCTTCTTTTCGGCGTGATCATCTTCGTGCTGTGGCAGACGCAGGTGCTGCATTCGTGGCTGGGCACCGATACGATAACGCTTCCTCTTCCGACGCGAATAAGCGAGATAATCTCACAGAACAGCGACAGCATCGGCGGGCAGGTGAAAATGACGCTGATAGTTGCCCTTGGCGGTCTTGCCGCAGGAAGCATACTTGGATATCTGATCGCGGTAGTCGCTTCGGTGTTCCGCAAATGGGGCGCAGGTGGACTTACGATAGTATCCGCGTTCAATGCGATACCGATAGTTGCGCTTGCCCCGGTTATAAACAACTGGACCCGTGATGTCAGCAGCGAGGTTTCGTTAAGAAGTACCTTGGCGAAGATCATCGTTGTTACAATTTCCTGCACCGCCGCGATGAGCGTGAATGCATTCCGCGGGCTGACGGAATTAAAGCCGTTCAGTGAGGATCTTATGACATCCTACGCGGCGCCGAAGATAGTTGTTTTCACAAAACTGAGGCTCCCGAACTCTCTGCCGTATGTTTTCACGGCGCTGAGGGTCAGCGTTCCCGCAAGCGTTATCGGCGCGCTGGTAACGGAATATTTCGCCGAGGACACCGTGGGCGTCGGCAGACAGATACGAGAGAACATCGTAAAGGGGCAATATCCCACGGCATGGGCATACATCGCGACGGCGTGTGCGATAGGCATCGGAATGTACATTATCCTGATGCTGGTCGAAAGAATGGTGCTTAAACGCAGGCGGGCATGACCCCCTCGTTTGGTATAGAACAATGGTATAAAGAAAGGCAGGTACACATTATGAAAGCAGAAAGAAAAAGATCATTACTTGCGGGCGTTGCAGCGATTCTGGCGTGCGCGCAGCTTACAGCTTGTTCCGGCGGAACAACATCGTCCTCTTCAAGCTCCGCGGGCACTTCTTCCGCAGCGGATTCCTCCGCGGCTGAGAGCAGCTCCGCTGCAGAAGAAAGCTCCGATAGCTCCGCTTCCGCAATGACGAATGAAGAGATCATCAAGTCCGCAGCGGCGGAGGGAACAGTCGGCAACTGGGGTCTTGGCAACGAGTATGAGATACAGGCGTTGCTGACAAAGTATGGACTTCCCACTGATTATATCACGCAGGACTTTACCATGGACCAGTTCGACAGCGACAGCGTTAAGCTTGCTTCTGCGATGACGTACAACGAGCTTGGGCTTGTCAAGAACGACTACGACGGCGGCTACGGCTACGGCGATACTGTGAGCATTATAGATATGAACGACGAGGGTGTTGCAATGCTGGAGGATAACCTCTTTACATCCAAGGCGTTCGCGGAGGCTAATCCGAACACCGTAAAGGCATTCGTATCCGCTTCCATGAAGGGTTGGGCATATGCCTGCGAGCACCCCGACGAGGCAGCAGAGATAGTATTTGAAGCGGGCTCCTCCGTTTCCGCCGATCATCAGGCATATATGGCTTCCGAAGTTGCTAAGCTGGTAACAACGGATATGAACGGCAACACCGTTTCCGCTTCCGACGTTGGCAACATGGATGAAGCCGCAATGCAGCAGACCCTGGATCTCGCAAAGCAGTATATCATCCTTGAGGACAGCGCCGCAAAGGAAAAGCTGGCTTCGCTGACGCTGGATGATATCCGCAGCACCGATTATCTTACATATGATCCCGCAACAGACGGCGCTCCCGAAAAGACCTCCGTTTCCGTACAGCTCAAGTGGCTGCCGCAGGCTCAGTTCATGGGCTACTATGTCGCACAGGCAAAGGGCTACTATGATGAAGTTGGTCTGACGGTTGACATCATCTCCGGCGGCGGCGACATCTCCGAAACCACCGCGGTTTACAACGGCACGGTTGATTTCGGCGTAACATGGGTTTCCAACCTTATCAATGCAAATGCGGGCGGCATGGAGCTGCTGGAAGTCGCACAGGTATATCAGAGATCCGGCCTTGTACTGGTATATAAGAACGATAACTATGCAGGCTGATTTTAATTAAGACAGGTTCATTTTTCCCCAATAAATAGGTTTTCCAGAATGGCAGACCCCCGCTTCGGCGAGGATCTGTCGGAAAGCCCGCTGTGGCAGCGCAGCGGGTTTTCCGACAAATATAAATTTGCCATAACAAACACAAGGAGGCTTCGATATGGATATGATAATCAGAAACGGCACTGTTGTGAACGCGACGGGTTCTTACAAGGCGGACGTTGCAGTGAAAGACGGAAAGATCGCTGCCGTCGGCAGCATTCCGGATATGCCAGGCGCGAAAGTTGTGGACGCTTCGGGGAAACTGGTGCTTCCGGGCGCTATCGACGCTCACACGCACCTTGCAATGCCGTTCGGCGGAACGGTTTCCTCGGATGATTATTTTGCGGGAACAAGGGCGGCTGCCTGCGGCGGCACAACGACCGTGTTTGATTTCGCTTTGCAGGATTTCAACGAAACTATGACGCAGACCTTTGAGCGCAGGAACGCGCTTGCGGCTCCCGACGCGGCGGTGGATTATTCTTTCCACATCGGCGTAAAGGATATTCACGGCGAGCTGCTGGACAGCATTAAGGACGCCTGCGATATCGGCGTTACATCTTATAAGGTGTTCATGGTGTATGATTTCGGCGTAAAGGACGGCGTTTTCTATCAGCTTCTTTCAAAATCCAAGGAATTCGGCGCACTCATTGCCGTTCACGCAGAGAACAACGAACTTGTGAACACTCTCACCGAAAAATATATCAGCGAGGGCAAAACCGACGCATGGTATCACTACATGAGCCGTCCCGAGTTTGTCGAGGGCGAGGCTGACGAGCGTGCGATAAATCTTGCCAAGGCAGCGAATGCTCCGCTGTATATTGTACATCTGGCGAACAAGCAGGGCGTTGAAGCTGTAACAAAGGCAAAGGATGAGGGCTATGAGATATACGCAGAAACCTGCCCGCAGTATCTTGAATTCACCAGCGACGTTTACAAGCGCGCAGACGGCAGGAACTTCGTATGCTCCCCGCCAATGAAGGGCAAGGAATCGCAGGACGCCATCTGGGAAGCTATCAAGCGCGGCGATATCGACACCATCGCGACCGACCACTGCCCGTTCCAGCAGAGCGAAAAGGACTGGGGTCTGAACGACTTCCGCAAGATACCGAACGGCTGCGCGGGCATTGAGAATATGTACCCATATATGCTCGGTAAGGCAAACGACGGCGTGATAAGCTTCGAAAAGGCTGTTGAGCTTTGTTCGACAAATCCCGCAAAAATTTTTGGCTGCACCGAAAAGGGCGAGATCGCTCCGGGCAAGGACGCGGATATCGTTATCTACGACCCCACAAAGGAATTCACGATACATCAGGAAAATATGCACTCCGACTGCGACC
>CAKSPC010000069.1 GCA_934481445.1 uncultured Oscillospiraceae bacterium
TGTGAGCACGCCGTATTTCTGGCTTCCTGCCCATGCGCAGCGGACAAGGCTTAATACATCCTTTTCCCCCGCCGCTTTAAGCCCGTCATAGAAGCCCTTGGCGTACATCAGCGGGTAAATATTCGTGCACTGAAGCGCGGGTCCCGCATAATAGCGGTAGTTATCAAAATCATACGGGCCGTACTCAGGCTCCGCTTCGTCCAGCCAGAAGCAGCGGATGCCCTTGTCGTAATAATTCTCGCGGCACTTGTTCCATACAAAGCTTCGCGCTTCGGGATTTGTCGCGTCATAGAAAACGGTGTTGCCCATCCACGTCATGTGCAGGCCGTTTCCTCTGTCAGCAGATACCAGCATACCCTTATCCGCCATTTCGCCGAAGTTTTCGCTGCGCTCGTCGATGGTCGGCCAAACGGATACGACGGTTTCTATCCCAAGCTCTTTAAGCTCCTTTACCATGCCCTCGGGATCGGGCCAGTCGCGGGGCTCAAACTTGAAATCGCCCTGCCTTGTCCAGTGGAAGAAATCCACCACTATCGCGTCCATCGGAAGCCCGCGGCGCTTGTGTTCCCGCGCAACATTAAGCAGCTCGTCCTGCGTGCGGTAGCGCAGCTTGCACTGCCAGTAGCCAAGGCCGTATTCGGGCATACGGGGCGTTCTGCCTGCGGCGGCAGTGTAGTGCTCGGTTATCTCGGCGGGGGTGTCGCCCGCGGTGATGAAATAATCAAGATACTTCGCGGAAATCGCGTGCCATTCAGTCTTATTCATACCGAAAGAAGCGGTGCCCACAGCGGGGTTATTCCACAGGAAGCCATATCCCCGGCTGGAAATGTAAAACGGCACGCTCGCCTGCGAGTTGCGGTGGCACAGTTCAAGCACGCAGCCTTTTTTGTTCAGATGGCTGTCCTGATACTGACCCATGCCGAATATCTTTTCATCGTCATACGCTTCAAAACGCGCGGTGACTTCGTAATCGGTGCCGCCCTGCTTCGGTCTGATCTCTCTTCCGTCCACGCGGAGCGGAACGCAGTAACGGTTGATACGGTTTCTGTTGCGCCAGTATTCCTCGGTGAGCACTTTTCCGCTGCTGTCAAGGAAACTTAATCTGCCCTCGTTGTCAAGCTTTACGGTTAGCTTTCCGTTGGTGAGGTAGTAGTCCGTGCCGCTCTGATGGTACTGCTTGTACTCATCCCCCTTATACCAGGGGTCGGTGGTGTCAACGGTCTTACTTGTTATCGTGCAGCTGTGCGAAACCGATTCGGTGAGCGCGCTGTAATACGGTGAGCTGCTGAGCCGCTCGCACTCCTCCATCTCGGAAAGTGCGGGGTACATTCTCACGCGGACGGAGCTTTCGCCCCACGGCTCGACGATAAGTCTTGCCCCGCCGAACGATGCGGTAAGTTTGTTGTTTTCTTTGCTTATATTCATGTTGGTTCCTTTCGGGTGTAAAAAATGATGTTAATTAATTATACCACGCTTTATGCAAAAATTCAATAGCGCTCAAAAATAATTACCGCCCGTTCGGCGAACAGGCGGTGTTTGATATGTTATTTCCTTCCGCATTTCATCCGACAATTTTTGCAGTCGGAGCAGCAGCCACTTTTCCGCATATGCCGCAGGGCGGAAACAAATCCCGCCGCCAGCGCTGCGATAACCATTATACTTGCAAGGTTCATATTATCCTCCCGTTACGCCAACCCGAACAGCACGCCCACACCATGCACCGCGAACGCCGCCAGCCATGCGATAACGCACTGTACCAGCGCCGTAAGAGCCGCCGCCCTGCCGCTGCCAAGCTCGCGCTTTACCGTCGCAATGGCGGCAACACAGGGGGTATACAGCAGCGTAAACACGAGGAACACCACTGCGCTGAACGGCGTGAACAGCGTCTGAAGCGCCGCCTTATCGCCGCCGAGAAGCAGCGTCAGCGTGGAAACTACGCTCTCCTTTGCGGTGAAGCCTGTTATCAGCGCCGTAGAAGCGCGCCAGTCGCCAAATCCCAGCGGAGCGAATATCGGCGCGACAAATCCGCCTATAACGGCAAGCAGGCTGCCCTCGGGGGAAGCGACAACATTGAGCTGCGCGTCAAACGTCTGCAGAAACCATATTATCATCGAAGCCGCGAATATTACCGTGAACGCTTTCTGCACAAAGCCCTTTGCTTTTTCCCATATAAGCTGTCCGACGCTCTTTGCGCTCGGAAGGCGGTAATTCGGCAGTTCCATCACAAACGGCACCGCCTTGCCGCGGAACCTTGTGGTCTTGAGTATCATCGCGTATATCATACCGCAGATAATTCCGAAAAGATACAGTCCTATCATTACAAGCGCCTGATATTTCCGCGGAAAAAATGCGCTCACCATCATGGTGTATATCGGAAGCTTTGCAGAACAGCTCATAAAAGGAGTGAGCAGGATGGTCATGCGGCGGTCGCGCTCGCTGGAAAGCGTGCGGGTAGCCATTATCGCGGGGACGGAGCATCCGAATCCGATAAGCATCGGCACAAAGCTTCTCCCCGAAAGCCCGAGCTTTCTCAGCGGCCTGTCCATGATGAACGCAACTCTTGACATATACCCCGTATCTTCGAGGATGGAAAGGAAAAAGAACAGCGTAACAATGGTGGGCAGAAAGCTTATTACGCTTCCTATGCCCGCGCATACTCCGTCCACCACCAGCGATTTTACAACAGAATTGACCTCCAGCACAGTGAGCAGGCTGTCTATTCCCGAGATGACCCAGTCAACGCCGATATCCATAAGCCCGGAAAGCGCCGCGCCGATAACGCTGAACGTCATCACGAAAACCAGCGCCATTATGCCGATAAAACACGGTATCGCGGTGTATTTTCCCGTGAGTATCCTGTCTATTGCAACGGAGCGCTTGTGTTCCCTGCTCTCGTTCGGGCGGACGACCGTCTTGCTGCATAGTTCCTCAAGAAAGCTGAAACGCATATCCGCCATGGCAGCCTCGCGGTCGAGACCCGTTTCGGTTTCCATGATGGAAACGAGGTGTTCGAACGCATCCTGCTTTTCCTTGGGAATGGTGAGTTTTTCGCGGATTAGCGGATCCTTTTCTACCAACTTTGTAACGGCAAACCTTACGGGCAGACCCGCCGCGCGTATATCCGGCTCAAGCAGCAGCGCGGAGGCGTGTATACAGCGATGCATAGCTCCCACCGGGTCATGCGGGTCGCTGCTTTCCTTGCAGAAATCCATCCTGCCGGGTACTTCATGGAACTGCGCAACATGCAGAGCATGGTCGATAAGCTCGTCGATACCCTCGTTTTTCGCCGCAGAAATGGGCACGACGGGTATTCCCAGCGTTTCTTCAAGCTCGTTTATGCGCACCGAGCCGCCATTTGCCCGCACCTCGTCCATCATATTCAGCGCAAGCACCATCGGAATGCCAAGCTCCATAAGCTGCATTGTAAGGTAGAGATTGCGCTCGATATTCGATGCGTCAACTATATTTATTATCGCGCTCGGGTGCGAATTCATCAGAAAATCCCGCGTTACAATCTCCTCATTTGAATATGGCGACAGCGAATATATACCCGGAAGATCGGTAACGGTCGCTTCGGGATGGGAACGCATGGCGCCGTCCTTTCGGTCGACGGTGACCCCGGGGAAATTTCCGACGTGCTGGTTGGAGCCGGTCAGCTGATTGAACAGCGTTGTCTTTCCGCAGTTCTGATTTCCCGCAAGGGCAAAGGTAAGCTTCTCATCCTTATCGGCGCTCCCGACGCGGACGGTGCGGTATACTTTCTGTCCATATTCGCCGACGCGCGGATGCGCTATCTGACCGCTTCTGTCCACCCGTACCGAAATTTTTTCGGGGGATTTTATATGTACATCGTCAATCAGTATCTTCTTTGCATCGTCCAGCCGCAGCGTTAGCTCATATCCGCGAAGCTTTATCTGGACCGGGTCGCCCATTGGCGCCGTTTTTTGCAGCGTTATCTCCGTCTTTGGGGTCAGTCCCATGTCAAGGAGATGGTGCCGCAGTGCACCCTCGCCCTCTACTTTGGTTATATATGCGCTCTGCCCCGGGGAAAGCTGATCCATCGTCATTTATGTGTCACCTCAGATGTCTTTTCTGTATTGTTTCTTTGCATTTGCCGAACTGCACGGAGTTCACCAAAGGTGAACGTATGTGCATGACATTTTGATTTATTAACGCTTTGCGTTTATTATATCACAATAAGTTACCCTTGTCAAACATTTTAAATATATTCAATATCATGCCGGCAATATATTATACTCGTCCATATAAAAGACTATAACGCGGAACAGCCCACATCCGGATAATATCAGAAAATCGGTAAGAAAATGCAGGCGGACATTAAATCCGCCTGCGGCTTGATACTGTAATATTACTTTCTCTTGCGGGAAGCTGCCATAATTGCCGCGGACAGTTCAACAACGGAAACAAACACAGCCACGGAGCCTGCGCCTGTATCGGGGGAATCCTTGCTGCCGCTTTCCGAGGGGGCTGCGGATACTATTTCTATTCTGCCATCACCATACGGATCTGAGTATTCCTCCCCGACGGTACCGCCGAGATCCTCGGTGATATAGTCGATAAGTGCCTGATTATCAAGCGTTATCTCCTTTGCAACGACATTGCAGTCCTTAAACATGGACATACCGTCGCCGCCATTCAGCAGCAGATAATTATGAGATGCAACGGTGTACGTTTTTTCAGGGTCGATGGGTTCGCCGTTCACCATCACATTTTTAACGCGGTACTCGCCGCCGACACCTATAAAGTTTCCGTTTTCATCGGTGGTCACGGAAGACGGGACATATGTATTCACGGTGTATGTAACGCCAGAAACCTGCATGAATCCGCCATTTTCCTCCGGGGTGTGAACCGCGCCCATTTCAAGGCAGTCGAGTATCTGCTGACCCGTCGCTTCCACAACGCAGAGCGAATTTCCGAACGGCTGAACGTCAATGATATTTCCGTAGGTTATTTCCCCTGCGGATATGTTTGCGCGAACTCCGCCGCCATTTATCAGCCCGATGTCGGCGCCTGTCTTCGCGCGGTAAGCGTCTGCGCAGAGGTCGCCGAGGTTGGTTTCGGCATTTCTGACCGCACGCTCGCCCGTATCAGGGTCGTTTACGGTGAGTTCAACGTCGGCCTTGGCAACAACTGTCCCCGCAAGTTCAGCGTACTGCTCGTTTATGCCGGCAAGGAAGTCTGCCATTTCGTTATATGCCTTGTATTCCGCAGAATTTTCATCATCGGATACGGTGTAGGCGCCCTTTTCCACAAGGCTGCACGATACTTTACCGTCGGATATGATTATCTGCCCGATGTTCTCAAGCTTTGTACCTGTGGACGCAAGCGGGACATCATGCTCATCCTTATCCTTAACTGTTTCCTCAAGGACGCTGTGTGAGTGACCGTCGATAAAGCCGCTCAAACCGCTGACGTGCTCTATCACCGCCTTTGAGCTCCATCTTTCGTCGTAAACATAATCGCCCATGTGTCCTATCGCAAACACATAATCCGCGCCGCTCTCATATGCCGCGTCAACGGCACTCTGAACGGCGGCATAAAGCGCTGTGCCGTCATCCCCGCCCATGAAGCCGTATATGTAGTTTCCATCCCCGTCCTGAAAATTAGAGGGTCTGCTGGAAGTCGGGGTTTCGGGGGTGGTTATGCCGACGAACGCTATTTTCATCTGCTCCGCTTCAACGACAGCGTATGCCCGGAACGGCTTTTCATCCGTGCGCAGGTCGGTGAAATTAACGGAAAGATATGGAAATTCAGCCTCGCCTGCCAGCTTAAAGAATGTATCCATGCCATAATCGAATTCATGGTTTCCAGGGACTGCGATGTCGTATCCCAGCGCGTTCATTATCTCCATGGGATATTCGCCATCAGACAGCGTGCCGACAACTCCGCCCTGAATAAAATCACCCGCGTCAACAAGGATAACATCGTAACCCTCGCTTTCCAGATGTGCTTTATAAGCCGCAAGGTCAGCCACACCGCAGGTGTAGTCATCCGCCGCAAATCCGCAGTGAACATCGTTCGTATGCAGGATAACAACGCCCTTGCTTTCCGTTTCATCTGCCCCTGCAACGGCGGAAAACATCATAATCGACGACGCCAGCACCGCAGATGATGCAAGAAATGACATAAATTTTCTCATAAAATACCTCTTCCTTTTTTGTTTACCATGTCCCAAAATGCGGCTGCACCGTGCTTATACCGGCGCAGACAAAAGCATTTATTTTATTATATACCATAAAGCACAGCAAAAGTGCAACTTTTTTCAGGAAAGATACAGAAAAATCTATTTTTTGTATCAATTTATCAAATAAATCGCACTTTTGCCGAATATAATATTGTTATTTTCCAAAAAACTTCAATTATCATTATCATGCGGCATAGAATTACCGTTCGGAACCGTTGAGCTGCATGTTTCTGTATTCCCGCGGGGTCATTCCGTACATCTCGCGGAAAAGCTTTCCGAAATAGCTTATATGCCCGAAACCGCAGGCGGCACACACCTCCGTCACCTGCATATCCGTTGAAACAAGGAACTCGGGCGCTTTTTTCAGCCGGTATTCGTTCAGGAACTCGATGGGCTTTTTTCCTATCATCGAGCGGAAACAGCGGAAGCACTCGCTTTTGCTGACGCTTGCCGACTTTGCGATATCATCGACGGAAATATCATCCATGTATCGTTCGTATATGAACGAAAGCATTTTTTTCAGCCGCTTTTCCCGGATGAGCGCCACCCTGTCGGGTTGTTCGTGCTGTTCCCCGCCAAGGTTCGCGGAAATGTTCAGCCATATCTCCCCTATCATCATGCGGCTGCGAAGCTCAAATCCGAACGCCTGCTCATCCGAAGCATCGCATATTCTGCGTGCGGTTTTCATCACTTCATTCTGCCATGGTATGTCAGGAGAAAGCTTTATACAGCGCAGCGCTTTGTCCGCAACGACTGGCAGAACGTATTTTCTGTAAATAAGATCATCGGTGTTTCCGCAGACAAATTCAGGCAGGAAGCATATGCTCGCCAGAATGGGATATTCCCCGTCGACGGAAAGCGCGGCCTGCTTGTGCATGGCGTTTGCGTTGATGAATACCCCCTCGCCCTCGGTAAGCCGGTAGTTTGTGTTGTTGAAAAAAATCTCCACCTTGCCTGAAAGCACCACCGTAAGTTCCATTTCGGGATGCCAGTGCCATCCGATAAGGTGCTCGGGGCACCATCTGAAGTGATTTATATACACCTGCATGGGGTAGCCCGGGGTACCATGAACTGCGTTTTCGCGAAAATCCCGTATGCTTCCCGATGAATCGTTTATATCCATAATTTCTCCTTATATCAAGCGTAATGACACTTTTCTTATTATACCATATCCGCAAGGATATGATATAATTTGCCGATATGCACGGAGTTCACCAAAGGTGAACGTATGTGCAAGGCATTTGATCTATAATAAACGCTCTGCGTTTTTATTATATCATATCCGCAAGGATATGATATAATTTGCCGATATGCACGGAGTTCACCAAAGGTGAACGTATGTGC
>CAKSPC010000070.1 GCA_934481445.1 uncultured Oscillospiraceae bacterium
CGGCAAAGGCGTTAGCCGGTAATTGTGCGGTGTTGACTTAAGGCAATATCGGTCAATACCGCAAAATCCAGAGATGGACTTTTGCGGTATTGCTTTACTTTTATGGGCGGCATCTGATACCGTTATTTTGCTATGAATGCCGCATTTTAACACACTCTGATGGTATTTCAAAAATACTTTGCTTATTTTATTGACAATTCCGCGGGGATGTGGTATTCTATAAATAATGGGTGCAAAAGGAGCCGTTTTCGACCAATGTCGTATTATTTGCACCTTGTGTATGGAAGAAGGAGATAAAAATGAAAGACAAGAAAAAGAAAAGCTCTCTCAAGAAAAAGATCATGCTTGCCAGCATGATACTGCTTGGCGCGGCTCTGCTGCTCTGCTCGACAACGGGCGTGCTCGCGTTGTATTTCCAGACCAGCAACGACCTTTTGACAACTCTTACCGACAGGCGCGACCTCAGCGCAGAATCCGCGCAGAGCGGCCTTACCAACGTATCCGAATTTATCGCGAGCCATGCCAGCGACTACGAATTCGTAAACGGCAGTGACAGCGACAAAACCAAGCACGCCGACGCCCTCGCGGCGATGGACAGCCGCATAATCTCCATCAGCTATGCCGACGGAAAGGGCAATATCTATGGCGGCGGCACTCTTCAGAATGATATCGTAAACGGCCTTTCCGGCAGAAGCAGCTACATATCCAACCCCGCAGACGACGGCACGCTTTATTTTGCGGCACTCTCCAACGGCGGAAACATCATCGCGGCAAAGATGAATTCCACCGTGCTCAGCGATATCCTTGCCGAAACCAAGGGCGATACCGTGATCATCAACGAAAAGGGAGCGGTCATCGCTTCCACATATTCCGACGCGGGTACCGAATATGATTATACAAAATTCATACAGGGTCAGGGCAGCGACGGCGCTGATTTCATGCTTGTTCACAGCAGCGACGGAGGCTGGTACAGCTACGGCGCAAAGGGCCTTTCCGATACCTCCGGCTGGACGCTGGTCGTTCGCATGGACGCGGGCGCATATCTCCAGAGCACCATTATCGTGCTGTTCGTATATGTCGGCATGATAGCTGCGGTATTCGTTGCGGGCGTACTTATTATAATCAAAGTTGTGAACCGCATCACCAAGCCCATCGGCAAGATCATCACCCGAATCGACAACATGGCGGCGGGCAATCTGTCCGGAGAGGATATCATTGTTGACTCCAACGATGAATTGAGCGAACTCGCAGATTCCGTCAACACCATGACGAACTACACCAACACCATCATCCGCGATATACAGTACACCGCGGGCGAGATCTCCAAGGAAAACCTCAGCGTAAACCCCACTGCAGACTACATCGGCGACTATGTTCCGATCAAGGAAGCGTTCATCGGCATACTCAAGTCCATGTCGAAGATAGTTCGTCAGCTTGAAAGCTCCGGCAAGGAGGTCGCTGCCAACTCCGCGCAGATGTCTGATAATTCCCTCACTCTGTCGCAGGCTTCCACCGAGCAGGCGGCAACCATCGAGGAGCTTAATGCAAGCCTCAGCGAGGTTTACGAGAAGATAAACACAAACGCAAAGAGCGCCGGCAAGGCAAGCGAACTCACCACAAATTCCAAGGATCTTGTAAACCGCGGCAACGAGAAGATGGCGCAGATGCTCGACGCCATGGCGGAGATCAACGAAACCTCTTCCCAGATCGCGAATATCATCAAGACCATTCAGGATATCTCTTTCCAGACAAACATACTTGCGCTCAACGCCGCCATCGAGGCTGCGCGCGCTGGCGACGCGGGCAAGGGCTTCGCAGTTGTTGCGGGCGAGGTAGGCAACCTGTCCAACAAGACCGCCGAGGCTGCAAAGAGCACTACGGGTCTTATCCAGACCAGCCTTGCCGCTGTTGAAAACGGCACCGTCATTGCAAACGACACCGCAGAAATGCTCGGCAAGATCGTCGACGAAACAGACGAGGCCGCTAAGGTGGTAGGTCAGATTGCGGCAGCTTCCGACGAACAGGCGGACTCCGTAAAGCAGATACTTACCGGCATGGATCAGATATCCGCCGCCGTACAGCAGACCAGCGCTTCCGCAGAGGAGTGCGCGGCTTCCGCAGAGGAGCTTTCCGCGGAGAGCAAGGTACTGCTTGATATGGTTGAGTCTTTCACCCTTGCAAAGCGCAAGCATCATAAGGAGGACGGTTCCGTGGCGGAAAAGACCGAGAAGCCCGCGCCCTCCGAAAATAAGCAGGAAGCTCCCGCGGCGGAAGCCAAGCCTGCCCCCGCAGAAGCAAAGCCCGTAACAACTGCGGCGGCTCCCAAGAAAACCATCGTCTTAGACGACGATAAATATTAATTCCGGAGGAAATCATCATGAGTATCTCAAGAAAAGAATTCGGCTGGTTTCGCGGTTACAGGTGCGAGCTTGTGACCCTTGAAAACGCAAACGGCATGAGCGCGTCCTTTACAAATTTCGGCGGAGCGGTGGTATCGCTCAACGTGCCGGATAAGGACGGAAAGTATGCCGACGTTGTCCTCGGTTATGACACGCTCGAGGGTTATGCGGAGGGTAATTCCAGCCACGGCGCCCTTGTCGGCAGATACGCCAACCGCATCGGCGGCGCCAAATTCACGCTCGGAGAAAAGACGTTTGAGCTTTCGCCAAACGACAACAAGGTTAACCATCTCCACGGCGGCTTCTTCGGATACAACAAGCGCGTCTGGACGGTCGAGAATATATGCGACGGCACAGAGCCTTCCGTAACTTTCGGGTATATCAGCCCCGACGGCGAGGAGCACTATCCCGGCACACTGAAGATCGCGGTAAGATATACCCTCACCGCCGCAAATGCGCTGGAGATAGATTACAAGGCGGTTTCCGACGCAGATACAGTGGTAAATCTCACGAACCATTCCTACTTCAACCTCAAGGGTGCAGGCAACGGCGATATACTCGACCATGTCGTAACTATCTATTCCGACAAGTACACCCCCGTTGACAGCCTGCTCATCCCCACGGGAAAAATCGCCTACACCACCGGCACCGCGTTCGATTTCAAGGGCGGAAAGCCTGTCCGCCGCGATATGGACAACGGAATGCTCCCCAACGGATACGATCACAATTTCATCCTCGGCGAGCCGGGCACAATGCGCACCGCCGCGGAGGTTTACGAGCCGGCCACCGGCAGGGTGATGACGGTCAAGACTGATATGCCTGCGGTTCAGTTCTACATAGGCATCGGACTTGACGGAGAGAGCGGAAAGAACGGCGCGAAGTACAATAAGTACGCGGGTCTGTGCCTTGAGAGCCAGTTCAGCCCCGATTCCCCGAATAAGCCGCAGTTCCCGTCCTGCGTGCTGAAAGCGGGCAGTGAGTATCATTTCACTACTTCGTATGAGTTCTCGACAAAGTAAATATCTGAGGGGCTGTTTTGCGACAGCCCCTTGTTTTGTCTGTAACATTTAGTCTTTCAGCTACACATACACGCGGTCGAGGGGGCGACCCCCTCGCAGGTCAAGGGCGGCGCCCTTGTCGCCACCGCAGTGGCGAAACACCCCACGCCTTTAAAATGTCATGCAGTGAACGCCTTAAAGCAGCTACGTTAATCCGACTCCCAAAGCGCTAAAGGGGTGTGGGGGAAAACAAGAGTTTTCCCCCACAGTTTCTTTAAATTATCTGCCGTTAAGACTTTTTGACGATCTGATGATTTGCTTCACGCCCCCCATTTTTTTATCTATTCCTTGACATTTTGACACAAGTGATGTATAATAATTTTAGGACATAATGTGCCCTCTGCCGATATCTCGGTAATAAATATATCAGGAGAAAATAATGAACGCAAGATTTCATATCCCCGACTTCTACCTGCACTGGGAACTCAACCTTAACCTTATTGATATGATAAAGGCTCATCCCGAGTATTTCTATGACGGAGTAGAGATTGCGTCCTGCTACGGATGTTTCGCGCCCGCACTCTGGAACGGCGGACGTGCCGTTTCCGGTCACTCCGGCAGCGCGAGAATAACCAACACCATCAGGGAATTCAACAGCAGGGGCGTGCCGATACGCTATACTTTCACCAACCCCACCATCACCGAGGCAGACCTTTCCGACCCGTTCTGCAACAAGATTTGCAGGGAAGCGGAGAACGGATTTAACGAGCTTATCGTCAACAAGGACTTTCTCGAAGCATACATACGCAAGAACTACCCCAAGTACCCGCTTATCTCCTCCACCGTTAAGCAGATTGAGGATCTCGACACCCTGCTCAAGGAGTTCGACAAGGATTATAAGCTGGTGGTCCTTGACTACAACTGGAACAATGATTTCGAGCGCCTTGCAATGATCCCCGAGGATCTCCGCGCAAGATGTGAAATACTCATCAACCCCTACTGCACGCCGCACTGCAAGCGCCGCGCGGAGCATTACAGGGTACTCGGCGAGAGCCAGCGCGCCGCAGCAAATGCACCCACCGTTCCCGTTCCCGGCGCAGAGAACCCGCTGAAAAAGGCGATGGAATTCAAGTGTGCAAACACCGCGATGAATTTCTATCAGATTCAGCAGTTCGATACCTTCGTAGGTCTTGACAGCATCAAGAAGTACCTTGAAATGGGCTTCAACAACTTCAAGATCGAGGGAAGGACCCTCGCTCTCCCCAACGTACTTGAGAGCTATATGTACTATATGGTCAAGCCCGAGTACCGCGACAGAGTTCGTCTTGAATTGTACATGGCGCCGAGGCGCGAGCCCATCGACCGCCCCGAAAAGCCCGCCCGCAAGGCGAAAAAGTGAGAATAACAGGCAGTCATCATCGTTTTTTCTGAAAAATCATTAGATTTTTTAACAAATTTATAAATATTGACTATTGAAAAAACGGGGCTGTTATGCTATACTACTTATAACGGAATGTTAATAAAACTGCGGTTTTCCGCTGTCATACCATCATAATGCACCAGTAATGGAGGATTTAGTATGAATAATGTAGAGCTTTCGGAAAAGGTTTATGGATACCTCAAATCCAGCGTAAAAAAGGCTAAGAAGTTTGAGGATACCGTTGCTGTGACTATCTCGCTACTCTCCGAGAATACAGAGGATATGTATGTTACAGTAAGAAACGGCGAGCTTCTCGTTGCTCCCTATCCTTACAATGACAATAACTGTGCTATTGAGGCGGCTCCCGAAACTATCGAGAAGCTGTTCAGCGGTGAGATGACATTCGACAAGGCTCTGAACGATGGCTTTGTTAAGGTCAACAGCGGCGATGTCGCAAAGTTCAAGGCGCTTGAGGTGCTGGTTCCTTCCAAGAAGGAAGAGAAACCTGCTGCAAAGAAGGCTGCCGCTAAGACTGCTTCCGCGAAGGCTGAAAAGCCCGCTGCAAAGGCTGCTCCCGCGAAGGCTGAGAAACCCGCTGCAAAGGCTGCTCCCGCAAAGACAGAGAAGCCTGCTGCAAAGCCCGCAGAGAAGTCCGCTCCCGCAGCTCCCAAGGCTGAGGCAAAGCCTGCCGCAAAGGCAGAGGTTAAGCCCGAGGTCAAGACAGAAGCTAAGGCTGCTCCTGCAAAGACAGCGGCTCCTGCAAAATCTCCCGCGGCAAAGAAAAACAAGAAGTAATAAAAACAGAATGTTTAAACCCGCCGAAGATATGCTTTGGCGGGTTTTTGCCTTGCGAAAAATTTTACGGCAAAACATTACAAATGATTACAAATGCCGCTTTGCTATTGCATTTTTCGCAGTTATGGTGTAGAATATATCTATACCCCCTGCACAAGTAGCTTGTGCGCAGGCTGCGCGGGGCTGTCCTGTGTATCCCGCCGCGCATTTTCGGCGGATACGATTTTGCTGATTTTATCGGACTCGGTCCGTTTACATATATAAGAAAGTGTTGCTATGAAAAAGTTAATATATACCGCTGTGCTTGCCGCCGCAGCGCTCATGCTGTGCTCCTGCGCAAGCGATGAAAATCGCCGATTTGTTACGCCGTATGACGACAACATCGAGAGCACCGTTGTGCTTGCTCCCGTGAGCAAGGATGAAAGCACGGCTTATGATATCTCCGAAATAACTTTGCCGCTGCCCGACGAAACGGAAGAACCCGTGACCTCGGAGGAAGAGCCGCAGACAAGCGAGGATGAGGAGGAAGTCCCCCCCGCATGGAGCGAGGGGCTGGATGATTTCTATTATTACGAATATGCCGCGTACCGCCTTTCCTGGGCGGAGCGCGAGTTTACCACGCAGTCGCTTTTCGTGGGCGACAGCATCTGCCGCGGATTCAGGGAATATCATATGGTGCCGCTTGACCGCGTGTATGCAAGGGGCTCGATTGCCGCGCGCAATTTCTTTGATTTTTCGCTCTACCGCAATGAGAACGAGGAAGAATATACGCAGGCTCTTGCCGAAACCGAGCCGAAGTACGTTTTCCTTTCCATGGGCATGAACGACATCAACCTTACCAACGAGGAAACTTATTGCGAGAACTACCGCAAGATAATCGACATCACCCTCGATAATTCCGAGGCGGAGGTGTATGTTGCGGCGATAACCCCTATCGACTGCGAGTTTTCGACAAATTATCGCATAGACTGCTTTAATATCAGCATGGAAAAATTCATCGCCGATAATTACTCCGAGCGGGTGCATTATGTTGATTTTGCAAAGCACCTCAAGGACAGCGGGGGCAATCTGAAAGAATGCTTCAACGGCGGCGACGGGATACATCTTTCCCCGTATGCGTACTATGTTGCCCTGTGGGAAATGAATAGGACCATGAAAGCGGACGGCGTGCTATAAGGGCAGGATAATATCAAAAGCGGGAGGTCTAGCGTGAAAAAAGCGAAGAGCACAAAGGTGTTTCTGACAGCCGCAGCGGCGGTGCTGCTGGTGGTTTTCGTTATCGTCGGAATTGCCGCGGGCGTGGGGCTGTGGGGCTCTTCCGGCGAGGGAGAGCTGCTCGCGGAGCATGAGCTTGGCGGCTGCTCCGTGCTTATATACGGGCACAAGCCCGCGCTGTTTCCCGAAGGATTTATCCGCGGAAAGATAGTGTGCAGCAGCGGCGAAAACAAATATGTCGTTGACGAGCGCACGTTTTCATTCGGCACGGACGAGGATACGGAGCGGTTCAGTTTCACGGACAACGAGCCGACGGTGCACGTTATCGTGCATGATGAGCACGGGGATATACAGTATGATATTACGCCCTCGGAAATATTCGGATAAAACAAAAGCCGATGTGTTTTGAAGCACATCGGCTCAGTCTGTCGAAAAAGTCAAAACGGCAGAAAATTTGCAATAGACTGTGGGGGAAAACTCTTGTTTTCCCCCACACCC
>CAKSPC010000071.1 GCA_934481445.1 uncultured Oscillospiraceae bacterium
CAGGTCCGCCCCCGCCTTTGAAGCGGAATACGGGCTGGAAGCGCGTATCGGCGAGTCCTCGGTAAACAATAAATCGTGCCTGTCGAGCGGCAGGTCGCCGTAGACTTCGTCGGTGGATACCTGATGAAATCTGCGGACTCCATACACGCGGCAGGCGTCCATAATATTCTGTGTACCAATTATGTTTGTATTCAGGAATATTCCCGGGTCCTCAATGGAGCGGTCAACGTGGCTTTCCGCCGCGAAATTCACAACGATATCGGGGCGCTTTTCCTCAAAAACGCGAAGCACGGCGCCGCGGTCGTTGATGTCCGCCCTGCAAAAGCAGAAACGCGGATCATGCATAACTGGCGCGAGGGTTTCGGTATTGCCCGCATACGTAAGGCTGTCAAGGCATATCACCTCATATTCGGGGTGATTTTTCAGCATATAATGCACAAAATTGCCGCCGATAAATCCTGCGCCGCCCGTTACAATGATCTTCATTGATTATGCTCCGTGAATATCAATCTCTGAAATAGATATCTCTTGTGTATACCTTGTCGGCGCAGTCGTTGAGCTCGTCCGACATACGGTTTGCGGCGATGACATCGGACACAGCCTTGAATTCGCCGAAATCGTGAACGACCTTGTAGCCGCAGAATTCATCCTGCGTCAGCGTCGGCTCGTAAATTACTATCTGCGCGCCCTGCTCGCCGAGAAGCGCCATGATGGTCTGGATAGCGCTCTGGCGGAAGTTATCGGAGTTTGCCTTCATGATAAGGCGGTAGATACCGATAACGGGGTTCGCCCTGCCTGCCTTTTTGATGATGCTGTCCGCGATGAACTGCTTTCTTGTGCCGTTTGCGGAAACTATCGCGCGGATGATATCCTCGGGCACGCCGTTGTAGTTTGCAAGAAGCTGCTTTGTATCCTTGGGCAGGCAGTAGCCGCCGTAGCCGAACGAGGGGTTGTTGTAGTGGCTGCCGATGCGCGGGTCAAGACCGACGCCCTCAATTATCTGCTTTGCGTCAAGTCCTTTCATCTGTGCATAGGTGTCAAGCTCGTTGAAGTAGCTTACGCGCAGCGCGAGGTATGTATTGGAGAACAGCTTTACAGCCTCCGCTTCGGTGGGGTCGAGGAAAAGAACGGGGATGTCCTCCTTGATGGCGCCCTCCTTGAGAAGCTCCGCAAACTTGTGCGCCGCGGCGGTTATGCGCTCATTTCCTGCGGGCGCGCCAACGATTATTCTGGAGGGGTAAAGGTTATCGTAAAGCGCTCTGCCCTCTCTGAGAAATTCAGGGCTGAAAATGATGTTTTCGGTGTTATATTTCTCGCGGACGGACATTGTAAAGCCGACGGGCACGGTGGATTTTACTATCATAACGGCGTCGGGATTTACCTTCAGCACCTGCTTGATGACAGCTTCCACGGAAGAGGTGTCGAAATAGTTTTTCTCGTCGTCGTAGTTGGTGGGGGTGGATATGATAACGAGGTCGGATTTCTTATATGCGTTCTCGCCGTCGGTGGTGGCGGTGAGGTCAAGCTTTGCATTTGCAAGGTAATCCTCTATTTCCTTATCGGAGATGGGGGATTTTTTGTTGTTTATCATCTCGACCTTTTCGGGGATGATATCAACGGCGTAAACCGTATTGTGCTGGGCAAGGATTATTGCATTTGACAGACCGACATAGCCTGTGCCTGCTATCGAAATAACCATTTTGTAAGCTCCTTTTCCTATTATTTAGATATGCCCCGATAACATCCGCACCAACCAAAAAAGCGGATAAAAACGTTCAGGCAATTACATTCATCTTTGGATATTATACATCAATCCGAATTTTTTGTCAATACATATAATAATACAACAGGAATCCATAGGAATACCCCATTTTATATAATATCACACAGATACAATACTATAACATACTCATGTGCCGAACTCTTTTTTCGCTAAGTGCAATGCCATGGCTATAACTTTGTCCATGTCATAATATTTGTATGTGCCAAGACGTCCTCCAAAGATAACATTTTTCTCGTTCTCAGCAAGCATACTATACTGCTCATAAAGCACGTTATTTTTTTCATTATTTATCGGATAATATGGATCAACGCCCTTCACCCATTCCAAGGAATACTCTCGGCTTATAACTGTCGTCGGCTGAGTTCCAAATTCAAAGTGCTTATGCTCTATTATTCTTGTAAATGGAATATCAGTTGACGTGTAATTGACCACCGCATTGCCCTGATAATTATCCAAATCCAGCTTCTCGGTTTCAAAGCGTACAGAGCGATATTCCAGCACACCAAGCTTATATTTGAAATATTCATCTATCATACCAGTATAGACAGTCTTTACAGCAACGCCGGGATTTGTCTTTATGAAATCAATATAATCCGTATCCGTGATTATATCTGCCTTTTCTAACATTTTTTTAATTATCTGTGTATATCCACCTATTGGGATTCCCTGATAACGGTCATTAAAGTAGTTGTTGTTGTATGTAAACCTTAGTGGCAAACGCTTTATAATAAAAGCAGGCAGCTCTGAACAAGGCCTTCCCCACTGTTTCTCGGTGTAACCCTTGATAAGCTTCTCATAAACATCTCTTCCAACAAGCTTCAGAGCCTGTTCCTCAAGGTTATTTGGTTCACCGATATTTAAACTTTTTATTTGGTCAGCAATTATTTTCTTTGCTTCTGCAGGAGTTTTTATACCCCACATTCTGCTGAATGTATTCATATTGAACGGCAGATTATAAATTTCATCACCATAAACTGCAACAGGAGTATTTATATAGTTGTTGAACTCAGCAAAATGATTGATATAATCCCATATTTTTTTGTCGGATGTGTGAAAAATATGGGCACCATACCTATGCACATTTATTCCGTCGATTCTATCAGTATAAACATTTCCGCCAACATGTGAACGCTTGTCAATAACAAGGCATTTTTTTCTTCTAAGACCTGCTTCATAGGCAAAAACTGAACCAAACAATCCTGAACCTACAATCAAATAATCGTACATCATCTGCCCCCATAGTTATAATTAATAATTACACTTCGCACTTTTTCAAATTACAGTTTTGTCCTCTAAAATCACATTGCTATATTGCATGAACATTTTTTATTATATTATATCACATATTGTTCTGCCATGTCAAATCAAAAACAATATCAGAAATGCAGTTTTTTTCAGTCAGATCCATGCTAATATATTTTTGCGGAAATCCGCAGAAAGAGAGGAAAAATCATGGCAGATATAAAAACAGCCAATCTGACAGGCACAGAATGCAAGGTTCCAATAAACGGATATTCATGTTGGATACGAAATGACGGTTCAGCCAAGGTGTATGGTTCTGATAAACCCGGAATCATTCCGGGAAAAGATAGGGTCATTTGCATTAACGGAGGCTGCTGGGCACCCGTTGATATTACTGACGGAAATATTTATCTCAGCGGCGAAGGCACGGTCCAACTATACGGCACAGCAACTGATGAGTTACCATTTGGATCAGGAAGTGATATTATAACAACATCATCTGTCCTTAATACATTATATTCTCTTCAGGGTAATGTTCCTTTTTCAAAAATTGAAATTTGC
Source organism: uncultured Oscillospiraceae bacterium (assembly GCA_934481445.1). Lineage (GTDB taxonomy): Bacteria > Bacillota > Clostridia > Oscillospirales > Ruminococcaceae > CAG-115. Next base: position 3,587 of record CAKSPC010000071.1, read on the forward strand.
GGAGAAGTTGCAAACAGTGCAGTTACAATAAAACTATGTGGCAAGAACCTCATAACTTATCCTTATCGACAGAAAAGCGGAACAATTAACGGCGTTACCTTTACAGTTAACGATAATGGAACCATCACCGCAAACGGCACTGCAACGGCAAATACAAATTTTTATCTGTGTTTTGATAAGCAGCTTTATTATCCATTCGGGAAATATACAATGTCAGGATGCCCTATGGGCGGGTCTTTAAGTACTTACCGCATGGAAGCGTATTCTTACAACGATGAGAACAAAATCGTTTTTTCAGAAAAAGATATTGGTGACGGCGCTGTATTTGAACTGAAAAAAGATCTGTACTTTGGCATAAGAATAGGAATATATTCTGGAGTCGTCTGCAATAACCTTACATTCAGACCTCAGCTGGAATGTGGCGCAGAAGCCACATCATATGAACCCTATCACGGAAACACCGTTACGGTAACGCCCGACTGTGTGCCGTATACCGTCCCCAACGACATCCGCCAGCAAGACGGCGTTAATAACATCATGGTGTCCGCAGGCACGGTGCAGGTCACGGGGGTAAGGCGCGACGCTGCGCTTAAAAGAGTATGGGACAAGCTTGACGAGCTGACTACGGCGATAATCGTAAGCAACGGAGATTAAGGAGGATCTTATGTTTGATTTTACAAAGTGGATAGTTGACAACCTGATAGCAGGCGTGAAGAACGGTGCTTTTCCGCGCGAGTGGGCTGCGGTGCAGCTGGCCAATTACTATGTCAAGGAAAAAATAACCGATAAAGACATAGAGCGCTTTGACGAGGAAACCGCACTCCCCGTCGGGGAAGAAGATATCACCGCGGAACAGTGACCGCATAATTTACACGACCGGGGACAGAAATGTCCTCGGTTTTTCGGCTTAGCAGATCCGTTATCACTGCGCCTTTCCATCCCTGTCCACCCCCGACAGCGTCGACTGGAAAGAACCCACCCCTGAGGAAATAAAGGACCGCATTCTCGACAAGACGAAATCGGGGTCTATCCTGCTGTTCCACAACGACCTTGAAAACACCACCGAGGCGCTTCCACAGATACTCGCCGAGCTGAAAGCGCGCGGGTTTGAGTTCGTCCCCGTCAGCGAGCTCGTCTATAAGGACAACTACACCATCGACGCCAACGGCGAGCAGTCGCAGATAGTTCAGAGCAGCCTTGATGTCAACGAAATAGCGGGTATGTCCGACGACGAGATACGCGCGGTGATAGCGCAGAATGCCGATAAGCTTGCCGCCGCGGGCTTCACCGAGGAGCAGGCTCTCGCCGCAGCCGCCGCGCTCAAAAACAACGATGATATCCCCGAAGAAGTGCAGGCGGTCATCTCGCAGTTTGCAGACGCACTCCCCGTTTCCGCGGGTGACGGCAACGATGACAATACCATCGGCGCAGAAGATAAAAACCTCGGCGAAGATACCGCAGATAATGACAATTCGAAAAACGACCCCGACAAGGACGGCTCCGTAACATCCGAAAGCGAAACCGAAAGCACCTCCGAAACCCTTATCAAGGGCGAGGGCACAGACAGTGCCGCTTCCGACGAAACCGCAGATAAAAAGTAATACTTACCGAAATCCCCCGCACAGTTTTTCGAATGTGCGGGGGATATTTTATTTTATACTGTCTGCGCGGTATGCTCCGCCCTGACCTTTGCGCTGCTTTTAGCGCTGTATTCGGTAACGTTGAGAATGGTTTCTCCGTCTATCTGAAGTGCGCAGGGCTTGTCGAACTTTATCGTGACTTCATCCGCCCTTACAATGTCGATGCACTCTGTATGCTTGATATGTTCGCCATTGAATATCGACGGGAATATCATCAGAGTTTTAAGCTTGTTTGAGCCGTGCCAGATGACCACGGAGAATTTTCCCTCGGGGTCGTCCCTGCGCTGCGCGGGGGCGGGCATCATTCCGCCGCCGTAAAATCTGCCGTGCATCGTGGGGGCTATCCACACCTTTTTGTAATGTTTTTCCGCGCCGTCGATTATAACCGTCGCGTCGCAGGGCTTGAATGCGCCCAGCAGACCCTTTATCGCTATGCTCGTGTAATTAACGGGCTTGCCGTCGGCTTTCTCGCGCATTTTGTCGCCGACCTCGCAGCAGTATCCGTCGATGCCGAAGCCTATCGCATTAAGGAAGCGGGTTTCCCTGCCGTTTACCGTAACGGTCGGCAGGTCGGATATGTAGTCGTTTATTTTAAACGGAGCAGCGCCCTTTTCCTTTCCGACGTCGCGGAGGAAATCGTTGCCGCTGCCTGCAGCGTAATACAGGATGTCGTTGTTTATCGCGACATTGATCGTGTCGTTTACAAAGCGGTTGAGCGTTCCGTCGCCGCCGCAGATTATCACCTTATCATCCGCACCCAGCGACGAAAAGAACTCCGTATAATCAACCTCCGCCATGCTTTTGAACGTAAGTTCTCCATCCTTGTAAAATTCGGACAGCTTTTTTGACTGCTCCCCGCAGGTATTGTTCCCCGCGAACGGGTTGTACAGCGCGTAGATCATGTTCGCTCCTCCAGTTCCCTTTTCATAAGCGCGGCGCAGTATTCGCTGAGTTCGGATGTCTTTGTGGACTTCACCGTTTCCGCGTCTATGGTTTCAAGTATTTTTATCGTCACAACGGTCTTTCTGAACCGCCTGATGTTTCTGAAAATATTCTCCGTGCCCTCTATAGTGGAAACCACGATGGGCTTTCCCGCCTTCTGCGCGACTTTAAGCACCGCCGCGTGGAACGGCAGCAGCCTGCATTCCTTGCTGCGCTTTCCCTCGGGGTAAACGCCGACGCTGTTCTCTGTTTCGGTGAGAAGCTTCGCGGCGCGGTTCACGGTTTCCATCGCCTTTCGGGGGCTTTTGCGGTCTATCGGCATAAAGCAGCAGCGGTGAATTATCCTGCCGTACATTGGTATTTTGAAATTCTCCTTTTTGGAGATAAAGGACAGCTTGTACCGCTTGAAAACCGTCCACTGGATTATCGGGTCGTAGTTGGAACGGTGGTTGCTGATGAAAAGAAAGTTGCCCTGCGGCGGGAATTTCTCCTCCCCGCTGATATCATACCGCACCCCCAGCAGCCACAGCACCACAGTCGTGGAGCCGTCCAGCAGGGCGCGGAAGAATTTACTGTCGCGGTCGTACTGCTTCTTTGTGTCCACAAAAAGCCCGCATACGAACAGAAACAGGCACGGAAGCAGTATCAGCGCAAGAATACCGAGAAGCACAAACAGAACTATCTTCATTTTCATCCCCCGCAGCTCGAATAATGTCGTAATATAAGTATAGCATATAATCATCCGTTTTTCAAGTGCAATTCGGGACATCGCCGCAAAACAGGCAAAAGAAAACCGCCGCCCGTTTCGGGGCGGCGGAATAATTATTTACGAAGCATATCAGCCGCTGACGATATCATCCGCGTCCATGGGCGTGTACTTGTTTTTAGCGTTAAGACCGCGTACAAGGAATTCATATTCCTTATTTGCGTCAAGCTGCACGGTTATGCGGCAGCGCTGTCTTGTCGCGCCGATGAGCTCCCAGTTGTTCGTGCCCTTTTCGCGTGCCATTACCTTATAGCGCACGGAGGTCGGAACGGAACTCCAGATCAGATAGTAGCTTCCGTTGCCCTTGGGGTTTACGCAGAGATAAGGCTTTACTGCGTCCAG
>CAKSPC010000072.1 GCA_934481445.1 uncultured Oscillospiraceae bacterium
CCCACAGTCTATTGCAAATTTTCTGCCGTTATGACTTTTTCGACAAGCTGACTGCTCTCCGTTTTGGGGAGCAGTTCTTTCGTGAACACTCTGAATTTTCAACACCCCGCGCGGAATAATAAAATCCGATTGACAAAACGGCGCGGTTGTGCTAAAATAAAAACAGATAACACCACTCGCGGAGGAATTCGCGGGTGGCTTTTGTGCGTTGACAAAGAAAGGAAGCATATATGTCCGTTTTTGATATATTCAACAAGCTTGAACAGAAGCGCACCCCCGAGCCGACAGGCCCCGTGGAGTTTATAATCTGCGGACTTGGCAACCCCGGCACAGAGTACGAAAACACCCGCCACAACATCGGATTTATGACGATAGACACCCTCTGCGAGAAATATAACCTCAACTGCAAGAAACTCCGCTTCAAGTCGCTGACCTGCGACGCGGTCATTTCGGGCAGGCGCTGCCTTATCATGAAGCCTACGACATTCATGAACAACAGCGGCGAGGCTGTCACCGAGGCAATGTCTTTCTACAAAATCCCTCCCGAGCGCACCATCATCGTCTATGACGATATCTCCCTCGAGCCGGGAAAGCTGCGTATCCGCCGCAAGGGAAGCGACGGCGGCCACAACGGCATAAAAAGCATAATCTACCTCTCGGGCAAGGATACGTTCCCGAGGATAAAAATGGGCGTCGGCGCGAAGCCGCACCCCGATTATAACCTCGCCGACTGGGTGCTGGGGCACTTCAAGAAAGAGGACGGCGAGAAGCTGGAGCAGTGCTTCGACAACGCCGTTTCCTGCATCGAACTGATGGTGGACGGCAAGACCGACGCCGCCATGAACAAATACAATTCCTGATAAGCGAACCGAGGTAAATATGGACTTCTTTCTGAACGCGGCGCGTCAGAACGCCGATTACCGAAAACTTGCGAAGTATCTCGAAACCGATAACCCCCTGCCTGCCCTTGTGACAGGCGTTTCGCATATACACAAGGCGCATTTTATCACCGCGCTGCTGCGTGAAAAAATACAGCTTCCCGTGCTCATCATCGCCGAGAGCGAGGGCGAGGCGCAGAAGCTCTGCCTTGATATAAACATGATGAGCGGCGAAAATACCGCGCTGCTCTATCCTGCGAAAGAGCTGGTGCTCGGCGGGGTAGAGGCGGCTTCGCGGGAGTATGAGCACAAGCGTATCTTCGCGCTTTCCGCCATGGCGGACGGCACCTGCGGCGCGGTAATATGCTCCGCGGAAGCGGCGGCGCAGCTCACCATCCCCCCCGACGAACTTGAAAGGCGCACCGTAAACATTTCCGAGGGGGATGAGATTTCACAGGATGAGATCGTGGCGCGCCTTACTGCGGCGGGATTTGTGAGAACAGACCTCATCGAAGGCGCGGGGCAGTTTTCCGTCCGCGGCGGTATCATCGACGTATTCCCGCCGAGCTCGATAAAGCCGTTCAGAATTGAACTCTGGGGCGACAGCGTGGATAGTATTTCCGAATTCGACCCCGACACGCAGCGCCGCACCGAGGGCAGGGAAACCATCTGCATTTCCCCCGCCTGCGAAACCCTGTTCGACAGCGACGCGGAACTCTGCGCGCGCATCGAAAAGATGGTTTCGAAAATACGCGGAAAGCGCGCCGAGGAACTCAGGCGCGGCTTTATGGACGATGTGGAGAAGCTCCGCGGCGGCGTATCCCTGCACAGCACGGACAGATATTTCCCGCTGTGCTATGATTCCGAAGCGACGGTGTTCGATTACGCGAAGTCCGTTTTCGTCTGCGAGAACGTTACCGTCCGCGAAAGCTACCGCGCAACTGCATTGCAGCACGTTGAGGATCTGAAAATCCTCTCCGACGACGGCAGGGTGTGCAAGGGCAACGAGCGCTTCATGCTGACGAAAAGCGAGCTCTACAGCGCCCTTGACGGCAGGACGCGGGTGTATTTCGATTCGTTTATGCGCGGCGGCGGGATGGAGCTCGGCACCGTGATAAACGTCCGCGCGGCGGTGCAGACATCCCCGTGGAGCGGCGAGTACAAGCTGCTTGAGGAGGAAATGAGCGGCTATCTTTCCCGCGGGTTCAGCTGCCTTGTCTTTGCGGGAACGGACAAGGGCGCTCACACCCTCGCTTCCGACCTTATCGACGACGGGTTCAGCGCAGTGTATTCCGCGGAGCCTTCCACCCCCGTGGAGGGGCAGGTCATCGTATGTCCCGGCACGCTTTCCGCGGGGCTGGAGTACAGCGAGGGCGGTCTTGCGGTGTTCACGCATACCGCAGTGCACGCGGAGCGCAGACGCGCCCCGAAGAAGAAGCGCGGCGAGGAGATACGCTCGCTGTCGGATATTTCTGTGGGAGATCTTGTGGTGCATTACTCCCACGGCATCGGCGTTTTCGACGGCGTTCACAAAATACAGACGCAGGGCGTCGCAAAGGATTATATACGGATACGCTATGCCGGGGCGGACGTGCTCCATGTACCAGTTACGCAGCTTGACCTTGTTTCGCGCTACATCGGCACGGGAGATACCAGCACCGTAAAGCTCAACAAGCTGAACTCCGACCAGTGGCAGAAATCCAAGGCGAAGGCAAAGGCGGCGGCGCGGGAGATGGCTTCGGAGCTTATCGCGCTGTATTCAAAGCGCATGAAATCGCAGGGCTTTGCATTCCCCGAGGACGATTCCATGCAGGAGGACTTCGAGCAGCACTTCAACTATATCGAAACCGATTCTCAGCTGCGCTGTATCGACGAAATAAAATCCGATATGCAGAAGCCGCAGCCGATGGAGCGTCTGCTCTGCGGCGACGTTGGCTTCGGCAAGACCGAGGTGGCGCTGCGCGCGGCGTTCAAGTGCATCGAATCGGGAAAGCAGTGCGCAATTCTGGTTCCGACCACCGTGCTCGCATGGCAGCATTATCAGACGGCAAGGGCGCGCATGGAGGGCTTCCCGGTGAATATCGCGCTGATGTCGCGGTACCGCTCCGCTTCGGAGCAGCGGGAGGTGCTGCGTATGCTTTCGACGGGGCGGATAGACCTTGTCATCGGCACTCACCGTATCATACAGAACGATATAAAATTCAAGGATCTCGGGCTTGTTATCATTGACGAGGAGCAGCGCTTCGGCGTTGCGCACAAGGATAAATTCAAGGAGATGTTCAGCGGGGTGGATATCCTCTCGCTGTCCGCAACGCCTATCCCGCGCACGCTTAACATGGCGATGAGCGGCATACGCGATATGAGTATCCTTGACGAGCCGCCGCAGGACAGGCAGCCTGTTTCCACCTATGTCCTCGAGCACGACTGGAGCGTTATCGCGCAGGCGATACGCAAGGAGCTGCGCCGAAACGGGCAGGCTTATTATATCCACAACAGAATTGATTCCATCTACGGCTGCGCCGACCATCTTCAGGAGCTTATCCCCGAAGCGAGGATAGGCGTTGCGCACGGCCGCATGACCGAGGAGCAGATACTCGAGGTATGGCGGAAGCTGCTGGACGGCGAGCTTGATGTGCTGGTCTGCACGACGATAATCGAAACGGGCGTGGATGTTCCGAATGTCAACACGCTGATCATCGAGGACGCGGACTACATGGGGCTTGCGCAGCTTCATCAGCTCCGCGGCCGCGTCGGCAGAACAAACAAGCGCGCGTATGCGTATTTTACGTTCAAGCCGGGAAAGGTGCTTTCGGAGCTTTCGCAGCGCAGGCTGGACGCGATACGAGAGTTCACGCAGTTCGGCAGCGGCTTCAGGATCGCCCTGCGGGACCTTGAAATTCGCGGCGCGGGAAATATCCTCGGTGCGAGCCAGTCGGGGCACCTTGCAAACGTCGGATATGAGATGTATCTGCAGCTTCTGGACGAGGCGGTAAGGGAAGAAAGGGGCGAGGTGAACGTCCACAGGGAAGAGTGCCTTGTCGACATCCGGATCGACGCGTACATTCCCGAAACGTATATCTCTAATCAGGCGCAGCGCGTGGACTGCTACCGCAAGATAGCGCGCATACAGACCGAGGAGGACAGCTACGACGTTATCGACGAGCTTATTGACCGCTACGGCGAGCCGCCCGCTTCGGTAAAGGGGCTTGTGGATGTTGCGCGGCTTAGGAACATGGCTTCCGCCTCGGGAATTGTGGAAATATCGCAGAACGGCGACGACATGATATTCTACCTGTCGAAGTTCGACATGGCGAAGTTGTCGGCGGTTACGGCGGCGGTGGGCAGCAGAATGCGGCTTGAAACCGTCGGCAGACCGCGTATGCTTGTATCCGTAAAGAGCGGCGAGAAATCGCTTGATATCATGAAAACGGTCATCAATGCCATGGACGGGGCAGGGAAGCCGCAGGCGGACGGCACGGGAAAATCGCAGCCCGATACCGAAAAAAAGAATTAAACACGGATTTTTTTCGAAAAAATTTGTGAAACAATTCCCTTTAATATTTCAATGCCCCGCGAAAATAATAATATCGCAAAGGCAAATATGAAACCAAGGCCGGGATATTTCGGCACAGACCTTTGCTATCAATTATTTTCGTAAGGAGATTTTAATTATGTCTAACAAGCAGTCCAAGGCTAACCTCAACAACATCAAGATGCAGGCGGCTAACGAAGTCGGCGTACAGCTCAACAACGGCTACAACGGCGAACTGACCGCAAGACAGGCAGGCTCCATCGGCGGCATGATGGTCAAGAAGATGATCGAAAGCTACGAGCAGAACAACAGCGCTCAGTAATTTCCCCGAAGCGATATACGACGCGTGAGAAATGACAAAATAAATATCCCCCCGTGCATAAGTGCGGGGGGATGATTTTTTTACACTGCCTCTGTGACCTCGGGGGGAAGCTCCGCGGCGCAGCCCTTGCATATTCCCGTGAGGTTGAGGGTAATGCCGGTTATAATGTGACCCTCGTCTGCGAGGACTTTCTGCGGTATTGTTTCGGCGATGTCAAGCTCAACGTCGAATACCTTTCCGCAGTGAGAGCATACCATGTGGTAGTGCGTATCAGTCCTGCCGTCGAAGCGGTCCTTTCCGTCGGCTATGCGTATTTTCATCAGCATTCCCATATCGCTGAGGAGATTGAGATTGCGGTACACCGTGCCAAGGCTGAGGTTGGGGTTGTCTTTTTTAAGAGCGTTATACACCTCGTCGGCGGTCGGGTGTATGGGGAAGTTCTTCACCTGCTCGAAAATCATCTCTCTCTGTCGCGAAAATTTCATGGGAAACCTCTTTCTTTGCATATAATAATCGTTACTATAATTATATCATAATGATCTCGTTTTGTCAATAGCGGAACGCAGGGGAAGATAGTATTTTTCACTTGACAAAGGCGGTAAAATGGTGTATAATATTATGGTAAAGTTTCGGGGTGTAGCGCAGTTGGTAGCGCGCGACATTTGGGATGTTGAGGCCGCAGGTTCGAATCCTGTCACTCCGACCATAAAAAACAACCCGTCAAATGGCTCTGCAAGCCGCTTGACGGGTGTTTTTATATATCAAATTTTCAATGTGGTTTTTCCGAATTTCAGTGAGTTTTCGGGCATTTTCTCGCGTTGATGGGTGTCAATATGGGTGTCAAACTATTTTTAAAAACGAAACCGCCCCCGAGCCGCGCAGCGACCCGAGGGCGAAACTATTTTTTATACCTCTATAACGAACGCCCCGAACCCTGCCTTGCGAATCATCGCGGCGTAGTTTTCGGCGTTGTCTTTGCTTGAGAACGCCCCCACCTGCACGCGGTAAAGCTTCCGCGCGGTGAGCTTTGTTGTTATCCTCTCGTGGAGAGCCGCCCAGCGGGTCGCGTCGACGTAGTAGGCGGGGCAGTGCTTGGCCGTGAGGTCGTAGTGCCGCAGGACATTTTCGGCGCTGATTTTGTACTTGTCCATCAGGCTCAATACCAGCTCGTTTAAGGCAGCGATGGATTTCTCCTCAAACTTGCCCGCCTTGTCCTTGTAGCATACCTCGATGTGGATGGTATTTGCATTTTGATTTGCGGCGGCGTAGGCTATCTCGTTGTCGGGGATACAGCGTATGACCTCGCCGTTAATGCCTACAATGTACTGCGAGGATGTCTTTGCCGCCGAGTTTGTCGTGAAAAACAGAGCCAGCCTGTCCGCCGAAGCGCCGCAGTCACCCGTGTAATGCACGCAGATACGCTTCGGGGTGGATTTTGTGCCGGGGCGGTTGTATTTGCCTTTCGGGATGAGATTATCAATTATCTGCATCGCCGCCACCATCCTTGTTGCCGCTGTCTGCAAGTCCCTCGCCGATGGTATATCCGATTACCGCCGCCGTTGCCATAATGCAGCCGCTGACGGTCTGCGCGACCTCATCCCCGCCGCCGAAAGCGAGTATCAGTCCCGATACCAGCGCCGCGACTGCGACCCACCATTTGCGCGATGTAAGCTTACGTTTCCAGTCAATTTTCATGATGCTTTTCCTCCTGTTCCAAATCCTCAATGCGGTGATTGATTACCTTTATCTGCTCCTCGACAACAGGCATTCTGCGCGCAAAATTATTGTGCTCCGCGACCTTGTTTTCGAGCTGCTGCAAGCGGTATGTAGTGAGCTTGCTGCTTACAAGTATGCCGCCCAGAGAGCCGCCCAGCGTGCCTATCAGAGAGAGCACCGCTACGATGATATTACTGTCCATCCGCGCCCTCCATGTCGTCTGCTGTGTCGGCAGGCTCGGGTACCGCCGTACCCTCGTCAAAGCGGCTTATATCCGCCTCGGTGACCTTGCCCTTGACATAGTAATTAGCCAGCTGCACCGCCGCCCACTCGCGGGAAAACGCCCTGTTTTTAACGCCCGAAATCAGATTATCGGTTACCCATGTGTTAAACTCAAACATAAAATCCTCCTTAATCTCCGTTGCTTACAATAATTGCCGTAGTCAGCTCGTCGAGCTTGTCCCATACTCTTTTAAGCGCCGCGTCGCGCCTTACGCCAGTGACCTGCACCGTGCCCGCGGACACCATGACGTTATTGATACCGTCCTGCTGGCGGATGTCGTTGGGGACGGTATA
>CAKSPC010000073.1 GCA_934481445.1 uncultured Oscillospiraceae bacterium
CCCCGCTTCCTTTTGTGTCAAAAGGAAGCGAAAACCAATACGCTACGCGGAAATTTTAAAGGTTTTTCGACAAGCAGGGGGGAGCAATTTGCTCCCCTTTTTTATTTTAACGATAATACCCGCGCAGGAAAGGACATAGTATGACCAAAATCGACTACAGCTCCATCGACAGGGAATATGGATACAGCGGCAAACTCGGGGCGATTTATAGCGAGAGCAAAACAATATTCCGCGTGTGGAGCCCCCTTTCGGACGGCGTATCGCTGAAGCTTTACAGCACCCCGACCGCTTCCGGGCCGTATCTCATACGATCAATGAAGCGGCTCGGAAAAGTGTGGCAGGCGGAGGTGAGCGGCGACCTCCACGGGATATTCTATACCTATGAATTCCGCCGCGGAAAAGCTGCCGCCGAAAGCATTGACATCTATGCGCGCAGCGCCTGCGCCAACGGCACCCGCGGAATGGTGGCTGACCCGAAACGCACCGACCCCGCGGGATGGGAAAATTCCCGCCCGATAAAACTCGAAAACAACACCGACGCGGTGATATACGAACTCCATGTCCGGGATTTTTCGATGGACCCGAACGCAAATTTTGCTCATCGTGGTAAGTTCGCGGCGTTTTCGGAGCGCGGGGTGAAAAACCGCTTCGGCGGCACGGCGGGGCTGGATCACATCGCGTCTCTCGGGGTGACGCATATACATCTGCTGCCTGTTTTTGATTTCAAGACTGTTGACGAAACCGACCCGAACGCTGGTTTCAACTGGGGCTACGACCCGCAGAATTACAACATTCCCGAGGGCAGCTACTGTTCCGACCCGAACGACGGCGCGGCGCGTATACGCGAGTTCAAGGAGCTTGTGGCGGCGGTGCACTCGCGGGGGATGGGTGTTGTCATGGACGTGGTGTATAATCACACGTTTTCTGCCGAGGATTCGCCGTTCGAGGCTGCATTCCCCGGGTATTATTACAGGCACAACGACGACGGCAGCCTTTCCAATGGCTCGGGCTGCGGAAACGAGTTCGCCAGCGAGCGCAGGATGGCTTCAAAATTCATCTGCGACAGCCTGTGCTATCTTGCGGAGGAATATCGACTGGACGGGTTCCGCTTTGATTTAATGGGTCTGCTGGATATAAAGACCCTCAACCGCTGCGCGGAAAAGCTGCGCGAAATAAACCCATCCATATTGCTGTACGGCGAGGGGTGGACAGGGGGGAGCTCGCCGCTGCCGCAGAGCCGCCGCGGCGTAAAAAGAAATGCGCGCCGCCTGCCGTGCTTCGCGATGTTCTCGGACGATTTCCGCGACGGCGTGAAAGGTTCTGTGTTCAGCGACGAGGGCACGGGCTACATCAACGGAGCCGCCGCATATAACACCGAACTCATGAAATCGGTGATCTCCGCGGGGGTATTCCGCTCCGACGTCAGGCGCCCGAAAAAATTCTGCTGGACGAACGACCCCGAGCAGGCAGTGAATTATGTCGAACCGCACGATAATCTGACGCTTCACGACAAGCTGCGGGTGTCGCTTGGCGGCGTTTCGGAGGAGTATATCGCGCGGCTGGACAGAATGGCGGCGGCGCTGGTGTTTTTGTCGCAGGGGGCGCCCTTTATTCAGGCGGGGCAGGAATTTCTGCGCAGCAAGCCCGCAGCAGACGGCGGATTCGTGCACGACAGCTATAACTCCCCCGACGGCATAAACTGCCTTAAATGGGACGGCACGTCTGTATGCGCGGGCATGGTGGAATATTACCGAGGTCTGATTGCGATAAGAAAGCGTTTTCCCGAGCTGCGGCTGCGCAGCGCAGAGGAAATACGCAGCAAGGTTATTTATGAAGAAATCGGCGGGGCGCTGGCGGCGAGAATAAGCGGCAGGCTTATCCTGCTGATAAACCCGACGGAAGAAGCGGTAACTTATCCAATAAAAAGTGCGTTGGTCTACGCCAACGGCGAAAGGGCTTCCGCAGAGCCGATTTACACCGCCGATGGCGATATAACCGCCGCTCCGCACAGCGTCGTTTTTGCGGAGGAAGTGTAACGGTTCGCACTGCGAGCTTGCATAGTTTGCCCTGTTTCGGCGGAATATGTCAGTTAAGAATGCCGTTTGAGTTGCGTACCTGCCGTTTGAGTAAAGTTGGTTGAATTATGGGGCGGAAAGTGGTAAACTCAATATATCGGGATATTTGAACGCTGATGTGCAGTTCATGCCAAACCGGCAAGGCTCTTGCGGTATGCTTCGGTGAATTTGCAGGACAGCGGCTTTCCCGAGCCGCCCTACAACCGACATGATATCTATTCGGTGTTCGGCACTTAATTCTGACTGCCGGAGAGCGGGGCTTTTGCCTCTGATCTCTGTGTATATTCCCTGCAGCATTTAGCCTGTTTTTTTCTGCCGCCCGAGTGGCGGAATTTTTTTTGCCCGTTTGACAGCCATCGTGTTTCGTGGTATAATTATCGTATGATTTGAACGCGGCTATTTTATGTAATCATACCAAATAACATCGACGGGCTTGCCGTAAACGATGCCCGTGATAAGGAGCAGGTCATGCAGGAAAACAACACTAATCCCCCCCTGCGCGTTGCGCAGATACTCGGAAAGATGAACGGCGCTGGCATCGAGCAGGTGGTTATGAACTACTACGGCGCCATAGACCGCAGTAAAATTCAGTTCGATTTCTTTATTTTCTCAAGCTCGCGGCACATTCCCGCCGAGGAAATAAAATCCATGGGCGGCGGGCTTTATCTTATGTGCGGACTGAAAATGCCGCTGAGATATCTCCGTACGCTTACGGAGCAGCTTCGTAAAGGAAACTATGACATCGTGCACTGCCACCTCGGGACGCTTTCGTTTATCCCCTTGCTGGCGGCGAAGCGCGCGGGGGTGCGTGTGCGGATACTCCACAACCACAGCACCTCCGGCGGAAAGCGAGAGCTTGTCCGCAATATTGCAAAAGCGGTTTTCAAGCCGTTCGCAAAGATGTTTGCAACGGAGCGCCTTGCCTGCTCGGAGTACGCGGCGCGGTGGATGTACGGAAATGTTCCCGTGTGCGGAATAGACGAGCCTAAGCCGAAAAATGCCGCAATGGTGCTGCGTAACGCCATAAACATAGAAAAATTCCGCTATGACGGGCACAAGCGCACCGCCGCGCGGGGGGAACTTGGCATCGCGTCGGGGACGCTGTTGTTCGGCCATGTGGGCAGATTCTGCCCGCAGAAAAACCATCAGTTCCTTATTGATATATTCGCGGAGATCGTGAAGCAGCATCCTAATTCGCGGCTGCTTCTTGTTGGCGAGGGCGCGGACATGGAGCTTATACAGGCGCGGGTAATTACTGCGGGGCTTGCGGGAAAGGTGCTGTTCGCGGGTCAGCGAAGCGATGTGGACAGGCTTTACTGCGCGATGGACTGTTTCGTGCTGCCGTCGAATTACGAGGGGCTGTGCGTTGTCGGGGTGGAGGCGCAGTGCGCGGGGCTTCCGTGCCTTTTTTCCGACAGGATAACCCGCGAGGTGAAGATAACGCCGATGGCGCAGTTTTTGTCGCTGAAAACATCCGCGGCGGACTGGGCGTTCGCGGCAATCAACCTCGCGAAAACAAAGCGCCGCGACACTTCCGAAGAAGCCGCGGCGGCAGGATATGATATCAAAGTCGAAGCGAAGAAGCTGGCGGAATATTACCTGCGGCTTCATGACAGCATATAAAAATCGGCGGGGCAAATGCTCCGCCGAAATTATTTTATTCCGACTCGCCGACGTAGTTGAGTATTTCAAAATCGAGGTTAGAAAATCTGATGACGACGGTATAATCATCCGCGGTTATCAGCGCGCAGGCAATGGCGGCGGGGAATGCCGTAGAATCCATGATGAGAAGGTCGTCGCTGACAACATAGGAAACGGGCATTGTTTCGGAGCTGTCGTTCTGGCGCAGGGTGCCCGTGTGGTCGTCGTTGAAAACGAAAGTTTCGCTTTCGGAAGCCCATGTTCCAGCCTTAAATCCGTCAAAATCGGTCAAGGGGGCGTAGGTGAGGGTTTCCGAAGTTCCGTCGAGCCATGTCAGCTCCACGGTGTTTTCGTCGATGGCATTGACAGTGGCGGGTGAGTCATCACTCGCGCTTCCGAGGTGGAACAGCAGGCCGCCGTCCTCGGGCTCAAACTCGAAGGAAACGCCCATTCCGAATTCGTTGTCAACAACGTTTCCCGAACTTTCGTTGTAGAATGTGTATGTATTCGTGTCGGACTTCCAGACGCCTGCTCTCAGTCCGCAGAATTCTCTTCCGGTGAGATATCTCAGCGTTTCCGCCGTGCCGTCCTCCCATGTGAGTATCACGGTGTTTTCGTCAACAGCTTCCGCGCCGGTATAGGTGTTGCTGTCCACGGCGCCGAGGTGGAACACAAGTCCGTTGGAATCGGGCTCGTATTCAAATCCAACGCCTGTCTGGGACGACTTTTCGATCACATTTCCCGAAGTATCGTCATAGAATGTGAATATACGGTCGGTGCTCTCCCACACGCCCTTTCCGAAGCACACGGACGGTTCGGGGATAGTATTCTGCTCATCGTCGGAGGATTCGTCGTTATACACGGGTTTTGATGTGGAGCTGTCGGGCAGGGTGTCGATGTCCGCGCTCTGGGTGGAGCCGTTGTTGCCCGAGCAGGCAGAGAGAAGGAGCGCCGCAGTGAGTACAAGTGCAAGTGATGATTTCTTCATGGTAGGTTCCTTTCGTTTTCCCGCGGGAATTTTGTCTTGACAAATCTGACGGGATGTGTTATAATTAGAGTGTTACGGAGAAGTATCGAAGTGGTCATAACGAGGCGGTCTTGAAAACCGTTTGGGGGCAACCCCACAAGGGTTCGAATCCCTTCTTCTCCGCCAGATTTCATAACAAAAACGCCTTACGGGGCGTTTTTGTTATGAAATGGCATCGTTTTGTTTTTGTCGGTCGGAGCGACCGACATTTTGCTTCGCAAAACCGAACAAAACGACGCGGGTTGCTGCTTGTGCTTGGGGTTGATTTTAGGCGTAAGCTGCGGGTTTACAACGCCTTACGGGGCGTTTTTGTTATGAAATGGCATTGTTTTGTTCTTGTCGGTCGGAGCGACCGACATTTTGCTTCGCAAAACCGAACAAAACGACGCGGGTTGCTGCTTGTGCTTGGGGTGGATTTTGGGCGTAAGCTGCGAGTTTACTAACGCCTTACGGGGCGTTTTTGTTATGAAATGGCATCTGCATTTGCGGCTTGAATGCGCGGCTTTGCCGCTGCCGCCGCAAACGCTCGCATTTTTCATTTCGCGGTCGGAGCGACCGCGATTTCGCTTTGCGAAACCGAACAAAACGACGCGGGTTGCTGCTTGTGCTTGGGGTGGATTTTAGGCGTAGGCTGCGAGTTTACAACGCCTTTCGGGGCGCTATTTTTATACCCAGACACTGTCATCATGACGGGTTAAAAAATCCGCCTTTGTGGAAGTTGTTATTATTGCGCCGCTTTGCTGTCAGGCGGAAAATAACGCACCCGTCGGGACAGACCACGTCCTTTGAAAACTCCCCGTCGCCGCCGAGATTATCCAATGTGCCGCCGCTGCGGACTGCTTCCATAAGAGGGTACAGCATCATCATTGTTTTAGAACAAATACCCTGCCCCTGCGCGTTGACGGGGCAGCCGTATGTACAGCGATATACGTCGCCTATTTCCTCGCCATTGCGGCAGTAGTTTTCGGGGTGAGTTGCGCGGAGGTATCCCGTGACCTCGACGGCAAATTCAAACTCTTCGTCGTACCATTTCTTCATGATATTCGCCCCCTTTTAATGGATATTATAGCATATCCTTTCCGAAAAAGCAACATCAAAATTCACGCTAAGAATTTTTTTGTATCTTTCCGGCGGAATGACGTACGTTGAAACTGCTGCCGATGTGAGCGGCGGTGTTTCTTCCATATATAACAAAAGACCCATCCCTCGCGGGATGGGTCAAATTGTTTAGGTCCGTGCTGTTAAGCCGCAGAGATTATCTCAGAGCAGCCTGTGCAGCAGCCAGTCTTGCGATCGGCACGCGGAAAGGTGAGCAGGATACATAATCCAGACCGATCTGGTGGCAGAACTCAACGGATGTGGGATCGCCGCCGTGCTCACCGCAGATACCGCAGTGCATTTCGGGACGAACGCCCTTACCGAGCTCGATAGCCATCTTCATCAGCTTGCCAACGCCAACCTGGTCGAGCTTTGCGAACGGATCGTTCTCAAAGATCTTAGCGTCGTAGTAAGCGCCGAGGAACTTACCGGCGTCATCTCTGGAGAAGCCGTATGTCATCTGTGTCAGGTCGTTTGTACCGAAGCAGAAGAACTCAGCTTCCTTAGCGATGTCGTCAGCGGTCAGAGCTGCTCTCGGGATCTCGATCATTGTACCAACAGAGTACTTCAGATCGGAACCTGCTGCTGCGATGATCTCGTCAGCGGTCTTTACAACGATGTCCTTAACGTACTTAAGCTCCTTAACCTCGCCAACCAGCGGGATCATGATCTC
>CAKSPC010000074.1 GCA_934481445.1 uncultured Oscillospiraceae bacterium
GAATACAAGGCGGGACTTGACAAATTCCTCACCAAAAACCTTGCGCGGCATTTTTCAAACGGTGAGAAGCTTCTCGAGCTTGAATGCCGCCACAAGATCGCAGGCACGGAAGTTTATGAATGGGTGAGAATACAGGCGTTCGAGTCCGCGGCGGACGAGCACAGAAAACCGTATATGGCGATCGTCACGGTAATGTCCATAAACGACGAAAAGGAAAAGGAACTCAAGACCCGCCGCACGCTGGAATACGCCCTCCGCTCCGAGCGGCAGTACAGGCAGGCGATCCTTTCCTCCGCAATGGTGGTTTACAGCTACAATGTAACCCGCGACATACTCTTCCAGGAAATAGTTGAAGAAACAGACGGCAGGGCGCTGCTGCCGCAGATCGGACTTGAAACTCCGTGCTCATATGACGAGTATATCCTGCGGAAAAGTAAATATATCAGCGTGGAGCAGGAAGCGGACAAGTATCGCAAAACATTCTGCACAAAAACCCTTGCGGATATGTTCGACAGCAAGCGGTATTCATTTGATGTTGAATATGAATTTCAGATAGGCGGCAGGACGGGCGTTTTCCGCGAAGCGGTAATTCTTACGAAAGACCTCGAAACCGATGAAATATGGGGCCTTACCACCGTCCGCAACATCACTGACGAGCGCAACGAAAACAGACGCATTGAACAGGCACTCCGCGACGCATTCAACCAGGCGAAGAATGCCAACAATGCAAAAACCCTCTTCATGTCACAGATGAGCCACGATATCCGCACGCCGCTGAATTCCATCCTCGGAATGTCGGCGATAGCGCACGAGCACATCGACGACAAGCAGCGCGTCGAGGACTGCCTGCAAAAGATAGACTATGCGGGTCATCACCTGCTGGAAATAATCAACAACGTTCTTGACCTCAGTGCCATAGAAAGCGGAAAGAGCACGCTCTCCAAGGAGGAATTCCAGCTCAGCAGCTTCCTCAGCGAAACAATTAACATCATCACCCCGCTGGTCGAGAAAAAGCACCATCATCTCTCACTCAGCATCGCGAAAATGCACGATTACGTCGAGGGAGACCCCACAAAACTTCGGCAGGTGCTGATAAATGTACTCGGAAACGCGATAAAGTACACCCCCGACGGCGGAGAGATAAGCTTTTCCGCCGTGGAGCTTGAGCCGGACAGGCAGGATGTCTGCCGATATATGTTCACCGTTGCGGATAACGGCATCGGTATGCCGCAGGAATTTATCAACCGAATTTTCGACCCATTCGCCCGCGCCGACAACCGCAGGGTCAGCAAGGTTCAGGGCACGGGACTCGGCATGGCGATAGCGCTGAACATCGCCCGCATGATGAACGGCGGCATAAATGTCATAAGCGAGGAAGGCAGAGGCTCGGTGTTTGAGATAACCGTCTGCCTGCGCAGAAGCGAAAGCCACAGCACAAATTACATCGGCGAAATTGACCTCGACGAGCCGCGGGAAGTTCGTATGTCAGATTATGATTTCGGCGGCAGGATAGTCCTGCTGGCGGAGGATCTTGAATTCAATGCGGAGATCGCCGCGGAATTCCTCGGCGAGGCAAACATCCGCGTGGAATTTGCAGAAAACGGCACCGAAGCGGTCAGAAAATTCAGGGAATCCGCGCCGGGTTACTACTCGCTCATCTTCATGGACATCCAGATGCCGGTGATGGACGGCTACGAAGCCGCGCGTGCTATCCGCGCCCTCGACCGCCCCGACGCAAAGAGCATTCCCATCGTCGCCATGACCGCAAACGCATTCATGGACGACATAAAGAGAGCCGACGAGGCCGGAATGAACGGCCACATTGCAAAGCCGATAGAAATACCGCGGCTCGCGCACGAGCTTGTACGCCACTTGGGCGACTGCCGCAGAAGTTGAGGAAAATATACAATGAAAAGAATAGCCACCATACAGGATCTTTCGTGTGTGGGAAAATGCTCGCTGGCGGCGGCGCTGCCCGTTATTTCCGCCGCAGGGATAGAGTGCTGCGGAATACCCACCGCGCTGCTGTCCAACCACACGGGGTTCAGCTCGTTTTATCTGCGTGACCTCACCGAAGAGCTTGACCCCATCGCAGAACAGTTCGGCAGGCTCGGGATAACATTCGACGCGGTTTACACGGGATACATTGCAAGCTCAGCGCAGATGGATATAATTTCCGACCTTATCGACAGGCTCGGCGGCGATAATGCCCTGATTTTCGTCGACCCCGTAATGGGCGACAACGGAAAGCTCTACCCTGCCATCACCCCCGACTACGCCGAAAAAATGCGTAAACTCTGCGCAAAGGCGGATATCATCGTGCCAAACCTTACGGAAGCCTACCTGCTTACCGGCAGAGAATACGACCCCGCGCCCTCCAACGACGATATCAAAAACCTTCTGCGGGAACTGCGGACGCTCGGTCCATCCAAAGTAGTAATAACAGGCGCCTTTGACAAAACAGGCGACACGGGCGCAATGGGATTTGACGGGACAGATTTCTGCGAGTGCTACACCCCGCGGGAAAGCATTTCGTGCAGCGGCACGGGTGATATGTTCGCCTCTGCCCTGCTCGGCGCGGTCATGCGCGGAAAGAGCTTTTCCGCCGCAGTTACGACCGCAGTGAAATTCACCTACGAAGCGGTGAAAAAGACACTCGCCGACCCTACCCGCCGCGATTACGGCGTGAATTTTGAGGAAGCCCTGCCGCTGTACATTCGGCTGCTGGAGGAAAACGAAAATGGATGAGCAGAAACAGGAGCACTCGAAACAGCTTCACAAGGGAATATTGTGCATAATCTCCGCGGCGTTTTTCTTTGCGCTGATGAACCTTTTCGTGTCGCTTTCGGGAGATGTCCCGACGATACAGAAAACATTCTTCCGAAATCTGTTCGCAATGTTCATCGCAAGCGGCGTTATGATAAAGAATCGGTGCAGCATCATCCCGCCGAAAGGCGCGCGGCTCGACCTGTTCCTGCGGTCGGCGTTCGGTTATCTCGGGGTCGTATGCAATTTCTTTGCAATATCCCGCCTGAATATTTCCGACGCTTCCCTGCTGAATAAAATGTCGCCGTTTTTCGCGATAATCTTCTCTACATTCCTGCTTAAAGAAAAGGCGGACAAGGTGCAGTGGGCGATAATCCTCACGGCGTTCGCAGGGGCGCTTTTCGTAATTAAACCGAGCTTTCAGAACGCCGAACTTATCCCATCCATATCGGGATTTATCGGCGGAGTGTGCGCGGGTCTTGCATATACGTTCGTCCGCAGGACTACCGGCAAGGGCGTAAAAGGCTATTATATCGTGTTCTTCTTCTCGGCGTTTTCGACGCTGGCGGCGCTGCCGTTCGTTGTTTTCGGGTATTCCCCGATGACATGGCAGCAGCTTCTGTCGCTGGTATGCGCGGGCGTCAGCGCGGCGATCGCGCAGTTCTGCATAACCTCCGCATATTCCTTTGCCCCCGCAAAGGAGGTTTCCATCTACGATTATTCGCAGATCATTTTCGCAGCGGCGCTGGGCTTCATAGTCATGGGGCAGGTGCCCGATATATGGAGCTTCATCGGCTACGGAATAATCATCGCCGCAGCGTTCGTCATGTTCAGATATAACAACAGAAAAACAGAATAAATATTGTATTTACAGCAATAATGTGCTATAATAAACGCAGAGCGTTTATTATATACCAAAATGCCCTGCACATACGTTTGCCTTCAGCAAATTGCAGCATAACCACGAGGTTATGCTGCAATAAGATCAGTTATCAGTTTTCAACGGAAAGGTCACCAAAATGTCACAACTTTTTGAAAATCAACATCTTACCACAGAGCTTGGAAATGAAATATCCCGTGTTATAAAGGGAAAAAATGAAGCCGTGCGGATGATACTGACCGTGCTTCTTGCGCAGGGTCATATTCTCATTGAGGACGTCCCCGGGGTGGGCAAAACCACCCTTGCCATGGCGCTTGGAAAAGCGACGGGGCTTAAATTCCACCGCGCGCAGTTCACACCGGATGTAATGGCTTCGGACATTACGGGCTTTACGATGTTCAACAAAGAGGACAACCGTTTTGAATACCGCGAGGGTCTTGCGATGACGAACATCCTCCTCGCCGATGAAATAAACCGCACCTCCCCGAAAACGCAGTCCGCCCTGCTTGAGGCGATGGAAGAAAAACGCGTCACCGTAGACGGAACAGTTCACAAGTTACCCTCGCCGTTTATGGTGATCGCAACGCAGAATTCGCAGGGATATGTCGGAACATTCCCCCTGCCCGAAGCACAGCTCGACCGCTTTATGGCGAAAATAAGTATGGGTTATCCCACCACCGAGGAAGAGATGCAGATACTTATGGACAGGCTCGTCGATGACCCTGCGGAAGAAGTTCGGCAGATAATGACCGAGGAGCAGCTTCGAGAGTGCATCAACGACGTTGCTCATGTGAACTTTGCGGAGAGCCTTTGCAGATACACCGCCGAGCTTGCCGCCGCAACAAGAAGCCACCCCGCAGTTGCACTGGGCGTCAGCCCGCGTGCTTCGCTGGCGATAATGCAGGCTTCCCGCGCGTTTGCATACCTGAGCGGCAGGGATTATGTTATCCCCGAGGACATAGTGCGGCTGATGATGCCGGTTTTCGCGCACAGAATAGTTCTGAAGCAGGAAAGCAGGTTCAACCGCCGCAGCGCGGCTTCTGTGCTGGAGGACGTTGTTTCCTCGGTAACACCGCCCGTTAAGTACCGCTGAGGAATGTTATGCGAAGAAACAGGATAATTTACATCATTCTTCTGGTGGGATGTATCGCCTTTTCGATGGCATACAGAAGCAGACTTTCGGCGGTGCTGCTTGCAGTAACGGCGGCGTATCCGTTTGCGGCGCTGGCGCTTACGGCGCTCAGCCTGCTGTTTGTCGGGGCGGATTTTTCCGAGAAACAGACCGAGTGCGAAAAAAACAAGCGCTTTGATATCGGCATATGGGTCAGAAACCGCTCCGTACTGCCGTTTGTCCCCGTTGAGCTTACCTGCGCTCTCCCCGACGCGGAAACGGGAATTATGTCGCGGAAGCGTATCTACGCGTCCCTCTGCCCGTTCGGAAAAAGCAGACTGGTCATAAGCTGTATGCACAAATACCGCGGCTGCTACACCTGCGAGATAGAACGCGCCGCAGTATGCGACCCGCTTCGGCTGATAAGGCTTTCCCGCCGCATAGGCAATACCATGACCGCCGTATTTTTCCCGCGGCGCATATTTCTCGGGGAGATGTCGGATTCCTCCGGGGTGGAAAACGACACAGTGCAGAACAACCTGCTCCACGGAGAAAAGGATGAATTCTCCCATGTGCGCGAATATGCGATGGGCGATGTCCTGCAGCTTATTCACTGGAAGCTCACGGCGAAAACCGACGAGCTGATGATAAAGCAGTTTGACGAAATCAACGAGAAGCACGCGCTGATACTCTGCGACTACAACTTCCCCGAGGGAAGCGACCCGCTCCCCCGCGCGGACATAATCATCGAAACCGCCGTCGCATTCGCGATGAGCGCGGCGGACACGGGCATGAAAACGCAGGTGCGCTTCGGCTCAATTGAAACTGATACTTACGGAAATGTTGACAACGCCGCCGATTTTGAGCGGTTTTACAAGGCAATGACGGTCGTTCCGGCGAGAATGAACGTCAGCACATTTTCAAATCTTATCATATCATCCGATCTTAACAACGTGACCGCTCTGTTTCTGATAACCTCGGAATTTTCCGATGAGATCGCCGCCTATGCGGACGGCGCCGCAGAAAAATTCGACATCCCCGTTATAGTTGCCTGCGCGAATTTCAGCGGCAGGGATATCCACGCCGCCGAGCGCAATTTCATGCTGATGAATATTCGTCCCGACGACCCGAACGGTATATTGAACGCCGCGGCAGCGCTTGAAATTCCGCAGTAAAAAATCACAGCTCCCGTTTTGCGGGAGCTGTCAGCTTGTCGAAAAAATAGTATTTGCCCGCGAAGCGGGCTTTTTAAATCCGTTTTTTGCCTCAGCTCTGCCGAGGCA
>CAKSPC010000075.1 GCA_934481445.1 uncultured Oscillospiraceae bacterium
GGAGCTGGTGGACGGACTCGAACCCCCGACCTGCTGATTACAAATCAGCTGCTCTACCAACTGAGCTACACCAGCGTTGCTCGTTTTATGTTCTCATCGCCACTCTCGTTGACGACTATTAGATTATATCATATTGCATTCGATTTGTCAAGCACTTTTTAAAATTTTTTTGCATTTTTCGCGGCATTTTGCTGCGGCGAATCAGGAAATGGCAGCGGATTCCTCACGACGTATGCAAAAACATAAAAAAAATAAAATTCCCCCTTGACAAATCTGTATAGCAGTGTTATACTGTATATACAACACATAAACAGTATAAAGGAGCTGACAGCAGATGGCTTTGAAAGTCGATAATATAGTAAAGACCTACGGAAGCTACACCGCGGTGGACGGATTGAGCTTCGAGATGAACGAACCCGGCGTGTTCGCACTGCTCGGTACAAACGGCGCGGGCAAGACAACTTCCCTGCGGATAATCCTCGGGATGCTCGCGGCGGACAGCGGCGAGGTCACATGGAAAGGGAAACCGTTCCTCGCCGCCGAGGAGCCCATCGGCTACCTCGCCGAGGAGCGCGGGCTTTACCCCAAATATAAAATAATGGATCAGCTCATATACTTCTGCTCCCTCAAGGGCATGAGCCGCTCCGACGCAGCCCACAGCCTTGACTACTGGTTCGACCGCCTTAACGTTAACGAATACCGCAACAAGCGCGCCGAGCAGCTTTCCAAGGGCAACCAGCAGAAAATTCAGCTTATCGCGGCGCTGGCGCCGAATCCCGAGCTGCTTATCCTCGACGAGCCGCTCAGCGGCCTTGACCCCGTGAACGCCGAACTTTTCAAATCCGTTATCCGCGAGGAGATCGCAAAGAACAAGTTCGTCATCATGTCCTCCCACCAGATGTCCACCATCGAGGAATTCTGCCGCGACATCGTTATCCTCAACAAGGGAAAAACGGTGCTTCAGGGCAACCTCAATGCAATAAAGAAAGGCTACGGCAGGGTGAAGCTCACCGTAAAGTGCGAGGGCGATTTCCTGCCGATGGCGGCGGAATGCGGCCTTTCCGTCACCGAGGACACACCCAACGGAACAAGCTTCAACGTAAGCCGCGAGGAACAGGCTCATGCGCTTCTCGGAAAGATAATGGAAAGCGGTATCCCGCTTATCCGTTACGAACTGCGCGAGCCGTCGCTGAACGAAATATTCATCGAAAAGGTAGGTGCATCCAATGAGAACTAAAGGCTGGCAGAAAGTATTCGGATTTACCCTTGTTCAGTTCATCAAGACAAAAGCGTTCATCATCGGCACAGTTATAACCTGCCTTATCATCGCGCTGCTTACCTGCGGCATAAACATTATCCCCGCGCTTATCGGCAGCGGAGAGGACAACACCGACAGCGGCGAAGCGACAGGTCTTGAGGCATTCCGCTCCGTTATCATCAGGGACGAAGCCGAGATACTCACCGCCGAGGACTACGCGCTGCTTTCTGATTTAGGCGCAAACCTCGCCGACAGCGACGATTCCTTCGATTCCATCATCGACGCCCTCAAAAATGCCGAGGACACCCGCGCATTCGTATCCATCGCCGCGGAAACAAGCGGAGATGATATTGTCGGCTACAGGGTCAAGACCTACTACTCCCCAGTGTCAAATTCGGACACGGTGGATAATCTCACGGCGGCGGTTCGGGAGCTTATAAACCGCAGGAACATGATAAACGCAGGCGTTTCCCCCGAAAACTACGCGCAGACCCAGCGCTACATCTCCTCCTCCAGAATAGAGGCGGGCAGCAGCGAATGGGGCATTTTCGAGAGCCTTATCAACTACGTTGTTCCCATGGTGGTATCGCTGATACTGTTTATAATGATATTCGCATACGGGCAGACCGTGGCGCAGTCCATCGCGACGGAAAAGACTAGCCGCGTTATGGAGCTGCTGCTAACCTCGGTAAGACCGCTGGCGGTGGTAATCGGAAAGGTGCTTGCGATGGGCGCCGTAAGCCTCGGACAGTTTATGCTGTTCGGCATCGTCGGCACGGCGGGATTTCTTATCTCCGCGCCGTTTGGAATCGGCGGGAAGATAATCTCCATGGCGAACAGCCCCGATCTTATTGATCAGGCGGTGGCTGCGGCGGGTTCCGACGCGAACGTTGCGGAGATGGCGCAGGCTGTCAACAGTTCTTTCGGCAGCATAAACGCGCTGACGATAATACTGATATTTATTATATTCATACTCGGGTTTCTGTTTTTCGCGCTTATCGCGGCGCTTGTTGGTGCAAGCATAAGCCGCATGGAGGATCTTCAGCAGGCAATGCAGCCGTATGCGCTTCTGGGCGTGCTCGGGTTCTACCTTGCATACTTCCCGGTTATGTTAAATATTGATAATATGGAAAACGGCATTGCTTCCATGAACTCGTTCCAGATATTCTCCTACTATTTTCCGATAAGCTCGCCGTTCTCGCTTCCGAGTGCATTGCTGCTTGGCACGCTGGATACGGCGCAGGCGATAATTGCAGTGGCAGTGCTGGCGGTGTTCGTGGTGCTTATCGCGATAGTGGTCGGAAAGGTGTACGAGGGTATTATCCTGCATAACGGAAGCAGGATAAAGCTCGGGGATATTTTTAAGATGGCGATAAGAAAGTGAATTGTTGAGTTTTGGCCGCCCATGTTTTATAAACGGGCGGTCTGCTTGTCGAGAGACATTTAAAATTTCCGCGTAGCATATTGGTTTTCGCTTCCTTTTGACACAAAAGGAAGCAGGTCGAGGGGTGCGGTCTGTCGGTCAACCCCCTCTGTCGCTTCGCGACACCTCCCCTGTGGGGAGATCACCCCTTGACCGCGTGTATGTGTTGCACAAAGACGAAATGTTTATCGAAAACCAATACGCTACGCGCAAATTTTCAATGTTATCGGCAACCCGACCCGCCCATGTTTTATGCGCTTGACGGTTATTTTCATCCCCCGAAAATATTCGGGACAAATCCCTCATATAATCTAACAAAGCGCCGACCCTTCGCGGCGCTCACCGAACTGACAATGAAAGGCGTGGAATATATGAGAAGAACAAAAAGGCAGAGCCGCTTCGCGCCGTTTGCCGCAGGGCTCATCAGCGGTTACGCCGCGGCGCTGGCAATATGCGCGGCGGCGGCACTACTCCTTTCTTTTACGGACATGGCTTCTACCGCGGCGGGGGCGGCGGCTCTCCTCGCGGCGGCTGCGGGAAGCTTCGTAAGCGGGCGCACCGCGGGGATACTCCGCAAGCGCGGCGGGCTTAAAACCGGTGCGCTATGCGGCGTGATATTCATTCTGCCGCTCGCCGTGCTTTCGGCGGTGTTCGGCATGATGGGCGGATTTATGCTGATCGTAAAGGCTCTGCTGTGCGTTTGCTTCGCGGCGGCGGGGGGCGTTTCGGGAGTAAACCGCGAGGAGAAAATACGATGAAATACATCCTTGCGGCGGTCTCCGCGGCCGCGGCGGCGTTCCTGCTGTTATCCCCCGCAGAAGCCGCGGAAGCCGTGCGCGACGCGGTAGAAAACTGCCTTGAAGTCATCATCCCATCGCTGTTTGCGTTCACAGCGCTGTCGGTATTTCTTACAAAAAGCGGGCTTCACCGCATCGTACTGCGCCCGCTAACCTTTCTGCTGTCGAAGTTTCTCCGCACCGACGAAGAAATATGCGGGATATTCCTGCTTTCCAACATGGGTGGCTATCCCGTCGGGGCGAAGCTTGTTTCCGAAATGCTGGACGGCGGCAGGATATCCCGCGAAACCGCCGCGCGGATGATGTGCTTCTGCTACGGAAGCGGACCGTCGTTTATCATTGGCATTGCGGGGGTGAGGGTTTTCGGAAGCGCGGCGGCGGGACTGGCACTGTACGCGGCGTGTTTTCTCGGCTCACTGGTGAATTTCGTGATAGTAAGGTCGCGGGGCGGGCTGACCATCTCCCCTGCGAAAAAAAACTCCGACCTGACGGCGGAATGCTTCATAAGCTCGGTCATTTCGGCGGCAAAGGTGATGTTTACGGTATGCGTGATGATAACCGCATTTTCGGTGGTCATCGCAATGCTGGCGCATATCCGCGCGGACGAGGCATTCGCGGCACTGATGAAACTAACCGGCGCGGGGGAGCTTTCGGACAAAATATTCCCCGCGCTTGCGGAAGTGAGCAGGCTCGGGGATATGCCGCCCGCAGTCGGAGCGTTTCCGCTGTGCGCGGGGCTGCTTAGCTTCGGCGGGGCGTGCGTGGTGCTTCAGATAGCGGCGACGGCGCGGGATATCCCCCTCGGCAAGTTTTTGCTGTTCCGCATTCCTGCGGCGGCGGTGAGCGTCGCGGCGGCAATTCCGCTTTCGATGATAATTACGCCCGCAGACACGGCGGTCATCGCCGCGGCGAGGACGGAAGTGTTCTCAAGCAATGTGCCCGCGTCGCTGTGCATATTTGCAATGGCGGGGATACTGCTTGCGGGGGAGAAAAGGAGCGCCCGCATGGCGGGGGATGATCAAATCAACGTGCATAAATGAATATGATCATCCCCCGCCGTTTTCGGAAAAATACGGCGGGGGAATTTTTTGTTGAAATCCAAAGACATATATGATATAATTATCATATCACGCGGGGAGGTGTTTTTGTGCCCGAAATAAATTCAGCCGACAAGGAATTGCAGTGTATTTTTAGGCTTTTCTTCGAGGAACTGCCGACAAAATACGAAATAATAAACACAAGCCGCAGCGATACTGATTTCAGGGAAACCGTCATCGCGGAATGGGGCTCGGGGGATAAATTTGTCATCAAGCTTTCTGACAACGATTTTACCTCTCCCGACAGGATAGAAGCATGGAAAAAATGTGCCGATGAATACCGCAGGCTGGGGTACTACTGCCCCGCTATACTTTATTCAAGGAACGGGGATTTCCCCACGGCGGAATACAAGGGTCACAAATGCGCTGCCTATGCGGAGGAATATTCAAAATACCCTATAATCGAACGAACGGATAATACAAAAGAAAGCGTGGAGTTCAGGGAAAAGTTTATGGACGCCGCATTTGCTATGACGGCAAAAATCGCCGCGAAAAAGCTCTCATTCACCGACTATTCCTCCGGATACTGTCTTTTTGATAGATTCTGCCCCAGCGACGAAACGGACGAGGTGCTTGAAGTCGCCTTTGAATGGAAGAAGTACGCCGATACGCTCCCGAGTGAATTTCGCGGGCAGGTCGACAGAATCTGGCGGCGATGGACTGACAATCGCAAAGACTTGGAAAAAATCTATCACAAGCTTCCTACATCAGTATTTCAAGCCGATTTAAACAGCTCCAATATTCTGCTTGATGAAAGCGGCAATTTTGTAGGCGTGATAGACTTCAACCTGTGCGGCAGGGATGTGCTTCTGAATTACCTGTTCAGAGAAGTATACTGGTACGCTGACAGCGAAAGCGAACTGCAATATATTCTCCACATTTTATCGAAAATAAGGAAACTTTACAACTTCTCCGATATTGAAAAACAGGCAGCGCCGCTGTTGTACAGATGTATAAAGCCCCTTTGGCATACAGCAGCAAACAGGCTGAAAGCCGCCGGCAGCAATTCGCAGGCAGTTAAGTCATGCCTTGACGCCACAGAGTATATGCAGATCAGGACAATCAATTTCGCGCATTATATGGGCTAAGACGGTCTGATTATCGTTGAAAGGGCAATGTGAATAAATATTTGAAAAAGTTTTTAAAAACCCTTGACAAACTAAAAAAGATGTGATATAATTATCTAGTCGTGAAGATATCACGATAAAATGTATGGCGGCATAGCTCAGTTGGCTAGAGCACTTGGTTCATACCCAGGGTGTCGTTGGTTCGAATCCGACTGCCGCTACCATTTTTGGCCCGTTGGTCAAGAGGTTAAGACATCGCCCTTTCACGGCGGAATCATGGGTTCAATTCCCGTACGGGTCACCAGA
>CAKSPC010000076.1 GCA_934481445.1 uncultured Oscillospiraceae bacterium
CCGCAAAATCACGCGTGCCGAAAGTGAAGCATATCGCCTTGGCAAGGTTGCTTATATACAGCTTCTTAAAGGTTTTCTTAACGCCCTCTGCCATTGCATAATCGAAGTTCGGAACGGACTGACCGCCGTGCTGGTCGTTCTGGTTGGACTGTATCGCGATGCACGCGAGAGCCGCATAGCTTGCGATGTCGTTGGGTTCGCGGAGATATCCGTGACCCGTGGAAAAACCGCCGCGGAACAGCTTGAGCAGGTCTATCTGACAGCAAGTGGTGGTCAGTGTGAGAAAATCAAGGTCATGGATATGGATATCGCCGTTGATATGCGCCTGAGAATGCTCGTGTTTCAGAACATACATCTCGTTGAACTGCTTTGCGCCCTCGCTGCCATACTTCAGCATGGTGCCCATAGCGGTATCACCGTCGATATTGGCGTTTTCTCGCTTGATATCGCAATCACTGGCGGATTTGAACGTCAGATCCTCGTAGATCTTCATGAGCGTGGAATCCATCTCGCGGACTCTTGTGCGCTCCGCGCGATATAATATGTATGCCTTGGCGGTCTTTGCGTGTCCCTCTTCAACAAGCACACGCTCCACCATATCCTGTACCTCTTCAACGGAAGGGTTTCTGCCGATGATGGTTTCAGAAAGCTGCTGGCACACCTTGTCCGCAAGCTGCATTGCCTCGCTGTAGTCGTTGCCGCCGACCACCTGCGCAGCCTTGAAGATAGCGCCTGCGATCTTCTCTATATTGAACGGCACCTGTCTGCCGTCGCGCTTTTTTATCATCGTTATCATTGCCATGAGATTATCCGAGCTCCTTATATAGTGTTTTCGGCACAATATCTAGTAGGATTTGCGCTGTTAATATCTATTATATAGTTTTTGCAGAGTTTTGTCAAGGCATATTCGGAGATAAGATAACAAAAAAATCCGCGCAGGATTTATGAAGAATATACAACGCACACTTTAAAGCGAATATAAAACGGCTGTCCCATGCGTTTCACGAAGCAGCCGTTATTTCTATAATAATTCATGCGATATCAAATTGTGATGTAATCCTTTATCCCCGCGAAAACAGCCTCACCGATTCCCTTGACATTCATCAGTTCCCCGACCGACGTGAAATCTCCGTGCTCCTCGCGATAATCAATAATTGCCTGCGCCCTGGTTTCGCCTATGCCATTGAGTTTCTGAAGCAGGCGCACAGAAGCCGTGTTTATGTTTATCAGCTCAACAACATCCGCGTCAGATGGCCGCGCGCCGAATGCGTCTTCGCTTATCTCATCGGTCCGCGGGAAATAAAACGGAAGATTATTATATACGAACATCCCGATGAGGGTAATGGCTATCAGCGACTTGATAGTAGCTTTAATGAAAAATTTGCGCTTTACAATTCGTCCGTTTATCATACAGTGACCCCCGGACGTATCTTTTCGAGCGTTTTCTTGCCGATTCCCTTGACATTGAGCAGTTCGTCTATACTATTAAATCCGCCGTGCTCTGTTCGGTAGTCAATTATCGCCTGCGCTTTGACATCACCGATTCCGCTCAATGTTTTAAGCTGCTCGGATGTTGCGGTGTTTATGTTGATAAGTCCCGACGCCGCGGAAACTGACGATGTTGCGTGCTCAGTCTTAACTTCCGCCGCGGCAGTTGACGAGCTTTCGGCGGACGAAACCGTACTGCTTTCGGAAACGGGATGTGATTCGGTAACGCTTGTCTGCGGGAAATCTTCCTCAACAAAGGCAGACTCCGATGTCAGAGAGGTTGTGATGACCGATGTTGCAGGCTTTTCGGGAACGCTATCGGATGTTGACGCCGTGGATGAAACATCGGAAGAAGTTGTAGAAAACCCGTTCGGATACAGTATCTTTTCTATTATATAAAACTCACCCATCGGTATGACATTAATTATAAAAGTCGCGACTATAGACAATGCAACGACAACCTTGATGCCTTGTCTTGCGATCTTAATTATTTTTTCGGAATACAAGCGCACCGCCCCGTTCATTTTTATTAGATTATAACACATTTTTCCCGATAATTCAAGCAAAGGCGACAAATTACCGCAAAAAAACAGGGGCAGAACCGAATTCTGCCCCTGTAAGATGTCATTACAGTCTGGAAAGCTCTTCGAAGCTCTTCTTCATTGCGGGATAGAGTCTGCGGTACATCTGATATACGCGCTCATATTCGCCGATGTCCTCCTGAATGGGCTCCTGAATCTTCTCGGGCTTGATGACAGCCGCGCAAGCCTCGGGAACGGACTTGTAAATGCCCGCGCCGACAGCCGCCAGCAGCGCAACACCGAGAGCGGGGCCCTCCTTGTTGAGGGTGGTCTTTACATTGCAGCCGTAAAGGTCAGCCAGCATCTGACGCCACAGCGGAGAGGTTCCGCCGCCGCCGCAAGCCATCATATCGCTTACGTTTATCTTCATCTCACGCATAACTTCAACACAGTCGCGCAGCGAGTAGGAAACGCCCTCCATTACGGCGCGGAGCATATCTTTCTTCTTATGCATGGAGGAAAGTCCGAAGAACACTCCTCTTGCATTCGGGTCGAGGTGGGGAGTTCTCTCGCCGTTGAGATAGGGCATATACAGAAGGCGGTTTGCGCCGATGGGAACGCTGCCGGCTTCCTTATCCATCAGATAATACGGATCAACGCCCATGGACATGGCGGTTTCCATCTCCGCCCACGCAAAGTTATCCCTGAACCACTTCAGCGACAGACCCGCGGACTGTGTAACGCCCATAACGTGCCAGCAGCCGGGCACTGCACAGCAGAAAGTGTGAACTCTTCCCTGCTTGTCTATGGCGATATCGGAAGTATGCGCGAAAACAACGCCCGAAGAACCGATGGTGGTGAACGCCTTTCCATCCTCAACAACACCTGTGCCAACAGCGGCTGCAGCATTATCTCCTGCGCCGCCCACAACGGGAGTTCCCTCCTTCAGGCCCGTAAGCTCAGCGACCTTGCGGGTGATGGTGCCTGTTATCTCGGGGGATTCGTAAACCTTAGCGAGCAGGGACTTGTCGATGCCGAGCTTTGTCAGCACCTCGTCGCTCCAGCAGCGGTTCGGGATATCAAGAAGCTGCATACCCGAAGCGTCGGAAACCTCCGTCGCAAACTCGCCCGTCAGCATAAATCTTATGTAATCCTTGGGGAGCAGAATATGGCGGCAGCGCTCGTAATTCTCGGGTTCATTATTCTTCACCCACATGATCTTTGCGGCGGTGAAGCCTGTGATGGCGGGGTTTGCGGTGATCTCAACCAGTCTGTCCCTGCCGACCTTGTCGGTTATCTCAACAACTTCGTGCGCGGTTCTCTGATCGCACCAGATGATGGATTTTCTGATAGGCTTGTTGTCGGCGTCGAGCATTACAAGTCCGTGCATCTGACCCGAAAGACCGATACCCTTTATTTCATCAGCAGCAACTCCGCTCTGGTCGATAACATCCTTAATGCCGTTTACGGAAGCATTCCACCAGTCGAGTGGCTCCTGCTCAGCATAGCCGTTCTGCGGAGTATAGAGGGGATACTCATATGTTGCGGAGGAAACGGGAGTGCCGTCCTCGGAAAACAGCACGGTCTTTGTGCCGGATGTGCCGATATCTACGCCTAAAATATATGCCATTGTTGTTTCTCCTTAAAGATAAATTTAACGTGTAAACGTTTTTTTATAAATTCATTATTATTCTGCGCAGCATGTGCCGCGCAGAACAGGTAATTCAAATTTAGTTACTCGCCGCAGAGTTCCTTGTAAAGTCCGATGTAAAGCTTTGCTGAAGCTTCCCAGCTGAAGTCAGCCTTCATCGCGCGGGTAACGAGCTTGTTCCATTCGGTCTTATTGTCGTAAACGTCCTTTGCGCGGCGAACGGCGTTGAGCATATCATGCGCGTTGTAGGACTGGAACGTAAAGCCGATACCGTTGTCGCCGTAGTCGATGATGGAGTCCTTCAGACCGCCCGTTGCGCGAACGATCGGAACGGTTCCGTAGCGTGCGGCGATCATCTGTGCAAGGCCGCAGGGCTCACTCTTGGAGGGCATAAGGAACATATCCGCACCCGCATACAGCTTCTTTGCAAGCTGGGGATTATATCCCTTGTAGAAACCTACCTTGTCGGGATAGCGCCAGTGCATTTCCTGGAAGAAGTCCTCGTACTGCTTCTCGCCCGAACCAAGCACAACGACCTGAAGATCAACGGAGATTATCTCATCAAAAACATATTTCACAAGGTCGAAGCCCTTATGATCCGCAAAGCGGGATATCATCGCAAGCAGCGGGATACCGTACTCGGGCATACCGAATTCGTTGAATATCGCAGACTTGCACGCAGCCTTGCCCTTGTGAGAACGGGGTGTGAAGTTTGCCGCAATGGTCGGGTCGGTTTCAGGGTTGTAAAGGTCAACGTCGATACCATTGAGGAAGCCGCAGGTCTTGTACTGTTTATCCTTGAGAATTCTGTCAAGGCCGTGGGAGAACCACGGGTCAAGAATTTCCTTTGCGTATGTCGGAGATACGGTTGTTACCTTATCCGCCATCTCAATGGCGCCCTTCATGAAGTTGAGGTCGCCGTCGTATTCGAGGATAGAAACATCCTGCGGAGGAATGCCGACGATATCCTTTACGAGATCAAGGCCATACTGACCCTGATAGCCGATGTTGTGGATGGTGAAAACGTGCTTGATGCCGCCGTAGCCCCACTCGTTCTTATAGAACAGGTTGTAGTATACGGGGATAAGAGCGCACTGCCAGTCGTTAGAGTTGATGACCTGCGGTTTGAAGTCGATATGCTTCAGCATTTCTAGCACAGCACGGCTGAAGAAAACATAACGCTCTGCATCGTCGAAATAACCGTAAAGGCCGTGGTCGCGCTT
The DNA here is from genome assembly GCA_934481445.1 of uncultured Oscillospiraceae bacterium. Lineage (GTDB taxonomy): Bacteria > Bacillota > Clostridia > Oscillospirales > Ruminococcaceae > CAG-115. The sequence continues at coordinate 4,884 of CAKSPC010000076.1, forward strand.
GAAATAATATTCGTTATCAATGAAGAAATATGTAACGCCGTTCACCTGCTGCGAAAAAAGGCCGCAATACTGCGTGCGCCAGCCGACAGGTACGGTGAAATTCGTGATAAAGTTCATCTTTGCCTTCTGCTCGGGCTTGATGGTATTTACATAGTAAGGCATAACGACGCACGCCTCATGACCCGCCGCAACCAGCGCCTTGGGCAGGGAGCCTGCAACGTCTGCAAGACCACCGCTTGCTGCAAAAGGTAATGCTTCACTTGCCGCATAAAGAATTCTCATAGAAATATTCCTCCGATTACAGTTTGATATAATACTGCTAATTAAACTATACCACAATTATGATAAAAAATCAAGTCATTTATAATATTTTTTTGGTAATATTTCAACGAAATACGGCAAAAATGAGGCAGCCTTTACGGTTGCCTCATGATGTTGTTTTTTGTTACAGGCTCTTAATATACTCATCCATAGCCTTAGCCGCGGTCTTGCCTGCGCCCATTGCGAGGATAACTGTAGCCGCGCCGGTAACGGCGTCGCCGCCGGCGAACACGCCCCTGCAGGATGTCTGACCGTTCTCGTCTGCGATGAAGCAGCCGTGCTTGTTGGTATCCAGTCCCTTTGTAGTGTTGCGGATAAGCGGGTTCGGGGATGTGCCGATGGACATAACAACACAGTCAACGTCAAGCACGAATTCGCTGCCGTGCTTCTCGACAGGTCTGCGGCGTCCGCTTGCGTCGGGCTCGCCGAGCTCCATCTCGATGCACTTCATGCTTGTTACGAACTTGTGCTCGTTACCGAGGACCTCAACGGGGTTGTTGAGGGTCTTGAAGATAATGCCCTCCTCCATTGCGTGCTCGACCTCTTCCTTACGGGCAGGCATTTCGTCCAGTCCGCGGCGGTATACTATGTACACGTTCTCCGCGCCAAGACGCTTTGCGCAGCGCGCTGCGTC
>CAKSPC010000077.1 GCA_934481445.1 uncultured Oscillospiraceae bacterium
GGCGGCTACAGCTTCGTAAAGAGCGGCGCTAACGGACGTGTTATCCGCTACCGCTTCAACGGCGTTGCAAACGACACCCCCGGACGCTACGTTTACCTGCGCGATCAGGAAACCGGCGAGTACTGGTCCGCTTCCTGGGCGCCCGTATGCAAGCCCCTCGATGAATTCAAGAGCGAGTGCCGCCACGGTACTGCTTACACCGTTATCACATCCGAGTACAAGGGCGTAAAGTCCGAGGTTACATACTACGTTCCCCAGGGCGCTACATACGAAGTATGGTCGGCAAAGGTAACAAACACCTCCGACAAGCCCAGAAAGCTCGCTGTAACAGGCTACTGCGAATTCGTAAACGATCCCAACTACGAGCAGGATCAGGTAAACCTCCAGTACACCCTGTTCATCACCCGCACCTACTTCAAGGGCAACTACATCCACCAGATGCAGAACGAGATCTACAACCCCAACAGCGGACGCTTCCTCGGCCTTGCTGCCGCAAAGGTAGACGCTTACTGCGGCGACCGTGATTCTTTCGTAGGCTCCTACAGAAGCTACGCTAACCCCAAGGGCATTGAAGAGGGTCTGAAGGGCGATCTCAACTACAACACCAACTCCTGCGGCGCCCTCGAGAGCGACATCGTTCTTCAGCCCGGCGAAACCAAGGAGCTGACATATGTTCTCGGCGGTCAGAAGACCGAAGCGGAGATCACAGAGATCATCGCAAAGTACGAGAAGAGCGGCACCGTTGAAGCAGAGCTCGCAGCACTCAAGAAGTTCTGGCACAGCAAGCTGGACAACCTGCAGGTTCACACCCCCGATGCCAACTTCAACAACATGGTAAACACATGGAACGCATACAACTGCTTCATCACCTTTATCTGGTCCAGAGCGGCATCCTTCCAGTACTGCGGTCTGCGTAACGGCTTCGGCTACCGCGATACCGTTCAGGATATCCAGGGCGTTATCCACCTCGCACCCGAGATGGCAAAGAAGCAGATCGAGTTCATGCTCTCCGCACAGGTTACAAACGGCGCAGGTCTGCCCCTCGTTAAGTACGACCACAAGGCAGGTCAGGAGAACCACCCCGACGAGAACGACGAGAACTCCGTATACGCAAAGCAGACCGGTCACCCCAGCTACCGCGCAGACGACGCTCTGTGGCTGTTCCCGACCGTTTACAAGTACGTTTCCGAGAGCGGCGACTCTGCGTTCCTCGATGAAGAGATCTTCTACGCTAACGACGGCGAGAAGGGCACCGTTTACGACCACCTCAAGAGAGCCATCGACTTCTCCATGAACCACCTCGGCAACCACGGTATGCCCGCAGGTCTGCACGCAGACTGGAACGACTGCCTCCGCCTTGGCAAGAAGGGCGAGTCCACATTCGTTGCATTCCAGCTTGTTTACGCTATAAAGATCCTCCGCACATATGCAGTAGAGAAGAACGACACCGAGTACGTTAAGTACCTTGATGAGATCGGCGCAAAGCTCGACAATATCCTCTCCGCTTGCTGGAATGAGGACAGATGGATCCGCGGCTACAAGGAGGACGGCACCGTTATCGGTCAGCGCACCGATCCCGAGGCTTCCATGTGGCTCAACCCGCAGTCCTGGTCCGTTATCTCCGGCTTCGGCACAAAGGAGCAGCAGGAAAAGGCTATGGACAGCGTATACCGCGAGCTGAACACTCCCTACGGTGCAATGGTTATGTACCCGCCTTATGTTAAGCACGGCTTCGACGGCGCTCTTATGCAGTGCTTCAACAAGTGCACAAAGGAGAACGCAGGTATCTTCTCTCAGCCGCAGGGCTGGCTGATACTGGCTGAATCCAAGCTGGGCCACGGCAACCGCGCATACAAATACTGGACAGAGGCAGCTCCCGCCACCTACAACGACAACGCGGAGCACAGAGTTCTCGAGCCGTACGTTTACGGTCAGTTCGTTGAGGGCAAGGACAGCCCGTTCGCAGGCCGCGCACACGTTCACTGGCTGACAGGTACCGCTTCCACCGTTATGGTAGGCACAACAGAGGGTATCCTCGGTCTTAACCCCGAAACAAAGGGTCTTGTAATCGACCCGTCCATCCCCTCCGAGTGGAAGGAATACACCATGGAAAAGACCTTCCGCGGCAAGAAGCTCCACGTTACCGTAAAGAACCCCAACGGTTCCGAGCACGGCGTAAAGAGCGTTACAGTAAACGGCGAGAAGATCGAGGGCAAGCTTATCCTCGACTCCATCCTCAAGGCTGAAAACGATGTTGTTATCGAGCTGTAATTGAGTTATAAACAAGTTTATCCCCCTGTTTTGCGGCAGGGGGATATTTTATTTCAGCGTTTTCAGCAGCAGCCGAAGAAATCCGACCACGGTTTCGCGCTCCTCGGCGCTTAGCCGCTCCAGACTACCGATAAGCTCCTGCATTTTCGGCGCGGGCTGATTTACCGATGAATTTGTTTTTACATCAGTCAGCCCCGCGATATAGTCAAGGCTTACGTTGTAATATTTCGCAAGCGCTATCGCGCGTTCAAACGAAATTTCGCTGCCGCCCCGCTCGTAAACCGAGTAATACTGATACGGCGTTCCGAGATACTCCGCGACCTCGCGCTGGGTCTTGTCGTTATCCTCGCGCAGTTCCCTTATTCTTCTGTAATAAGCCATGTTATATCATTCCCTTCTTTAGTAAAAATCATAACATATTTCATTAGAACCTCTTGACAAATACAAGATTTAGCATTATAATATATACAAAGATAAATGTTATATCATTTGTCGCGACATTTAATTGGAGGTAATATTATGACTTTAAAAAGAACCCTATGCGCGGCAGCTGCATTGGCAGTTACCGCGACAGCGCTTGCTGTTCCCGCTTCGGCGGCTACGGCAAAAAAGCTCCTCATTGAGCCGACAACGACCATCGGAGAGGACGTCAATGATATTGGAAAAATATATTCAGACAATCTTTATTGCACAGTAAATGACGTATCAATCAGCGGTTTTTGCAGCATCTCTTCCAAGGATATAAAGAAGTGGCGTGAAAGCGGCGTTTTTTCCTATACCGATGTAACCGTTGACGGCGACCTTGATTATGAGCATCTGGGCGGGTTTAGCGACATACCCATGCTGTACAATGAAGACGCAGATAGCGGTAGCGTGAGCAAGCGTTATGTGTATGATTTTAACGGCAGTGACAAGCTGACCATAAAATATACTACCGAAAACTGGGCAGGTGCAACAAGTAGTGGATATATCGTTCAAGACACAGTCACACCCGATAAGTTAACGATAAATATCATAGCCCCCGACGGCGCTGCAACAAGTTCGGAAATTGATCTTGCTGTTGACCCCAAAGATAAAACTCAGCCTTGTTTCTGGTACATAAGAGCAATCGAAAATAACAGCGACTATGTTGGCGCTCTTTTGTATGTGGATAAGCTGGAAACCGAAGACGACTTCGGATATTTCTATGGTTTGAATTTAGCGCTTATTAAGGAGGATGGAACTGCAGAAACTGTGTGGAGCAATACAGTGCCTTATTTTGGGGGACTTTTAGGCATATCGGATGAATATGTTGTCTTCGCAGCTCCCGAGTATGTGGTTAAAGGAGGCAATAGCGTTTATGCATATAACATAAGCACCGGTGAAGTAAAAGTAACAAACTTGTATTACGGTGATGTACGCTTAACAAATTCCGACGGATCAGAAGCAGATTCTGACGCCACATACACTCTTGATTCTGTTACTTCGATTTACGGAGATAAGGGAATTGCACATTATTACAATAACTACAACGGCGATGATGCATACGCCCTTGTTGAACTCGCCGACGGCGCTTATGCACCCATAAGCGGCTATTACGCAGGTATGTACACAATGGACGGCGAATTGTACCTTGTAAAGACCGCCGACGGTAAATGGGGCTATATCAACAGCAACGGCGAACTGCTCAAAACCTTTGACGACGCAGGCGAATTTAACGGAAAATATGCTCCCGTTATTAACGACGGCAAGGCATATCTTATCAACAGAAACATGAAGCGCGTTTCCGAAAAGATAGACGCCGAAGGCGTTGGCACTTTGGACAACGGACTGTACAGAGTGACTATAGACGGCGAAAAGTATTTCATGACCTATGCCGACGCGGACGATACCGCAGCGGAAGAACCCGCTGACGAAACTCCCGCAGACGATTCCAACGCACCCGAGGACAATACTCCCGATACTGCCACACCCGATACGGATAACACGGTATCCGACAGCGAAACAACCCCCGCATCAAACAGCGACAAGACCAACCCCGACACAGGCGCAGGCTCTGTTGCGGTTATCGCGGCGGCAGCCATAACAGCGGCGGGAATCATCGTGGTTTCGAGAAAGCAGAAACGTTGATTTCTCTTCATATATGAATCCTCTTAACAGGGTCGGCGCAGTGCCGACCCAATACCGCGCGGAATAACCGCAAAAAACAACACTGTATTTAAACAAAAAATCGGGAGCCCAAAAGGCTCCCGATACAGCTTGTCGAAAAAATCGCATTTGCCCGCGAAGCGGGCTTTTTAAATCCGTTTTTTGCCTCAGCTCAAGGGTGACTGCGTCGACCCTGCCGAGGCA
>CAKSPC010000078.1 GCA_934481445.1 uncultured Oscillospiraceae bacterium
CAAGTCAATTCCGGAGATATCCGCAGAAAACTACACTCTGCTCGGTCAGATCACCGCTGAGCTTACAAAATAAAAAGCCGAGGTGTGTAATTCCTCGGTTTTCTTGTTTTTTCTATTGCCCGACAAAGGCATTTCCTGCCCACAATTCTGCCCACACTTGCCCACATTTTTGGGCTTTTTCGCTCGGTTTTCATTTTTGCTCTATTTTTTGATTGGCTCTGTTATGCGGTTTATGAGGTTTCGGATTTTTCGATGGGGGATAGTGATAGTTCAGATGACCCAATTAACATCCTTAGCCGTAGACTTAGGCGCAAATCCACCCTCGCCGTCCGCGAAATAGTTATAAGAAGTCTTCATACGTGCAGAGGGCACGGGGATAACAGGCACTCCGTTCACGGTCTTGACGCCGAACTCAAGTTCACCCTGATTGAACTGTGCGCAGTCAATCACGGAGTTAAGCTCGCTGCTGAGCATAAGCTTGTCATAAACGGGACGCGACATGATGATCACCGCTTCGCCCTCGCCGCCGGTGATATCGCGCACTGCGCTGAGCTGCGCCAGCAGATCAGACATCACCGTAGACTTGTCGGGGGTGTATGTTTCCTTTATACCTGCGGCATTTGCAAGCACGGAATAGCGGTATGCGTCGATCTCGGGAATAACCTTTGTGCGCTGGAATTCCGCCGCAACATTCGCCGCCGCAAGACCAAAGCCGCTCTCGTCAACATCCAGCGCGTCGATGCGGAAGCGTCTGCCCCTGTCCTGCGAAAGCGTGAATGTTTCAAAGGAATATGTAACCGCGCCGCCGACGTAGCCGCTGTCGCGGTCGTATGTGCCCAGCCCCTGCATAGTCATCTTTGGCATCTTTATCTCGCTGCCGCCGTTGTAAATCACCTGAGAAGCGTTCTCCTCCATCCAGCCGGATGTCGCACCCTCAAGCACCTGCTTGTCAAGTTCCTTCTGAAAAACCTTTGCGTATTCAATAGTATTAGCCATTGTTTTATCGTCCTTTCAAATCAAAAAAATGTAATCCCGCGCCCGCTGCCGCCGCGCCTTTTTCTTTTTTTGGGGAAACGCCCATCGTCCGCGCCGCAGCAGGCGGCACCTCCCGCCCGATTTGTCCGGCGGTAACATTCAGCGTTTACCGCCCGCCTTTTATTTTTTATTATATATCAACGCCGACCCCGTGCGGCACTTCCACGGCCAAACACGCAATACCCCGTGCCCGCCGTGAAAGTCCCTCCGACAGATACCGCCGCGCCGGAATACCCGGGTAACGCCCGCCGTCTGCGCCGTATCCGCCGTTCACCCCGCACATCATCGGCGGTATCTTACTTTCTCGCGAAAATGCTCCTTATCGCCGAGAAACCATCGTTGTATCCGCCGCCCTGCGCCGCAAACTGCGGAAGCTCACGCTGCACCGCCATAAAATGCGGATACCCCGCCAGTACCTCCGCCGCAGCCTCCGCGGGAGTTTTCCCGAGAGCGCATAAGCCGTAGGCAATCCTCGCCGCTTCGTCAAGGCGCTCCTTTGCCGCGCCGCACAGCAGCAACGCAAGCTTCACATTCGCATCCAGCAGCGCCGCGCGAATATCTTCCGCGGTGGGTTCCTCCGTTGTTTCAGCGGGCACAGCCTGCTCCTCCTTTTCAGTTACTTCAGCCATTTCAGCGGCTTCCGTTACCTGCTCAAGCTCTTCCATCTTCGTTTTCTCCTTCCATTCTCTTCGCTTCTTCAAGCGTAATTCCGTATATCTGCGACAGCGCTCTTTCGCGGGAGATAAGCCCCGTAGAATAAAGCTTCACCGCCCTGTCTACGCGGGTACCCTCGTCCTCGCTCACCCCGTCCGCAAACCTCAGCGAAGCGGTTTCCGCCGCCCCCACGCTGAGCTGACCCGACATCTTCCCCAGCAGGCATATATTCTCCGTGACCGCCGCCATGCCGAGGGATATCATCCTGCGGTAAAAACTCTGCGTGCGGTAGGTCCTGCTGTTTCTGCTGACAACCTCCGCAGCGGTCTTTATCGTGCCGTCCCTGTACGCCAGAGATCCTTCCGACAGCCCCGTCTGCATACACAGCAGATCAAGCAGCGACGCGATGGCTTCCGTATGCTCCGTAACGCGTAATTCCGCGGTGTTGTCGGATATCTTCAGTTCGTCCGTGTCCGAAGCAGACAGCGCCTGAAATACCTCGTCGTTGACGTCGAAATACTGCTTCAGATCGCCGTTTTCGTCATATTCGCCGCGCACCGCGTAGTAGGGAACGATTATTCTCTTCTTTCCGAGAATGAACTCCCTGCCGAGGCTGTCGAATACTATGTCGAGATTTTTCAGCGTATCCTCCGCCCCCGCAAAAACCGAAGCCCCCAGCGGCGCGCACTGCGGAAGCACTCCGCTGCCCGCCCCGAAATACACGAACATAGGCTTTTTAAGCCCGGATATCACGCTTCTTTCCTGCAGATCGGGATACACGTCCGAAAGCTCCGCCCTGCCGCCGTCGGTTCGCATAAGCCTGTTTTCTATCACGCAGCCCTCGTCGGTAATCTCCTGCGTTTCAGCCAAGATGTAGCTTTTTCCGCCGTTGGTGACGAACGACCCGAACGCGCCGCCGGTTATCCTGCTGCCGTCCCATTTTGTCGGGATGAAGCAGTCCGCCGTGACAAAATCCAGCTTCACGCCGCCGTCCCAGTAGACCTTTATCACCCCGCCGCCCAGCGCGAAAACCTTTTCGAGAAAATCCGGAAACCGCTCATAAAAGCCGTTCTCCGCGAGTACCTTTTTAAGGAAGCCCTCCGTTTCCCCGTCCGCGCTGATAAGCTCCGTGCCCTCGGAAAAGCACAGCCTTGAAAGCTCCGCGCACACCGCCTTTGCAGCGTTCAGCGCCGCCACGCGGCGGGTACCGCCCTTTATGCCGCCGCGCCTTGTCCAGCGCCACTCTCCGCCGCCGCGGTAGATCTCGTCCCACCGCGCCAGCCTGTCCGAATAAAAGGCGGCAAGCTCGGTGCTCTGCGGCACGCGCTTTGTGCCGAGCAGAAAATCCTTTAAGCCCAAATCACATTCCTCCTGTCATAATCTGCGGCGGAAGCCGTCTGTCTGTCGCCGCCTTTCCTCCGCTGATGTGATAATACACCATATCCGACTGCAAAAAACTGCAAGGGTCATTTTTAAAATTCTCTCAATTTGCCGGAAACATTTAAAATTTCCGCGTAGCGTATTGGTTTTCGCATTCCTCGGGTTTTGCTGGCGCAAAACGCTCACATTTTCATTTCGCGGACAGTCGTCCGCGATTTTGCTTTGCAAAATCATGAAAATGCGGACATAAAAGGAAACGGGGGTTGTGGGGTGATCTCCCCGTGGGGGAGGTGTCACGAAGTGACAGAGGGGTTAGTTTGGCACAATATGCAACATAATGGTTTAAGCATAAAGTGAATTGTTGTGCCAAACTAGCCGACAGACCAGAGCCCCCGCCACTCGGCGCGGCAGCGCCATTTTCGACTTCAAAAGCGCTAAAGGGGTGTGGGGTCAGGGGTGGACAAACGGGACGTTTGTCCAGTAAACGTAAGAGTTTTCCCCCACAGTGTCTTTAAATTATCTGCCGTGTGAACATTTCCGATAAACTGAAAAATTTTATATATCCCCTATTTCACGCTTGACATATCGCAGAAATTGTCTTATAATAGTAGTTGTTAATGTATTAAAGCGGTCGCACCGACCGCCGTTATATTCAGGAGGATTTTCCATGAGAGTTTACAATTTTAGCGCAGGTCCCGCGGTTCTGCCCGAAGAGGTCCTGAAAGAAGCTGCCGAAGAAATGCTCGATTACAAGGGCACAGGTATGTCTGTAATGGAGATGTCCCACCGCTCAAAGGCATTCGACGATATCATCAAGGAAGCCGAAAAGGACATCAGAGAGCTGATGAATATCCCCGACAATTACAAGGTACTGTTCCTTCAGGGCGGCGCATCACAGCAGTTCGCCGCTGTCCCCATGAACCTTATGAAGCACAGAAAGGCTGCTTACATAATCACAGGCCAGTGGGCAAAGAAGGCATACCAGGAAGCTAAGCTCTACGGCGAGGCCGTTGCTGTCGCTTCCTCCGCAGACAAGACCTTCTCCTATATCCCCGACTGCTCCGACCTCGATATCCCCGAGGACGCTGACTACGTATACATCTGCGAGAACAACACCATCTACGGTACAAAGTTCAAGACCCTGCCCGATACCAAGGGACACATTCTTGTATCCGACGTATCCTCCTGCTTCCTGTCCGAGCCTGTTGACGTAACAAAGTACGGCGTTATCTACGGCGGCGTTCAGAAGAATGTCGGCCCCGCAGGCCTTGTTATCTCCATCATCCGCGAGGATCTCATCACCGACGATGTTCTCGATGGTACTCCCACCCTGCTGAAGTGGAAGACGCAGGCTGACAACGACTCCCTCTACAATACACCTAACTGCTATGCTATCTACATCTGCGGCAAGGTATTCAAGTGGATCAAGAAGATGGGCGGCCTTGAGGCTATGAAGGCTCACAACGA
>CAKSPC010000079.1 GCA_934481445.1 uncultured Oscillospiraceae bacterium
CCCCCACACCCCCGCTTCCTTTTGTGTCAAAAGGAAGCGAAAACCAATACGCTACGCGGAAATTTTAAATGTTTTTCAACAGATTCGCAGGCACGGTTTTACGCCGTGCCTGTTTTTTATATAAGAATAATTTTTGTGAATTTCTTGACAACTCGGCGGATATGGTATATAATATTAATTGATATATACTCGGCGGGATATTCGCCGATAAAAACCAAAGGAGTACAAGCTATGGGACTTACTTTAACCGAAAAGATAATCAAGGCGCACATCATCGACGGCGAAATGATAAAGGGCACCGAGATAGGCCTGCGCATAGATCAGACGTTAACTCAGGACGCCACAGGCACGATGGCGTACCTCCAGTTTGAGGCAATGGGCGTTGACCGCGTAAAGACGGAGCGCTCCGTGGCATACATAGACCACAACACACTTCAGAGCGGCTTTGAGAACGCAGACGACCACCGTTTCATCGGCTCCGTTGCAAAGAAGCACGGCATCTGGTTCTCCCGTCCCGGCAACGGTATCTGCCATCAGGTACATCTTGAGCGTTTCGGCAAGCCCGGCAAGACCCTTATCGGCTCCGACAGCCATACCCCCACAGGCGGCGGCATAGGTATGCTGGCTATGGGCGCGGGCGGTCTTGACGTTGCGGTTGCAATGGGCGGAGGCGCTTATTACATCACCATGCCCGAGGTAGTAAAGATAAACCTTACAGGCAAGCTCAACGACTGGGTATCCGCAAAGGACGTTATCCTTGAAGTCCTCCGCAGACTGTCCGTAAAGGGCGGCGTCGGCAAGGTAATGGAATACACCGGCGAGGGCGTAAAGAGCCTGTCCGTTCCCGAGCGCGCTACCATCACAAACATGGGCGCAGAGCTTGGCGCAACAACTTCGATATTCCCCTCCGATGAAACGACTCTTCAGTTCCTCAAGGCGCAGGGCAGGGAAGAGGATTACACCCCGCTTTCCGCTGACCCCGACGCAGTTTATGACGCAGAGGTAGATATAAACCTGTCCGAACTGGTTCCGCTGGCGGCTTGTCCTCATTCCCCCGACAACGTTAAGACCGTCGAGGAGATAGGCAAGATAAAGATAGATCAGGTATGTATCGGTTCCTGCACCAACTCTTCACTCCAGGATATGCGCAAGGTAGCTCACATCCTCAAGGGCAAGACCGTTCACCCCGATGTAAGCCTGTCCATCGCCCCCGGCTCCAAGCAGGTATTCAATCAGATCGCCGAGGACGGTACGCTGTCTATCCTCATCGCGGCGGGCGCAAGAATACTCGAGAGCGCGTGCGGTCCCTGCATCGGCATGGGTCAGTCGCCTAACAGCAAGGGTATATCCCTGCGTACATTCAACAGAAACTTCCTCGGAAGAAGCGGCACAAAGGACGCCGAGATCTACCTCGTATCCCCCGAAACCGCGGCAGTTTCCGCACTTACGGGCGTATTCACCGACCCGAGAACGGCAGGCGCAATGCCCGAGTATGTAATGCCCGAGAAGTTCATCATCAACGATAACATGGTAGTTCCTCCCGCAAGCGTTGAGGAAGCTCCCTCCGTTGAGATACTCCGCGGTCCGAACATCAAGCCTTTCCCCGTAAACAAGCCCCTCGCTGAAACCATCGAGAGCGGCGTTACCCTCAAGGTCGGCGACAACATCACCACCGACCACATCATGCCCGCAGGCGCGAAGATACTTCCGCTCCGCTCCAACATCCCCGCTATTTCCGAGTACTGCTTCACGGTATGCGACGAAACTTTCCCCAAGCGTGCAAAGGAAGCGGGCACCAGCATTATCGTCGGCGGCACGAACTACGGTCAGGGTTCCTCCAGAGAGCACGCGGCGCTGGCTCCGCTGTACCTCGGCGTTAAGGCTATCATCTGCAAGAGTTTCGCGAGAATCCACAGACAGAACCTTATCAACAACGGTATTCTCCCGCTGGAATTCGTGAACGAGGCTGATTACGACAAAATTGAGCAGGGCGACGATCTCGTTATCGCAAACATCCGCTCCATCGTTGAAAACGGCGGAAAGATCATCGTTGAGGACAAGACAAAGGGCTTCTCGTTTGAGGTCAGGTGCGAGCTTTCCGAGCGTGGAAAGGGCATGATGCTCGCGGGCGGTCTGCTCAACTTCACAAAGGCTAACGGCTGATATACAACAGAGGAAAGGATTTACGAAAATGGCTGAAAAAATTCAGATGACCACTCCGCTGGTCGAGATGGACGGCGACGAGATGACCCGTATTATATGGAAGATGATAAAGGATATCCTTATCGCTCCGTATATCGACCTCAAGACCGATTACTACGACCTCGGCCTTGTTCACAGAAACGAAACCAACGACCAGGTCACAATTGATTCCGCAAATGCCACCAAGAAGTACGGCGTTGCGGTAAAGTGCGCGACCATCACCCCCAACGCACAGCGCGTTGAGGAATACAAGCTCAAGGAAATGTGGAAGTCCCCGAACGGCACAATCCGTGCTATCCTCGACGGAACAGTTTTCAGAAAGCCTATCCTTGTGGACGGAATAGTTCCCTATATCCCCACATGGACAAAGCCCATCACCATTGCGCGTCACGCATACGGCGATATCTACAAGAACACCGAAATGAAGGTAGCTCAGGGCGGCAAGGCGGAGCTTGTCGTAACCGACAAGGACGGCAAGGAAACCCGCGCGCTTATCCACGATTTCAAGAACAGCGACGGTATCGTTCAGGGCGTTCACAACCTTGATAACTCCATCGCTTCCTTCGCACGCGCCTGCTTCAACTACGCGCTCGACGCAAAGGAAGATCTCTGGTTCGCTTCCAAGGATACCATTTCCAAGATATACGACCACCGCTTCAAGGATATATTCGCGGAGATATACGAGAACGAGTACAAGGACAAGTTCGCTGCGGCGGGCATTGAGTATTTCTACACTCTCATCGACGACGTTATCGCAAGAGTTATACGCTCCAACGGCGGCTTCATCTGGGCTTGCAAGAACTACGACGGCGACGTTATGTCCGATATGCTGGCGACTGCGTTCGGTTCCCTCGGTCTGATGACATCCGTGCTGGTATCCCCCGACGGAGTTTACGAGTACGAGGCGGCTCACGGCACAGTAACACGCCACTACTACAACTACCTCAAGGGCGAAAAGACTTCCACCAACCCCATTGCGACCATCTTCGCGTGGAGCGGCGCTCTTCGCAAGCGCGGCGAGCTGGACAGCATTCCTGCGCTCTGCGACTATGCAGACAAGCTCGAGAAGGCTTCCATCCAGACCATGGAGGACGGCATTATGGACAAGAACCTCGCGGCTATGTCCAAGCTGCCTGACAAGCGCCCCGTTGATACAGAAACATTCCTCATTGAGATCAACAACAGACTCGCAAAGCTCATGGGCTGATCTCTGACGGCTTAGAAAGGGAAAGAACGGATAATGCAGCAGAAAAACAACATCTCAAACTCGGTCATACGCAGACTTCCGCGGTATTACCGTTTCCTCGGAGAGCTGCTTAACCAGGGAACAACAAAGATATCCTCCCGCGAACTTTCGGAGAAAATGCGTCTGACCGCTTCGCAGATAAGGCAGGATCTGAACTGCTTCGGCGGCTTTGGGCAGCAGGGCTACGGCTACAATGTGGCGGAGCTCCGCGGCGAAATAGCGCATATCCTCGGGCTTGACAACATGAGGAAAATAATCCTCGTCGGCGCGGGAAACCTCGGCAGGGCGATAACGGTGCACATCGACTTCCGCAAATACGGCTACGAGCTGGTGGGAATATTCGACAGCAATATCTCCATGGAGGGCATCGAAATTTCGGGAATACCTATCATGCACACAAACCGCATGAAGGATTTCTGCAGGGAGCATTCCCCGAAAATGGCGGTGCTGTGCATACCGCGCTCGGGTGCTAAGGACACCGTTGCGGCGCTGATGGAATGCGGAGTTCATGCATTCTGGAACTTCACGCACTACGATATCCATTACGACTATCCCGACGCCGATGTTGAAAACGTCCACCTTACCGACAGCCTTATGACGCTGTCATACACCGCAGAAAATCACAAGGATAATTCCGCTGCGGAAGAAAACGAATAAAAAATCGACCCCGCCTTGTGCGGGGTCTTAGTCTGCCGA
>CAKSPC010000080.1 GCA_934481445.1 uncultured Oscillospiraceae bacterium
GGTTAAGGCAGCGCTGCACAAGGACCGACATTTGTGCTGTGTTGCCTAAAAAATCTGCATTGTTGCCTTATTTATATTTTAAGTTAAACCACGGATTTTGTAAAGTAATAATATTTACCAAACTTTACACTGATTTTTTGTGCATTAGTACAATATAAATAACCGCAGCAGATTTTAAAATGTGTCGATACCGGCACATTATTGCGGGCGGTAATGTGCTATAATGGTATCATCAGCAAAAGGAATCAAAACAGCAGGGAGGAAAACAGCATGAGCACATCATACATTTTTGCGGTCAGCGGCAGGGACAGGGCGGATTATTATCTTGAGTGCGAGCGCAGGCGCTATTATCTATTCAGCACAAAATTCGATTACAGAACGTTTGACTATTTCAGAAACGGGGTGCGGCTGGACGATATTTTTTCGATGAACAGAAGCGCCGCGCTGAGCCATCTGAAAAAACGTCTGATCAAGGCGGTGCACTATGCTGAAACTGAGCATCGCATAACCGTACTTGACCAGAGCCGCCTTTGCAGAAAGCGCCGTACGGCACCTTATTATCCCGAGGACGAGGACATCGCGTAAGCTACAGATACCGTCCTATGGCGCGATACTGCTCCAGCATATCCGCCTCGGAGATCGTCCTGTTGGCGGGGCTTGTGGATGGCAGGCAGACAGCGGGCATTTTATCCGAAAAGAACCTTTCGTAAAGCGCCTGCGCCTTTCTCCCCGTGGTGAATACCGCGCGGATATCCGCCGTTCCGAATACCTTTTCAAGGTCGTTCGGAACGGCGCTTTTTATTGAGCTGTCGGAAGCACCGTTTATTTCGCAGCTTGCCAGCACGTCCCACAGGGCTATCCCGCGGCGCAGGCACATTTCCCGCCTGCCCGCTATATCCGCGGGAATATTCTCGCCGAGCACGGCACAGAGCATTTTCCAGAAGCGGTTCTGCGGGTGCATATAATAAAATCCCTGTTCGCGTGATTTTGGCGAGGGTATCGTGCCGAGGATAAGAACGCGAGAGTTCCCGTCGTAAACAGGCGGGAACTCATGGTATACTTTATCAGATCTCATAGTCGCAGCTTACGGATTGTGTCCTGATGGACTTGCAGAAGCTTGAAACCGCAACGTGGAGCGGGTTTACGCTGTAGGATTTCAGCGCCTCGAGGCTGTCAAATTCGGAAACAAGAACGGCGTCGAAGCTTCTGTCGCTTGGGTTGATGTTTATGCCGACTTCCATGGCGCGTATCTCGGGTATCTGTTCTCTCAGCGCGAGCAGTCTGTCCCTGAAAACGAGCATATTGTCGTGCTCGCCCTCCTTGAATTTCCACATTACTATATGTCTTATCATAGTATCGTACCTCCGTATTTTTCTTTGATTATAGCATATTTTTCTCTGATATGCAACATAATAATCCCAAAAAAGAAAGGAGCATTTTCATGGAAGAAATGTTTTGTTTTCAGTGCCAGCAGACCGCGCACAACAAATGCTGCGACGGAAAGGTCGGCGTGTGCGGAAAAATGGCTGACACCGCAAATTATCAGGATGATATCATCGGGGCGCTTATCGCGCTTGCACAGGCTTGCGAGGAGGGCACTCCCACGGAAAAAACGGACGCGCTGGTTCTGAAGGGCCTGTTCACAACCATCACCAACGTAAACTTCAACGACGTTACGATAAAGCAGATAAAGACGGAAATCGAAAAGGAAAAGGGCAGGGTCAGCGCCGGGAAATTCCCCGACTACGACATGAGGCTGCTGTGGAATGAGCACGTTGACATCCGCTCGCTGAAATCGCTTATCCTGTTCGGTATCAAGGGTATGGCGGCGTATGCGTATCATGCCCGCGCCCTCGGAAAGACCGATCCCGAGGTCAACGCTTTTTTCTATGAAGCGCTGCGGGCGCTCCCCGCGAATAAATCCGCGGACGAGCTGCTGGCGCTGGTGCTTAAAACGGGTGCAGTCAACCTGAAATGTATGGAACTCCTCGACGCCGCGAACACCGGGGAGTATGGTGATCCCGTTCCGACGGAGGTGCCGCTGACGATAGAAAAGGGGCCGTTTATCGTTGTGAGCGGTCACGACCTGCACGACATGAAACTTCTGCTGGAGCAGACCGAGGGAAAGGGCATAAATATCTACACCCACAGCGAAATGCTCCCCGCGCACGGTTATCCCAAGCTGAAACAGTATCCGCACCTCAAGGGCAATTTCGGCACGGGCTGGCAGAATCAGCAGTCGGAATTTCACAACATCCCTGCCCCCATATTGTTCACCACCAACTGTATCATGCCCGTGCGGCAAAGCTACTGCGACCGCGTGTTCACCACCTCGATAGTATCCTACCCCGAGCTTGTTCACATCGGCGAGGACAAGGACTTTACCCCTGTAATAAAGAAAGCGATAGAATGCGGCGGGTATGACGAGGATAAATTCATGACGGGCATGAACGGCGGGCATACCGTAATGACGGGCTTTGCGCACAACGCGGTGCTTTCGCAGGCGGATAAGATAATCTCGCTTATCAAGGCGGGAAAGATACGCCATATCTTCCTTATCGGCGGCTGCGACGGCGCTTCTCCAAGCAGAAGCTACTACACCGATTTTGCGAAGCTCACTCCCCCCGATACGCTGATACTCACCCTTGCCTGCGGAAAATACCGCATAAATGACCTTGACCTCGGCGACATCGACGGTATTCCCCGCATTCTTGACTGCGGCCAGTGCAACGACGCGTACAGCGCGATAAAAATCGCCGCGGAACTTGCGCAGGCATTCGGCTGCGGGCTTAACGACCTGCCGCTTACGCTGGTGCTTTCGTGGTACGAGCAGAAGGCGGTCTGCATCCTGCTGACCCTGCTTCATCTCGGCATGAGAAATATGCTCCTCGGCCCGACTATACCCGCATTCGTTTCGGACAGCGTGCTTAACGTGCTGGTGGAGAAGTTCGCGATTTCCCCCACGGTAAAGCCGCAGGAGGACATCGACAGGATACTCGGGGCGCATTAAAGGTGTTGATGACATTTGTCTGAAATTACTGTGAAAATGGTGATAAATGCAAGAAAACTAGCACTCTGCCATTGACAGTGCTAAAGAGTTGTGCTATATTATAATCAGAACAAGGGAACAGGGAGATGAAAGAGAAGAGGCTCCCACCTGAGTTTGAAAAATAACAAAATGATCCGAGAACCTCCGCAGGGAGGCGGAAGGATCACGAAAAAATTTTCACAGCAAACCCGATCGCTTGCGAAAGGAGTAATGACTTATGTTAATGCCCAGCACTTTCAGAAACAACTTATTTGATGATTTCTTCGGTTCTCCGTTCTTCACAAAGAGCGCGGACAACATGATGAAGACCGATATAAAAGAAACAGACGGCGGCTATGAGCTGACAGTTGACCTGCCCGGCCTCAAGAAAGAGGATGTAAAGGCAGAGCTGAACGACGGTTATCTGACCATCAGCGCAGAGAGCAGCAAATCCAACGACGAAAAGGATGACAACGGCAAGTACATCTGCCGCGAGCGTTACTCCGGTTCGTACAGCAGAAGCTTCTATGTCGGCGACAACATCACCGAGGCTGATATCTCCGCTAAGTTCGAGAACGGCACCCTGAAGCTGGATATCCCGAAGAAGGACGCTCTTCCCGAAAAAGAGAAGAAGTTCATCGCCATTGAGTGATAACTCATGACCCTCGATACCTTACCTCCTCATAAATAAACAGTACGCCCCCGCAGTGGTAACTCCGCTGCGGAGGCGTATGTTTTTAGTGTCAGTGTAAGTT
>CAKSPC010000081.1 GCA_934481445.1 uncultured Oscillospiraceae bacterium
ATGACGCTATTATGCAGGCTGATGCTATGGGTAAGATTGCACTTGGCAAATGATTGAATTTATGATATGGAATAATGAGTTGTAGGTTTTCCATGACATGATTTATCTCAACCATAACAGGACACCAATCAAGATACAAAATGCGCATCTTGATTGGTGTCCGTTTTCTTTATCCGAAAATCCTTGTTTAATGGGATTTGTCAACACAATTTAACGAAAGTTCATAAGGGTGTGCATTTTCGTTCTGACTGCGGAGGGTACGGAGGTTTTGCAGGCGTTTCAAGCTTTTTCAAGTAAGCTTCCTGCGACTGTTCGGTGGTAGCATTATCCTTAACTGCAGCCTTCACAAGTTCGGCAACGCCGTTTTCTTTCAACTTTCGGATAGTCACAAGGCTGTCAACCGTGTTTCATGTAAATCTGCTGACCGACTTTGTAACAATAAGGTCGAATTTATGCGTGAATATGAGTGCAGTAAGGTGATTCTGATCCGGTATCGTATTCGTGAGCTTCGCGATATTTTACCAAAAAGACATTGCAATAAGCCCCGCACTGTGATATACTAATATCATACTATTTTCAGGCGGGAGTGATTTTTCTGTATTACATAACCGTAAAAGATATACTTGACCTCGATATAGCCAAGGACTGGAAAGTTCTTGCGGGCGATGGCGGGCTGTCCAAGACCGTGAGCTGGTTTTACATCTGTCAGGACGACGAAATAACTCCGTGGGTGCAGGGGCGTGAGCTGATGATACTCTATGGCTCCGGCATCAAGCGCGACACCGCGAACCTCGTCAGAATAGTAGATATCTGCGCCGAGCATCAGATATCCGCAATACTGGTGCTGATAGGTCATTATTTCATGGAGCTTCCCGCCGAAATGCTTAACGAAGCAGATCGGCTCGATGTTCCGATCATCACCATGCCCGCCAGCATACCGATAGGTACGGTCACAAAAAATGTGGCATATATGCTGTTTTCCGAGCGGCACTATATCCGCCGCGGCGGCGAGGCTCTGCGGGATATAATTTACGGCTACGACGAGGATGAGCGCAGTCACTTCATCGCCATCGAGCGTGCAGGCTACAAGCTGCGGCAGCGCTCTTTCGTGGTCGTTATGCGCACGCCCGACCGTGCTCTTTCCGAGATGAAGGACACCCAGCATATTCTGACCGATGTGTGCAATGTGCTCAACACGCCGATAGCATATATCCAGAAAAACCGCATCGTTGCCCTCACCGGCACGGACGATCCGGATTACGCCCGCGTCCTGATGGAAGCGGGCGAAAGGCTGATATCACTGTCTGCGGAGAAATATGGGCTGAAAAAAATGTACTTTGCCCTCGGCAGTCAGATAAGCTCCAAAATTACGATAAAATCAAGCTATCGCGACGCTGTGAACACAGTAAAGGCCGTAGACGCATATCCAATCAACAGAAAATGCAGGGATTATGCTTCGCTCCCTGCAATTATCAAAATGCTTTTCCGAACAGAGGACCGTGATTTTATACAGAGCTGCTATGAGCAGGAGCTTGGCGGAATAATCAGCTACGACCGGAATCACAACACCGAACTGCTTATCACACTGGAGCGTTTTTTCGAAGAAAACTGCAATGCAAGCCATGCCGCCGACAAGCTTTATATTCATCGGAACACCATGAACAAGCGCCTGCGGCTGATTTTCGACATCCTCGGGCACGACTGCACCGACCCGGAAAAACGCTTTGCCGCAGAGAACGCAATTTACTGCTACAAATACATAAATATGCAAGAAGAACAAAAATAAATTGCAATAATATGCAAACTGTACATCGCAATTTGGCGAATATTGTGCTAAAATACAAACAAGCAAAAGGACAGCGCAGTCCTGATGGAGAAACAAAGCTCCGTCAGGGCTGCGCCTTTTTTATTCAATAATTCAGGAGGTAACTGAAATGCTGGTAAAAAATGCGAAGTTAAGAAAGAAAGACGGACTTTACGACATCATGGTGACCGACGGAAAGTTCGGAAAGATAGTTCCCGCCGGAGAGGGCGGAGCGGATCCGAATACAATTGACGCGGCAGGAAAGCTGGTCATTCCGCCCTACTGCGACTCCCATGTTCATCTCGACTATGCGATGACCGCCGGAGTTCCCCACCACAACCTCAGCGGAACATTGTTCGAAGGTATTCAGATCTGGGCGGAGCACAAGGAGCAGGTTCCTCTCACAAAGGAATACATCAGGGAGAACGCAAAAAAGACCCTCGACCAGATGATGTCCTACGGAGTTCAGCACGTCCGCTCCCACGTCGACACGGGCGATGAAAATATGCTCGGCGTTAAGACCCTGCTGGAGCTGAAAGAGGAATACAAGGACAAGGTAGACATCCAGCTCGTCGCTTTCCCGCAGGACGGCATATACACCTACGGAAAGGGCGCAGAACTCCTTGAAGAGGCCGTGAAGCTCGGCTGCGACTGCGTCGGCGGTATCCCTCACTTTGAATACACAAGAGAATACGGCGTGAAATCCGTGGAAAAGACCTTCGAGCTGGCGGAAAAATACGACAGGCTCATTGATATCCACTGCGACGAGATAGACGACGAAGCTTCGAGGTTCCTCGAAGTCGCCGCGACACTCGCATATGAAAGCGGTCTTACAGACAAGGTAACGGCAAGCCATACAGTGGCGATGCATTCCTACAACAACGCCTACTGCATGAAGCTGTTCAATATCCTGAAGAAATCCAGGATAAATTTCGCGGTATGTCCGCATGAGAACACTCACCTCCAGGGCAGGGCGGACGCTTATCCCAAACGCCGCGGCGTAACCAGGGTGAAGGAACTCCTCGACGCAGGGCTGAATGTTTCCTTCGGTCAGGATTCCATCTCCGACCCGTGGTATCCGCTAGGCACGGGAAACATGCTGTGGGTACTCGGATTCGGACTTCATGTGTGCCAGTACATGGGCTACGATGAAATTTCCCGCAGCCTTGACCTGATCACAGAGAACGGCGCTAAGACAATGCACCTCACCGACAGATACGGAATAAGCGAGGGCAAGCCCGCAGACTTCCTCATCATCGACGCGAAGGACGATTTCGAGGCGGTTCAGTACTTAAAGGACGTTCTTTACTCAGTAAAGAGCGGAAAGGTTATAATGAAGCGCGAACCAGCAGTGGTAACGCTTTACTAAACAGAAAGAACAGAAGATAATCAAGGAGGAGACTACAATGAAATCACGATTCTTAAAGAAGCTCTTATCCGCGGCGCTGGCGGTGACAACCTGCGCAGGCATGGTAGCCGGAATGACAGGCTGCGACAGCGGCTCGTCCGATGAAATCAAGATCGGCCTGCTGTTCTCAAAGACCGGCGCGACCGCTATCACCGAGGAATGTATGATCAACGCCGCACAGATGGCTATTGACGAGGTGAACGAAGCCGGCGGAATCAACGGCAAGAAGATCACATACGTTCTCGAGGACTACGCGACAGACGCCGCAACAGCCGCAGAGAAGATCAAGAAGCTCATCATGCAGGACGAGGTCGTTGCTACAGTCGGCTGCTACACCTCCGCTTCCCGTATCGCCTGCGAGCCGGTAGTCGAGGATAATGACTCGCTGCTTATTTACCCGACATTCTAC
>CAKSPC010000082.1 GCA_934481445.1 uncultured Oscillospiraceae bacterium
AACTTCTCTTTCATAAGCTTTCACCCCGCACCAATCATGGTGCGGGGTCGTTTTTTGCTCTGCGCATAAATTGCTTCAAATTACTTGCATTTTGGGCGATTATGCTGTATAATATAAGGTGTAAAAAAACAGCCTCAAAGGAGGATAATTATATGAAACTCATATATGCCATCGTAAACAACGACGACAGCCACGCTGTTCAGTCATCCCTCACCAAAAACGGATTTCAGGCGACAAAGCTCGCTTCATCCGGCGGATTTCTCATGGCGGGAAACACCACGTTCATGGTCTGCTCCGAGGATGATAAGGTAGACGAGATAATCGACATAATCAAGAAGCATTCACACAAGAGAAAGCAGTTCGTTCCCAACTCCGCAAGCTACGGCGTGGGCAGCTATACAAGCTTCCCCGTTGAAGTTTCCGTCGGCGGCGCTACTATTTTCGTCACCAATATCGAAAGATTCGAGAAGGTATAATGCGCCTTTACGGTAAAGAAAGCCTTAAAAAGCGGCTTGACAGCGCCGCCGCGCACGGGCGCCTTTCCCATGCCGTGCTTATCCACGGGGAGCAGGGCGCGGGCAAAAAGGTTATGGCAAGGTACATCGCAAAGCTTATGATGTGCGGTGCGCCGCCCTGCGAAAGCTGCCACAACTGCCGCCTTATCGACAGCGACAGCCATCCCGACGTTATCTTCGTAAAGCAGAAATGCGGCGGCAAATATGCCAAGGAGCCGTTCGACGATAATTTCATCAACGACTCGGTTATCGCCCCGAACAACGGCGGGCTGAAAATATATATCATCGAGGACTGCGACGATCTTTCGCCGATACTTCAGAATACGATGCTGAAGCTTATAGAAGAGCCTGCGCCGTATCTGCGGTTTATTTTTACCTGCGAAAACGTCAATAATATGCTCGAAACGATACTTTCCCGCGTGACGGAGTATCAGCTTTCGCTTCCCTCCACGGAGGAATGCGCCGAGTGCCTGCGTGAGAGCGGTACGGACGCGAAAACCGCCGCGGAGCTTTCCGACACCTTTTCGGGGAACATCGGCAAGTGCCGCGCCGTTATCGACGGCGGCGAGGAGAAGAAGCTCATCGACACTGCCTGCCGTGCTGCTGCGGCGGTCGCGCGGCGGGATAAATTCTCGTTTGCGGCGGCGCTTACGGAGCAGAGCGGCAGGGCAGAATATGCCGCCGTGCTTGAGTATCTCACAAAGGTGCTGCGCGACGCAATGGTTATAAAATGCGGCGGGAACGCCGTGTATTTCGGGAAGAAAGAATCGGCGGTGATAGCCGCGGCATATTCGGAGGAGCGTATCCTTGAAATGACCGACGCGGTTTTCTTTGTCAATTCAAAGAGCATTCTGAACCTCAACCTTGCGCTCACCACGGCATATCTCACATCACTGATGATGTAAACGGATTAAGGAGAATAATGGATATAAACAATAACAGCGATTACTTTACCGAGAAGATCGCTCCAAAAAAGCCTGCGGAAAACAATGCGCAGGAAAAGCCGCAGCAGGACAGGCAGGAAAGATCCCCCCGCCCGCCCCGCCGCGACAGACCAAATAAAAATCATGAGCGCCGCGCCAACCCGCAGGGTCAGCAGAAGCAGCCCCGTCCCGCTTTGGAAAACGCTGCGGAGCCTGCCCCCCGCGAGGATAACGGCGCCAGCGTGGAGATAATCGGCATACGCTTCAAGGATGTGGGAAAGGTATATTATTTCTCGCCGAACGGCGTTCAGTTCAGGCAGGGCGAAAAGGCGATAGTCGAAACCGCCCGCGGAGTTGAGTGCGGCGAGATCGTCCTCACCAACAGAACTTATCCCGAAAGTGCGCTGGTTTCCCCGCTGAAAAGCATAATCCGCAAGGCGGACGAAAACGACGAAAAGCAGCTTGTCCTGAACGAGAAAAAGGAAAAGGAGATCATGGAAGTGTTCTCCGCCAAGATCGCGCAGCACAAGCTTGATATGAAGCCCATCGACGTTGACTGCACATTCGACGGCAGCAAGATACTGTTCTATTTCACATCAGACGGCCGCGTGGATTTCCGCGAACTGGTAAAGGACCTTGCATCCGTATACCGCACGAGGATAGAACTGCGCCAGATAGGCGTGCGCGACGAAGCAAAGATGCTCGGCGGACTGGGCATATGCGGCAGACCGTTCTGCTGTTCCAGCTTCCTCGGGGAGTTCCAGCCGGTGTCGATAAAGATGGCAAAGGAGCAGTCGCTGTCGCTAAACCCCACGAAAATTTCGGGCACCTGCGGCAGGCTTATGTGCTGCCTTAAATATGAGCAGGACTGCTACGAGGAATTCCTGCGTACCACGCCCAAGGTCGGCGCTTATGTCGAAACCACAGAGGGCAGAGGCGTTGTAGACGAAGTCAACCTGCTTACGGGAATGCTGAAAGTAAAGCTCGACAAGAAGCCCGATGTTCCGATGTCCGTAAACAAGAACGACGTAAAGCTTATCAAGGATGGTCAGATAAGGGTGAACCGCGACGAAATAAAGGCGCTCAAGAAGCTTGAGGACAACTGACAATAAACGGGCAAAACCGACATAAAGGAAACAAGGAGAAACGACAATGAAGATCTATTCTGTCAACGACAAGGAATTTGCCGCATACGGCAAGGTACACACAGGCTACGACGTTTCCGCGCTGCTGAAGGCGCTGGAGGGCACACCGCTGCCCGAGGGCGTTGGATATGTTCCCACAGAGGCTGCGCTGGAGGCTACGCCGCTTTTCGGACTGCTTCAGAACAACGCCTACGGCGGAATGCCGATACAGCTCGGCTGGTGCAACGGTCATAATACAAAGCTCAACTGCCTTGAATATCACCGCGACAGCGAGTTCAACATCGGTTTGAATGATTTCATCCTGCTGGTTGCAAAGGAGGATGATATCGTTGAGGGCAAGCTTGACACTTCCAAGGTAATGGCATTCAAGGCTAAGGCAGGGGATGTTGTCGAGGTATATGCGACAACGCTGCACTACGCTCCCTGCAACGCGGAAAAGGGCGGCTGGTTCAAGGTAGTTATCGCGCTTCCCAAGGGAACAAACGGTCCCAAGCCCGCCATCAGCCCTATTTACTGCGAGGACAAGGTGCTGTGGGCGTGCAATAAGTGGCTGCTTGCCCATGCGGACAGCGATGAGGCAAAGCAGGGCGCTTATGTCGGCCTTACCGGAGAGAACATCGACATCGCAGACCTTATCTGATATCGGATATAAATTATCCCCCGCATTTCGGTGCGGGGGATTTTGTGTTTGTTTTGGGTTATGAAAGAGAAGTA
>CAKSPC010000083.1 GCA_934481445.1 uncultured Oscillospiraceae bacterium
CTGCGTGGATATTTATTCCATTGAACTGATGCTAAAAATTTTTGAGTGAAATGTGTAAAGCTATATTGACAATATCAGAAATACTGATACTTCTTTCTCTTTGCAAACAGGAATATCAGCGAGATAATGAACGCGGCGACCTCCGCGATGGTTACGGATATCCATATTCCGTCCAGTTCGAATACCATCGGCAGGATTATTACCGCCGCAGACTGGAACAGCAGCGTTCTCAGGAACGATACCGCCGCAGATACAGCTCCGTTGTTCAGCGCCGTAAAGAACGAGGAAACGTAAATATTAAATCCCGACAGAATGAATGCGAACGAGAACATTCTGAATGCATGGCAGGTCATGTCGAAAAGTTCCTTGTCGTATCCGACGAAGATATGTGCCAGCAGGGGAGCGGAAAGCTCCGCAATTGCAAACATGACCACGCCGCCGCCCAGCATAAGCGTTACGCTCTTTTTCAGCATATTTTTAAGTTCCGAGTGGTTCTGCGCGCCGAAGTTGTATCCCACGATGGGGGCGGTGCCGATGGAATATCCGATAAATACCGCTGCGAAAATGAACTGAATGTACATCAGCACGCCGTAAGCGGAAACACCGTTTTCGCCCGCGATCTCCATAAGCTGAAAGTTGTACAGCATACTGACCAGCGAAGAAGATATGTTGGTCATAAGTTCCGAAGAACCGTTTCCGAATGCGTTGAGTATAGGGAGTATTTCGGGCTTGGTCTTTACAAGATGGAGCTTTCCGCCGTTGTCCTTTTTGAGAAAGTAGATAAGCGGGATGACACAGCCGATGACCTGGCTCATTCCCGTTGCCGCCGCAGCGCCCGCAACGCCCCAGCCCAGTCCCGCGATGAAAAGCGCGTCCAGCGACATATTCGTAATGCCCGCAGCAATGGTGGAAGCAAGACCGAGCTTGGGCTTCTCCGCCGTTACAAGAAAGCTCTGGAATACGTTCTGAAGCATGAACGAGGTGTTGAATATCTGACATACCCTGACGTATGTAACGCTTTCGCCGAGCATCTCATCCGTTGCGCCGAGGAGCCGTGCGACAGGCTCCGCAAAAATTATTCCCAGCGAGGAAAGTATGATACCAAGCACTATCGTCACATAAATCAGCATTGAGAAGCAACGCCGCGCGTATTCCTCGTTCTTTTCGCCGAGGCACTTTGCGACCAGCGCGCTGCCGCCGGTTCCTATCATAAATCCCACGCCGCCAAGTATCATGTTGAACGGCATGATGAGGTTTACCGCCGCGAAGGAGGTCTTGCCGACGAAGTTCGAAACGAAGAACCCGTCCACAACGCCGTATATCGAAATAAACACCATCATTCCTATCGACGGCAGGCAGAATCTGAGCAGCCGCGGGAAGTTGAAATGATCGGATAATTGTATTACATTATTTTTCATTTTTTATTTCACCCATTTTCTCTTTAAGGCAGTCGTTGTATTTTCTGAATAATTCGAGGAACTGCCGCTGCTCATCCTCGGTCATCATTTCCATTGCGGTGCGCTCCGCGACAATCACCCTGTCAACAGTGTTTTTCGCCAGCGCCGCGCCTTTTTCAGTGAGATAAATATATTTGCTGCGCTTATCGCCGCTGTCCGAAAAGAATATCAGCCCGTCGCTTTCCATTTTCTTGAGGGCGGTGTTTATCGTCTGCTTCGGCTCAAGCATCATGCTGCACATAAAACTCTGCGTTACATTTTCCCCCGACCCGCGCAGGCAGTACAGTATCCAAAAAACGCTTTCGTTCATCCCGAGCGCTTTTGCAATACCGCGGTAGATGTCGTCCTGTTCTTTCCATAGAACGTTGAAAACCATCATGCGTTTATCTGTCGGCATATCATTCATAGTTTCACCCCTCTGTCCGAAATCGGACTTTATTATTATAATCCGAAATCGGACGTTTGTCAAGCGTTTATAAATAAAAAACGGGCAGAAAGCCCGTTTTTATCATAAAATCTTCCAGATGGTAGGCGTTTGCATATCCTTAAAAAGCTTTATCTGTGCCTGTGCGCGGTCGCAGGCAGCGTACAGTTCCTCATTCTGTTCCTGCGCAAATGAGCTTATCTCCGCGATGGAGGAAGTTATTTCGACCGCGTGGCCGAGGTCGTTTACAAGTATCCCGACCTCAACGAAATGATCCCATGCTTTTTTGAGTTCCTCCGCGGCGGCGATACATTCTTCCTTTTTTCCGTCCTGATAAGCCTGCTCGGTTCTGGACACCATGTCGGAAAGTTCGTCGGTGCGCTTGTTTACCATAGCCACCGACCAGAAGCACCCCACCGACATTACGATCAGCAGACAGATACTGATAATAAGCCTGCCCATTACATCCCCTCCTGTCGCTTTACGATAGTCGTGCTGCCGTTTTTGTCGGCGGTCATGAGAAATACATCGCTGACAGACGTGTTATGCTCCCTTAGCTGCTGCGCCAGCCACCCGTGACCAAGCCCGAGGATGTGAAGCTGCTCTTTGTCCTCTATCCCGTCGCGGATGACTATTGCGGGGGGATTATCGGTGGTGCCGCCGGCATTTACATCCTGCTTTTCGGCGGGTTGGAAGTCCTTTTTAAGCAGGAAGTGTATCTTGCCCGTTGTTTCTACGATGGCGTAGTGTATCTGCGTCACGTCGAATATCTGCTGCTCGCGCATGGCTTCGACAAGGTCATCGACGGTGTAGCGGAGCTTCTTCATCTCCTTTTGAAGGATAGTCCCCTCGGAAACGATGATGCGGGGGCTGCCTATCATCAGCTTTCTGAACTTTGCGGATTTCAGCATGATCTGCGAAACGATAACATCAAGGCAGACCAGCGTCAATATCGGCACAATGCCCATTATCATCGGCACGGAGCTGTCTTCGACGGGTATCGCGGCGATGTTGGATATAAGGATGGTAACGACAAGTTCGGAGGGTTGCAATTCCCCGAGCTGGCGCTTGCCCATAAGCCTTAACGAAAATGTAATTATGATGTAAAGTATGCACGCTCTTATCAGTACGACTGCCATAATAATTCCTTCTTTCCGAAATATTCGGGAATAGTATGGGTTGTTTTCGGAAAATTATGCATGAAAAATGGTGCTGCAATTTTTGCAGCACCATTTCAGTCTGTCGAAAAAGTCAAAACGGCAGAAAATTTGCAATAGACTGTGGGGGAAAACTCTTGCGTTTTCTGGACAAACGTTCCGTTTGTCCACCCCGACCCACACCCCTTTAGCGCCTTTGAAGCCGTAAAACCGCACTGCGTGCGGAGTGGCGGGGGCTCTGGTCTGTCGGTCA
>CAKSPC010000084.1 GCA_934481445.1 uncultured Oscillospiraceae bacterium
CATGGTTTCGCAATGCGAAATCGCGGACGACCGTCCGCGAAATGAAAAACGATGCCACCAAATAATAAAACCGACCCCAAGGTCGGTTTTATTATTTGGTACGGGTGACAGGACTTGAACCTGCACGGTGGAACCACCAGAACCTAAATCTGGCGCGTCTGCCAGTTTCGCCACACCCGCGTATCACCTATATATTATAGCAGATTGCGACTGCAATGTCAAGCGTTATATTGCCTGCTTCATCGCAGGGTCGGTGAAATGAAAAAGACCACCAGATCGGTGGTCTTTATTTTGGTTGGGGCGGAAGGATTTGAACCCTCGGAATGATGGAGTCAGAGTCCACTGCCTTACCGCTTGGCGACGCCCCAGTCATTTAACATATAAGATTATATCACAACGGAACGCGTTTGTCAATAGCTTTTTAAAAAATTTTTATATTTTTTTGATAACTTTTTTCGACACGCTTTGGCAAAAAAATATCGGCGGGAAGACCGCCGATATTCAATGCTTGTTATACCTCGATAACGAACGCCCCGAAGCCCGCCTTGCGGATCATCGCGGCGTAGTTTTCGGCGTTGTTCTTATCGGAAAACGCCCCTACCTGCACGCGGTAAAGCTTCCGCGCGGCGGGCTTTGTAGTTATCCGCTCATGCAGAGCCGCCCAGCGTGTAGCGTCGACGTAGTAGGCGGGGCAGTGCTTGCCTGTGAGGTCGTAGTGCCGTACTACATTGCTTGCACCGATTTTGTACTTGTCCATCAGGTACAATACCAGTTCGTTCAGCGCGGAAATGGATTTCTCTTCGAACTTGCCCGTCTTGTCCTTGTAGCACACCTCAATGTGGATCGTATTTGCATTTTGGTTTGCCGCTGCATATGCTATCTCGTTGTCGGGGATACAGCGTATGACTTCGCCATTAATTCCCACGATATATTGCGAGGATGTCCTTGCCGCCGCATTGTCCGTAAAAAATAATGCCAGCCTATCCGCCGAAGCGCCGCAGTCACCCGTGTAATGCACGCAGATACGCTTCGGGGTGGATTTTGTGCCGGGGCGGTTGTATTTTCCCGCGGGGATGAGCTTATCGGTTATCGTCATTGTCGTCACCCTCGCTTTCCTGCTTTAGCTGTTCCAGCACATCGCGCAGCTTCTTCGGGACGGGCATACCCAGCCCGACGGCGTTTTCGATGATGGACACTCCCTCGTTCGCGAGGAAAAACAGCATAACCGCGCTCATAAGCGCCGAGCCGGAGCCGATGACGTATGTATCCATAATGTGCCCCATCGCCACGAAAACAAGTATCAGCAGCTTCTTTACAAGCCCCTTGAATCCTATCTCGGAGGAGAGGTTCTTGTTTATCACCGCGACTAGCACGCCCGTGATGTAATCCACTGCCATGAACGCTATCATCGCCCAGAACAGACCAGTCACCTCGCCGTATAAAAATCCCACGACAGCGCCAACCGCCGCCGCAGTGCAGTCCAGAATTTTATCCCATCTCATATTTTTCTCCTTTCAGCGCCGCTGTATTGCGGGCGCGTTATCCTTCTGCAAGGAGATTATATATTTTGCATGGGTGAAAAAAACTGCAAATTATTTTGCGAAAACAAAAGGGCGCGGGAGAAATCCCCGCGCCCGCGATGTTATGCGATTACTTGATAACTCTTACGGAAATTACATTTGCAACTTCCTTGAGCTTTGCGTCGATGCCGTCGGTGTTGCCCTTTACATCAAGGCAGGTGTACGCGTAGTCCTTCTTTGACTTGCTTACCATGTTCTCGATGTTGATTCCGGAAGAGGAAACGGGGGCGGTGATGTTGTTGATAACGCCCTCAACATTCTTGTGGATAACGCAGATCTTTGCGTTTCCGCTGATGTTCATTTCTACATTCGGGAGGTTTACGGAGTTCTTGATGTTGCCGTTTTCGATGTAGTCAACGATCTCCTTTACTGCCATAACTGCGCAGTTATCCTCGCTCTCAGGGGTGGATGCGCCGAGGTGGGGCATTGCAACAACGCCGTCAAGACCGATAAGTCCGTCGGTCGCGAAGTCGGTCACATAGCAAGCCATGCCGCCGTTTGCGAGGGCGTTGATGATAGCCTTTTCGTCAACGAGAGTATCTCTTGCGAAGTTGAGCAGGCGTACTGTCTTCTTCATGGAAGCGATGGCTTCTTCGTTGATCATGCCCTTTGTATCGGGCAGTGCGGGAACGTGCAGGGTGATGTAGTCGCACTTCTCGAAAATTTCCTTGTTGCTCTTTACATAATGAACCTTGCCGGAGAGCTTCAGAGCGTTCTCAACGGAGAGGTAAGGATCGGCGCCGTAAACGTCCATGCCGAGTTCAGCGGCAGCGTTTGCGACCAGAATACCGATCGCGCCGAGGCCGATAACGCCGAGCTTCTTGCCCATTATCTCGGGGCCTACGAACTGGCTCTTGCCTTTTTCAACAAGCTTGCCGACCTCGTCGCCCTTGCCCTTGAGGGTCTTGATCCAGTCCATGGCTGCGGGGATCTTTCTGGAGGAAAGAAGCAGGCCTGCGATAACGAGCTCCTTAACGGCGTTTGCGTTTGCGCCGGGGGTGTTGAATACAACAACGCCCTTTTCGCTGCACTTGTCGATCGGGATATTGTTTACGCCTGCGCCTGCTCTTGCGATAGCCATGAGGTTAGCGGGCAGCTCCATTTCGTGCATGGAAGCGGAGCGGACGAGTATCGCGTCGGGATTTTCCATATCGTCTGCGAAAGCGTACTTGCTCTTGTCGAGCAGGTCGGTGCCGCAGGCAGCGATCTTGTTTAATGTAAGAATATTATACATGATAAGATATCTCCTGTGTTAAATTAGACGGTTATCAGCCGTTCTCAGCTTCGAACTTCTTCATGAATTCAACGAGCTTTTCTACGCCCTCGATAGGCATAGCGTTGTAGATGGAAGCTCTCATGCCGCCGACGGTTCTGTGACCCTTGAGGTTCTCGAAGCCTGCTGCCTTTGCTTCCTTGACGAACTTAGCGTCGAGCTCCTCGTTGCCGGTTACGAAAGGAACGTTCATCATGGAGCGATCCTTCGGCTCAACAGTGCCCTTGAAGAGCTTGCTGCTGTCGAGGAAATCGTACAGGATCTTTGCCTTCTTTTCGTTGTGAGCCTTCATAGCCTCAAGGCC
The DNA here is from genome assembly GCA_934481445.1 of uncultured Oscillospiraceae bacterium. Classification (GTDB taxonomy): domain Bacteria; phylum Bacillota; class Clostridia; order Oscillospirales; family Ruminococcaceae; genus CAG-115. The sequence continues at coordinate 3,158 of CAKSPC010000084.1, forward strand.
GCCCATCTTCTTGATCCACTTGAATACCTTGCCGCAGATGTAGATAGC
>CAKSPC010000085.1 GCA_934481445.1 uncultured Oscillospiraceae bacterium
CGCCCGCGATAAGCTTCTCGATATCCTCCTGCGACATCTTTCCGCCCGATGATTCGGGGGCGGGAGCAGGCTCGGGCTGTTCCAGCCCTGCGCTGACAAGCAGCGCTTCAATTTCATCCTGCGACATCTTATTGCTTTCCGTTGCAGGCTCGGGGGCGGGCGCAGGCTTCGTAACGGGTTCGGAAACCGCCGCAGGCTCATCCCGCGGTATCCTGGAAACATCAACGCGGTGCTGATTCAGTATCTCGTCAACATCTGCGGAAGGTTCGGCGGGCATTTCGGGCGCAGGCATGGGCGGAACATATGCTTCGGTTATGCGGTTGAATTCCTCGAGAGCCTCGTCATAGGTGCAGTCGTCGCCTTCGAATTTTATCCAGTATGCGTCAAACGGGGTTATGCCGCGGGTCTTTTTCACGATATCATAGACATTGTACTTCTTCAGTCCCAGCAGCGAAAGTTCAAACAGCGTGAACGGCGTTTTGTCCTGAAACGCGCGGCAGGAAAACAGGTAATATATATCCGATATGGCAAGCGCGCGGTGCACGGGCGTCAGCATTTCCTCTTTATGCCTGGTGACGATATGTACGGATATCTTTTCATCTGCGGAAATGTTATATTCCGCGATAACGCAGTCCTTGTACATAACGCTGAAGCTTATCGGCAGGGGGATTTCAAATGCGCTGTTGTCAACCAGCCTGTACCTGTACGACTTCAAGATGTTTCCCATGGCTGTTCCTCCGAGATAATATATATACTTTTATTGTAGCACAATTCCAAGGTTTTATCAATAGCTTCGCCGAAGTCTTTTTGCTTTTTTCTCGGGAGATTGATATTTGTGACAAATCGTTTTTCGGGTATTTGTATATAATTCATAAAAATTTGATTATCGCTACTAAAAATATATATAATGTGTTTACATTGTTGATTTTATGTGATATAATGATTAAAGACTATTCGTATAGCCTGCGCTTTGCGCGCGCAGAATGACTTTTAATAAATATCAAGCTCCGCACCGCGGGGCGGAAACGGGGAGAACTTACCATGAAGATTAGAACGATGCTGACCATATCAGCCATTTGCTTCGCGCTGATTCCTATGATAGCCTACACCGTGTTTGCCGATATCTTCGTCACTGACAGCGGCAGGGATGAATTCCGCCGCCAGATATCCGACCTTACGGCAAACCAGGCTGCTTCTCTTCAGACCACCCTCGACACCGTTCACAACGACATAAACACACTCTCTTCCGTTGAGGAGATACGCGCCGCGGCAGAAAACGGCACATCCTCCGACGTAGCGGGCGAGTTCCTTATCAGATTTGCAAACGAGAACACCAACATCATTGCGGCGCGCCTTGTTAATTCCGACGGAAAGATAATCAACGGCAAGGACACCGGCAAGCAGCTTGAAAACTACACAAGCTACGACGCATACAAGGACAACGTGTTCTACATAAACGATGTCGGCGCGGCGGAAAAGACAGGCAGCACCACCGGTTCCACAATGTTCATCAAGAAGAAGATCGGCAGCAGCATGCTGCTCCTTTCCTATGATATTTCCATGTCCGACAGACTGATCTCCAAGCTGACGGATAATTCCACGTTCTACAATCAGGGCAAGGTCATCATCGTTGACCCGCGCAGAAACTGGACTTCCGGCGCAGGCTACAACAACAACCTTGATAATCAGTACACCACTGCCGTTACGAGCAGGATAGATTCCCTTGAGGACGGCGTTCCCACCGAGATAATGACCTACAACGCGGCGAACGGCGAGAACTACGCCTGCATGATAAGAGTAGGCGGCGAGGACGGCCTGACCGCCATCGTAAGCTGCCCCGCAGGCAGGGCGAACATCTTCTCCGGCGCAGCAGTAAGCCCTATAATCGCGGTTGTCGTTGTTGTGGCGATAGTTGCCATTGCGGGTGCGATCATTGTTTCCTTCTTCGTTACAAGACCCCTTAAGACCATCGAGGAAACTCTTGTAAAGATACGCCGCGGCGACCACGAGGCGCGTATCCCCACAGTAAGCAACAACGAATACGGCATGATCTCCAGAGCGTTCAACAACCTTGTCGATGAGATAGTTGTCAGCGAGGACCGTTACAGAACCATCACGGATATGTCGGATAACATCATATTCGAGTGGAACTTCAAGACCAACGAAGTATTCTTCTCCAACAACTTCAACAAGAAGTTCAGTTATCGTGCTCCGTCCGACCACTTTGCGGACAGCTTCCTGCTGAAGGCAAAGATCCACCCCGACGATGTGGACAGATACAGAAACGACCTCGACGCGCTGGAAAAGGGCAAGAGCTTCGAGCGCAACGAGTACCGTATTAAAAACATCTACGGCGACTTCATCTGGGTTCTGATGAGAACCGCGACCCTGCACGACAAGGACGGCAAGCCGCTGAAGGTCGTCGGAGTTATGGTCGATATCGACCGCGCGAAGAAGTCCGAGCAGCAGCTCACCGAGCGCGCAAGCTACGACGCACTGACCGAGCTGTTCAACAGAGAAACCGTCGAGAGCCAGATAGACAACGAAATTTCGCTGTCCGAGGCAAGAAAGTCCGAGATGGCGGTTCTGTTCATAGATGTCGACGACTTCAAGCATTTCAACGATAATTACAGCCACGCAACAGGCGACCAGGTGCTCAAGTTCACAGCCAAGACAATTCAGAGCGTTGTCGGCGATTTCGGCTTTGCGGGAAGATACGGCGGCGACGAGTTTATCGCCTGCATACGCAATGCCGAGGTGAATAACCCCTCCATGGCGGCGCAGATGATTATTGACAAGCTCGAAAAGGGATTCGACACAGATGCGGGCGAGCGACTGACAGTCAGCGTTTCCATCGGTATCGCGGTAATCAAGGACGACTACAACACCCGTGTAGAGTATCTTATCGGTAAGGCGGACGACGCCATGTACTCCGTTAAGAAGAGCGGTAAGAGCAACTACGCGTTCATTCAGTAATGAAATTTTAAGAGGGGGAGCAATTTGCTCCCCTCAGTCTGTCGAAAAAGTCAAAACGGCAGAAAATTTGCAATAGACTGTGGGGGAAAACTCTTGTTTTCCCCCACAC
>CAKSPC010000086.1 GCA_934481445.1 uncultured Oscillospiraceae bacterium
GTGCTTATCCGCGTATACGGAAGCTACCCCGAGGGCGTATCCTTCTCCATCCTGCTTATGAACATCCTCACCCCCTATATTGAGAGATGGACAAGAACAAAACCGTTTGGAGGTGCCAAGGCATGAATGATTCAGTAAAGAGCGTTATCGCGCTTGTTGCCATATGCCTCGTCGTTACGCTGGCTCTTTCCGCTGTAAATTACGTTACTGCTCCCATCATCGCGGAAAACAGCAGCAAGGCAGTTCAGGGCTCCTTTGCGGAGGCTCTGCCCGGCGCAGACGGCTTTGAGCAGCTCGAAACCGCCGAGGACGCCCCCGAAACCGTACAGGGCATATACAAGGAAAACAATGGCCTAGGCTACGTCGTTATCCTTGAAACAACATCGCAGTACAGCGAATCCCCCATGGGAATAACCGTGGGCATCGGTACCGACGGTATCATCAAGAATGTAGTTCTCACAAACTACGCAGAAACCAAGGATTTCGGTGCGGATTACCCCGCAAGCTATATCGGACAGGATTCCGCGCTTTCGGGCGTTGATCTTGTTTCGGGAGTTACTTACTCCTCCACGGCGTTCAAGAATGCCATAACCGACGCATACACCGCGCTGTTTGCGGTTGCCGACGTTGCCGCGGGCGAGATGTCCGACGACCAGATGGCGGCGGAAGCTATCGGAGAGATGTTACCCTCCTCCCTCGACAACACAGGCGCCTGCAAGGTAGAGGAAGAGGACGGTCTGTATGTAAGCACCAACCGCACGGGCTACGCAATGATCGCCGATAAGGTAGCATATGTCACCGACGCATTCGGCAATTACGTCGGCTTCAAGTCGTTCGACGATTCCGCATCCGAGGACGCTTCCGCTGTAGAGGCCGCAAAGGCTGCCGCGGCAAAGGCATACGAAGCCGCAAGCGAGAAGAACATCAAGCGTATCGTAAAGATGTACAAGGAAGCCGAAGTAACGACGCTTGTTCCGCAGGGCGTTCAGTCCTCCGTAAACGGTGCATACACCTTCACCGACGAGGGCACGACATATTACGCCATGACGACATCCACATTCGGATTCGGCGGTCCCGTAAATATTCTGTACATTGTAGATGAAAACGGCACCATCGCCAAGTTCAAGGTAATGTCGCACAACGAAACCGAGTACTACGGCGACGTTGTTTCCCAGAAGGATTACACCGACAGATATCCCGGTCAGGAGCTTGACAGCCTCGGCGACGATGTCCTTGTGATCGCAGGCTGCACATTCACGACCAACGCCGTCAAGACCGCCGCCGCTGATGTGGCAGCAGCATTCGAAGCAGTAAAGGAGGCTCAGTGATATGGAGAAAGAAAGCAAGCTTTCCATTATGTTAAAGGGCTTCATCAAGGAGAACCCTGTATTCGTGCTGGTTCTCGGAACCTGCCCGACCCTTGCCGTTACGGATTCCGTGTCCCGTGCGCTAAGCATGGGCATCGCCGCGGCGATAGTTCTTATCTGCTCCAATATCGTTATTTCCGCGCTCCGCAAGGTGATCCCCGATAAGGTGCGCATACCCGCTTACATAGTTATCATCGCGGGCTTTGTTACCGTTATACAGATGCTTATGAACGCGTACCTGCCCGACCTGTTCACAGCCCTCGGCACATATCTCGCGCTGATAGTTGTAAACTGCATTATCCTCGGCAGGGCGGAGATGTTCGCAAGCAAGCACACCGTGCTCGAGTCCGCGCTGGACGGCGTGGGCATGGGCGGCGGATTTACCCTCGCGCTGTTCTGCATGGGTACCGTCCGCGAGGTGCTCGGCTCGGGCAGCTTCCTCGGATTCAAGATCCCGTTCCTGCAGGATTATTCCATCCCGTTCTTCACGCAGGCGGCGGGCGGATTCTTCGTATTCGGCGTGCTCATCGCAGTTGTCAACAAGATAACCAAGGGCAAGGCGATAGCGAAGAAGGAGTTCGGCTGCGCAGGCTGCCCCTCCCGCTCCGCCTGCACGGAGAACCCCGAAAATGTAAAGGAGGCCAAGTAATATATGGATACTATCAAGGCGCTTCTTGTTATACTTATGTCGAGCGTGCTTGTCAACAACTATGTTCTTAATAAGTTCCTCGGCATCTGCCCGTTCCTCGGAGTTTCCAAGAAGCTCGACCAGGCGGCGGGCATGGGCACCGCGGTAACGTTCGTAATGCTGGTCGCTACGGCGGTAACATGGCCCATTCAGACCTACGTTCTGGATACCCTCGGCCTTGGATATCTCCAGACCATCGTGTTCATCCTCGTTATCGCAACGCTGGTTCAGTTCGTTGAGATAATCCTTAAGAAATACCTCCCCGCGCTGCACAAGTCGCTGGGCGTGTACCTGCCGCTTATCACCACGAACTGCGCCGTTCTCGGCGTTACCATCAACAACATCAAGGACGGCTACGGCTTCCTTGAGTCCATGGTAAGCTCCCTCGGCTGCGG
>CAKSPC010000087.1 GCA_934481445.1 uncultured Oscillospiraceae bacterium
GTGCTGTGCCGAGCCGTAATACTGCGAGATAATGACTCCCGCGCCGGTCGCAAGCCCAAGGCAGAGCGTGTAAAAAAAGTACGTTATCGAGCCTGTTGCACCGACAGCCGCAAGCGCGTCGTCGCCAAGATACTGGCCGACAATTATCGTATCCGCAATGTTATATACCTGCTGAAGCAGGTTTCCCGCCAACAGCGGCAGCGTAAACAGGACGATATGCCGCCACTCGCTGCCGGTTGTCATGTCTTTCGTGATAGTCTTTTCCAAATCAGATACCCCATTATAAAGGAGCACGGCGGAAACCGTGCTCCCATTAAGCATATTACTTTTTCTTCTTTTTCGCGATGATCACGCCCGCCGCAACTGCCGCTGCAACGACCGCCGCTCCGCCTGCTGCAATGGGCAGGATGGGAACATTGTTCTTTGCGGTGTCAACAGACGCTTCGGTGCTGCTGCTTTCGGTATCGGAAGAAGCTGCGTCCTCGCTGTCGGACGATGTATCGGAGGAAACTGCTTCCTCGGACTCATTCTTTTCGGTAGGAAGCGGGACTTCTCCGCCGCATACCTCCATCGCGTCAACCATGAGATTGCCGCTGAGAACGGTTATCTCTGCGGTGTGCTCGCCTGCTTCAAGGCCGTACTTGTAATAACCTACTTCACGGGATCCAATGCCCGAAACAGTGATGTCGCTTTCAACTTCTTCGCCGTCTATTTTCACGGAGATAACGCCCTCACCCTTGTTTACGCCTGTTATAGCAAATCCTGTGCCGTTGAACTTTGCGGTGAGAACTGCACTCTCGCTGCCGGTGGAAATGGTTCTCTTGTAATTCGAAAAGCCGCTCATGAGATTATGCTCCCAGCTGCCGGAATAATCAATGCAGAGGTCAGTGTTATCGTAACGGGTTATGTAGGTATCTGTACCGTCAACAGGCTCCGCCGCGAAATTATCGAACATATTATTGTTGTAGGAACTGTACAGTGCCGCGCGTCCTGCGGAAAGCATTGGCTGGTCGGATTCAAAATCCGCAACAATGTTGCCGTCTATCCATGCGCGTACGGAATTGTTGACCGCTTCTACCTTGAGGTCATGCCATGCGGAACTGTCAAAGTTTTCGAGTACGCCCTCGACAGCAATACGCTTCTGTCTTTTAAGCTTCCAGGAACCGTCCTCGTAAAGCTGTATCCACCAGCCGCTCTTGCCGCTGGAGCCGGAATTGTATCTCAAACCAACGCCCGCGTAGTTTTCCTCGGGGGTGTCGCTTGCGGCAAGCTTTACGGATGTGCTTACGGAATAGTTGAACCAGCGGTCGTCGCCGAAGTTTGTTTCCGGAGAGGGTGTACTGCCCCATTCTTCCGCCTTGATGTCAGGGGTTATCATCTGCATGAGTACATTGTTGCCTTCAACATTCTGCACCTCGAATGCGCCGCCCTCATCGGTAGTGTAGCGGGGAGCGTTTCCGCGGGAGGAAAGGTAATCCTCAGGATAATCCGCATACTTGTAATCATCGGTGTAAGGCAGGGTGAGGAGCGTGTTGTCGCCCTCGGAGTAGTCCTTTTCCTCTACCTCAACAGTGGAGAGAGTAACCAGAGAATAAGGCTTTACGGTGTAGCTGAAAGTATATTCGCCGTTGTTTTCAACGGGTGTGATGGTTTCTATATGCTTAAAGTAGTTTTCATCGAAGCTTCCGCCGTCGTTGCCGCGGGTTTCCCATACGTTTACCGCAGAGGAAGCCTTGTCAAGCGCCTTAACGGTGAAATTATAGGTTATCGGCTCGGATGTCGTGTTGGTGATAACGGAAGAGTAGTCGCCGGTGTCGGGGTCGGAGGCTGTCATGCAGCTGTATAC
>CAKSPC010000088.1 GCA_934481445.1 uncultured Oscillospiraceae bacterium
GCGGAGTTCATTATGTCGGCGGGTACGCTGATTTTTTTCAGGAATGTGTAGTCGAACTTTCGCATGGGGTTCTCCTTGTATCGCGGTTTATCTGCATATATTATAGCTTATTATATGCAGATTGTCAACACGCAATATTGAGAAATTACTCAATCCGGAATGTTGCTCGCGCACTCCCTCTCGATTTCCGCAGAGTCTATCCAGCCCTTTTTCCCGCGCAGAACGCTCGCCCTTTTCAAGCTCGCTCATCAGCCGCAGTGTCGCGTTGATTTTCTCGTAATCCTCAATGTAAAGATTTTACCGTGCTGCCGCTATCGGCAATTTCAGCAAATTGTTATCTGGAAATTCTCTTGATTTTTTGCCGATAACGGTATATAATATCCAAAAGGAGTTGAAATCATGAAATACATATCCGTAAAGCAAGCCGCGGAGCTGTGGAGCCTGTCCGAACGCAGCGTCCGGAATTACTGCGCGCAGGGGCGCATAGAGGGCGCGTTCCTGACCGGAAAGACATGGAATATCCCAGAGAACGAGACAAGGCCCACGCGCGCCGTGACGGCAAAGAAAGCGCCCTCCACCCTCGCGGAGATTCTCGCGGACGAAATGCAGACCGACCGCAAAGGCGGTATCTACCACAAGATACAGGTGGAGCTGACCTACAACTCCAACCACATGGAGGGCAGCCGCCTGACCGCTGACCAGACCCGATACATCTTCGAAACCAACACGATCAGCGTGCTGAAAGACGAAACCATCAATGTGGACGACATCATCGAAACATCCAACCACTTCCGCTGTATTGACCTCATCATCGAGAACCGCAGTAAAAAGCTGTCCGAAGCGTTCATCAAGGAGCTTCACCGCGTTCTGAAATCCGGAACTTCCGACAGCCGGAAAGCGTGGTTCGCGGTCGTGGACTACAAGAAGCAGCCGAACGAGGTCGGCGGCGAAATTACCGCACTCCCCAGGGACGTCCACGCGGAAATGCGCAGGCTCCTTACGGAGTACGAAAACGGTGCGCCGAAAACCCTCGAGGACATCGCGGAATTCCACGCGAGGTTCGAGAAGATACACCCGTTCCAGGACGGAAACGGCCGCGTCGGGCGGCTCATTATGTTCAAGGAGTGCCTGCGCTACAGCGTCGTGCCGTTCATCATCGACGCGAGCATTAAGCTGCTTTATTACAACGGGCTGAAAAACTGGGACAGCCAGCACGGGTACCTCATCAGCACCTGCCAGCTCGCGCAGGACGCATTCCGGGACATGATGGCGTACTTTGAAATTACGGAAGTCTGATTATTCATTCATATAGTCAAGGGCAGCGAAAAACATCTCGTAAACATCGTCCCAGCCGTCCGGAGTATCAACTCCACCGCCGTTTACCGAACGGCACATTGCGGCGCAGGTTTCCTCCCCATCGTAGAGAAGTTCAGCCGCAGTTATCGGGAATCCCTCAGATGTTGCCAACTCACAGAGCGCGTTCACGGGATTTCTGTCGTTTCGGGTCGCGTATATTCTTTCGGTAAGTTCTTTATTGTTCTTTGATTTTTCTAGCAAGAATGTAAGGCTGTCGTTCATTGTATCACTCCTCGCTTTTCATTTTACCACTATTCTCTATAAAATGCAAGGCGCTGTAAAATAACACAACACCCAATCCCGAGCAACCATCTTAAGGAAGCTCGGGCTTGTTGATGCTGCAAAAAAGAAGAATGAACCGAAAAAAGCGTATGACAAACAAGCAGGCAGGGAAATGCCATGCACAAAATGTAATAAA
>CAKSPC010000089.1 GCA_934481445.1 uncultured Oscillospiraceae bacterium
GAGTAGAGCAGGTTGAGCGTCACGGTGCGCAGCGGCTTTTTCCACGCTGCGATCGTATCCGGCTCGGTAACTTTCTTACCATAGTCAAACTTTGCCGTGTAGTATGACACGTCATTTTCATCGAACGACTCGACTTTCTTCAATGCGAGAGTTCCGCGGTCAACAGTATATACGGTGCTTGAAGAACCATAATCTATGAAGAATATTTCTTCGTCCCGGGTGCAGGTGAGGCGGATAAAGTCCGCTCCATCGCCCGGAAGCATCATGTTGGCGACATAATCATCGAGCCATTCGGGCGAAGTGTCGGCAGGCATTACGCTGACCTTGCCGTTGTCGTCGGTGTAAAAGCTGTACTCATCATAGTGTCCAACTGACCCTCCATCAATCCAGAACGCATATCCGTTGTCAGTTTTGACCGAATGGGAGATCGCCCCGAATCCGTTTGAATAATCCTCGGTAATGGTGAGATTCTCGTATATCGGGAGCAGGTTTGAAAGAAGATTTGCGTCATGAAGAAGTTCCGGCGTAAAATCAAGGTCGTAGAATTCGCTGCGGCTGAACTCGGAGAGTGCATAGCCGTCGTTTTCCTTATTGAACCCGATGCTGAATACGATCTCCTCGACTGCGTTGAAGCGCAGATGCTCGCGTATCGTGACTACGAATGTGCTGCCTCCGGTTTTCTCGCAGTTCACCTCAGAGGAAACTCCGAGATACGAACGAAAATATTTGTTGATTTCGGGGAATTCCCAGCAGATTTTGCCGTCGTTGACCACGCATTTTGTGTTGACTGTATCCGGAGGAGCTGCGGCAGTATCCCCGCTCAGTATGACACTCTGAATTTTTTTCAGCTGATCCCCGGACAGCACGGCGTCGTCTGAAAATTCGAGATTCGCCTTGTATGCCGCATACCAGCCCGCCGTGTTCCATGCGAACTCCGGTGTGTCCGTGTCAATGCTGCCGTTCCATGCCAGTGTGCGGTAGGACAGGGCGGCAGATATTGCGAGGGCTTCCAGGTCGTCAAATTCAGTGTTTTCGATTCTGCATCCGGCAATGCAGGAAATAAAGATAGATATCGCTGAGATGAGAGAAGTAATTCTGTTCATGATACTTACCATAGCTTTCGACGGGCGAAAGCTTTCCTTTCTCCCCGTTTCGGGGCGGTTTTCAGAGAGGATTCGTTTTGTCGGAAAAGGGCGAAAGTTATGGGATACGCGGAGAAACGTTCAGGCAGCTGCTGGCTGAAATACAGCCGACCTGTTCAAACGAGCGTCACGCGCCTGTTTGTGATATTCTGTGCTGTGCTTGATTCAGGGAGTTCCATGGGGGATTTTCTGCATAATAAGGCTCAATCAGCTTTGATTAATATTATTTACTGATGCAAGTGCATGGAAAGCGCTGATGAGCTCTTCTCCCGCTTCTGTCGGGGCGGATATTGATGTACCGTCCGTAAAGTCAAACGAGAGTCTGTATGTGGTTTCATCAAGAGCGATCAAGCCGTCGTCATCCGGCTTCTCATACTGTCTGACCATTGTTACGAGCTGCTGTTTTTTTATGTTCCGGAGTATTTCCTCCGCGTCGTTTTCATTTATCTTTTGTCTTTCAACTTCTGTATGTGCGCCGCTGCCGTCGATAACCGCGTCGAACGAAAAATACCAGGTGTTTTCATCCTTTTCAAGAGTATATGAGTATGAAGAGGAATGATCCATGCTGCTGCAGCTCACAAAGACAGACGTTATTTCAACGTTTTCTGCCGT